>JAHISX010000084.1 GCA_018817915.1 Bacillota bacterium
CTTTGCATAGGTAGTTGATCTCCTTATATGTGATGTTCGCACATTCATTATAACACGGGATTAACTACTCTTTTTATTATCTTAAAGAGTATAAAAATATGAAGAAAAGTAGGTCAAAAAAATCAATTTTTGACACTACCAAAAATATATAGGGGGTTTAGAATGAAAAAAATTATTGCTGTAATTATGGTTTTTGCTGTAATGTTTACATTATTAAATTTGACTTCGGTTTCTGCAATGAACGATAAAACAGAGTCTAATCTATTAGAGAAACAAAATGAGCAAGCTTACAAATTTAAGATGTTTAATGACATGATGAATGAAGAAAAAAATAATGTAAGCTTTAATGAAATCTATGGTGGAGTATATTTTGAGGATACAACATTATTTATCAATGTTGTGGAACATAATGTTGAGCGGTTTAAAAACAATTATAACCTTGGAGTTGAATACGAAGTAAAAAATGTTATATATTCATTAAAAAAACTTGAAGAAGTTAAGGAGATAGTGCTGCAAAATATAGCTGATTTGAAGATTCGAGAAATTTCTGTTGATATAATCAAAAATAAAGTTGTCATATTGTCAGAGTTACCAATCTCTGAGTTTAAAAATAAATTAAGCAACGACATTGATTTTGACACGCTAGAAGTGAAAACACTGATTCCAGAAATTGATTACAACGTTAAATACACAGTTAATGGCCATGCATATGTAATAAGACAAAGTCAATGTACCGTTGGTTTCGCAGCAAAAGATAGTAATGGTAATCCTGGGTTTGTTACAGCTGGGCACTGTGTAGTGTTGTCAGGTTCAACTACTGGTACAGATGTATATTATGATGGTTACCATGCAGGTGATGTTGCCAGTGGATGGCATTTTGAGGATGGAGATGTTGATGGCGCATTTATAAAATTAAGAGATCCATGGATTGGAACAACTTGGCTACCATCTAGAAGTTTAATATTCGGTGGATCATATTATACTGTAGGTACCTTTTCTTCCTATTATGCTATAGGTACTTCAGTGTCATTTCATGGAACTTTCGCTGCTGATGGTGGAATTAATACTGCAGTGGAAAATGGACAAATTACAGGAAATGGAATAACAATTATTGATGACAATTACAATGTATTATATGTTGACATGTTTTCTACTGATATAGAAACCCACCATGGCGATTCAGGTGGGCCACTGACACTAACTTTCTACATTGGAGAAGGGTATTATGAAACTAATGTTATCGGAGTCCTAAGTTTGGGTATTGATGGTAACTCGTATTTCAGTAAAGCTATAAATATTCTTTCTGAATTGAATTTGTCTGTATATTAAAAGCACTCACATGAGTGTTTTTTGCAACTTAAGGGTCAATATAATGCGACTTAATATAAAGTAATTGAATATTTAAATTAATATTGTACAATTTAAGCAGGTGATGTGATGAAAGTTAAAATTATTTGTAAAGAAGAGAATTATGATAAATTTAGAAATATTTTCGAAGATAATGGATTTATTATTTCAGATATAGCAGATTATTACTTTATAGAAGTTGATTTTCAGAGAAAGCAAATTATAGGTTGTGATTTCAAAGGAAATAGAATTTATGCGAATTTAAATGAAATTTGTTTAGTACAAGCTAACACATATAAAAACAAAGTTCTACTCAAAAATGGAAGCGAACTTTTTGTGAATGAGAATTTAAATTTTTTTGAAGCCGATATTTACAGTGAGATATTTATTAGAGCTAATAAATCTCAAGTTGTAAATATATCAGAAATTAGAAAAATATCACCACAAATTAATTCTAGAGTTAAATTAACACTAAAAAATAACGAAATTGTATACATTACTAGAACGTATGTAAGTAAATTTAAAGAGTCAATTGATAGAAGGAGGAAATAGTTATGATTAGATATATCATAGTTTTGGTGGTTTTAATTTTTATAATCAGTGTATACACCATTCTTTATTACCGTAGATTTAATAAGGCTCTAACAACTAGACAAGTTAAATTATATAAACTTACACCAAGTGTTTTTATGTTGAGTCTTTTAATCATCACTTTAGTTGTTGGTTTTACTAGTTCTATAACTAGTGTATATGCTTTGGAAAAAAAGGTGGCAGAATTGGAGAATATTGAGATAACTAACATTTACTTGAACGAAGGATTCCCAAATGCTGATTTTGAGTATATATATACTTACTACAATCAATTTTTCGGAGGTGGGTATTCTGAAAATGGTAGTATGGTAGTTTGCATTAGAGATGATTCACCTCAAGATTTGCTTGATTATTTGGATGATAAAAATGTTTCATATACATTTGTTAAAAATAATTTCTCCGACTTATTGCAATTACATCAATTGATTGTTGATTCTAGACTCGATATTGATGTAAATATGATAATTACTAATAATGAGAAGGAAAACAAAGTGGTTATTATAACCAGTGATGTTGAATCTATTACTGAAATGTTTCAAACATACGTTGACAGTGGAATTTTAGAAGTTAGTTATGGAGGGGAAATTCAATATCTAATATAAAAAACGGATTATTTCAAGTTTTTTATATCCTAGTCTTCTAAGTAAGTGTGTTGTATGAATAATTAAGAAACCAAAGTTCTACTATTTAGTGGAACTTTTTTCATTATAACAGAAGTTCAGTGATAATTTATTAGCTAAGAAGAAATGTAGTATCTATGGATTGAAAAGAGTTTCAGGACAAACTTGTAAAAATCAATGAAAAACAAGCCTATTATGCAAAGCATTATATATATTATTGAACTTGTAGGCAAGTATTTAAGTATAGAATCATCTGATATAGATCAATAAGAATTAGAATCAACACTCAGCCAATTTATGGCTGAACTTGATTATAGACTACCATCGAGGCTACGAACTAAATTTCTTTCCATGGATTCTGCTGCATCCTCTTAGTCTTTTTAAAAATTGCATAAAAAGTGAGTATTTACTCAGACATTGATGCAAGGTGTCTACTTTGATATTACCGGTTCAATTACTCTTATCAATAAAATAAAAACCCCGATTGACGGGGTAAATTACTTAGTGGCGTTTCAAGAGGGATTCGAACCCCCGACCGACGGCTTAGAAGGCCGTTGCTCTATCCAGCTGAGCTATTGAAACACATGAGCAGGCAATGAATATTATAACCTAATCACGTTCGAATGTAAAGTGCATACTTGTATCAAATTATTGATACACTATTTTTTGTTTATTTATAAATAAAAAAAGGAAAGATTATGCAATCTTTCCCATTTGACTGATTTTATCTAAGATGCGCATCAATGTTTGTGTATCTTCTTCTCCAAGGTTTCTTACAAGAAGTTTCAAAGGACGATAATACTCTTCCTTAATCGATTCTACATAAGCTTTTCCTTCAGGAGTCAGCTTAATATAAGTAACTCTTAAATCCTTAGTTGATGTTTCTTTTTCTAAATAATTCTTATCTACGAGCTCATTGACCTTATGTGTAATCGCAGGTAGTGTTACTCTAAGTGTATTTGCTACATCGGTTAATTTGACTTTTTGATACAAATCACAAAATGCCACACAAAACATAACCATGATGTCAGCATCACTTAATTTAGTTGATGAACGCTTGTATACACCGCTTCTTCTAAAAACTTGAAGGGCTCTATCTAATCTTTGTAGTTTTTGATATTCTTTCATTATTTTTTATCTCCTTTGGCAACGATATGAATTTTGCCATGTCTAGATGAGTGCATATGTAGTCAAGGTGCCTTAATCTACTTAAATTTTATCACATTCAACTGTTTTTATAGATTTTAAGCATTTTTTTAAGTATTTCTTGGCGCTTTTCGTCTGCATGAGGCAGTATTTTTTCAATTTGTTTCGCTTTTTTAGCATAATAAGGTAAAGCTTCTGATTTATTTTTTAGGATAGGACCTAAATAAATATCTTCATCAAGTAAATTCATTTTACCCCTAACGACCTTAAGAATCACATAAAAGAATTTATCAAGAACGACATATTCATCGACAATTTTGAATTCATGATTTATTAAATATTCTCTTAAAATCTCAATTTTATCATTTGCTTGAAGTAGATAGGTTTGATTACCTTGGGGTGCATCATTCATGATTTCTGTGATCAAATACGCACCCATACCAGCAATAATTGCTAAATCAAAATCTCTTTGAATCCCTTTGAATCCATTTGCAATTATATATTCAACCGGATATCCTTTAAGATTCGTTTTAGCTTGATTTAGGGGTTTCTCTCTTAAATCACTTGCTATCGCACTTTTGATTAAATTGTGTTCAAATGCATGTGCTAAAACAAAACCATGATCTGTGCCTATATCAAGGACTCTATCAAATCCTTTAGTGAGATTGGCTAGATATTCAATTCTCTTACTTCTTGCCATAATAAAATTCGCGTAGTTTGTTTTGTCTTGATGGGCTTCTTAGTTTTCTTAAAGCTTTTGCTTCAATTTGACGAATACGTTCACGTGTAACGCCAAATTCACGACCTACTTCTTCTAACGTATGATTCTTTCCATCAAATAAACCATATCTTAATCTTAAAACTTTTTCTTCGCGGTCTGTGAGTGTTTCCAAGACTTCGTCAAGTGTTTGTCTAACCATTTCTTGAAGCATAAATTCATGAGGAGTGAGCGCATTAGGATCAGAAATAAAATCACCCAATGAAGAATCTTCTTCTTCACCGACATGAGCTTCTAATGAAATTGGTTCCTTAGCAATACGTTGTATATTTTGAACTTTTTCAGCAGTTATACCCATCTTTTGAGCGATTTCTTCTAAAGAAGGTTCTCTGCCTAAATCCTGAATGAGTTGTCTTTGAATACGAATCATCTTGTTGATTGTTTCAACCATATGAACTGGAATACGAATCGTTCTCGCTTGGTCAGCTACCGCACGTGTAATCGCTTGGCGAATCCACCATGTTGCATATGTTGAAAACTTAAATCCTTTTTCATAATCAAACTTATCAACAGCACGCATTAAGCCCATATTGCCTTCTTGAATTAAATCCAAGAAGAGTAATCCACGGCCTACATATCTTTTAGCTATAGAAACAACCAAACGATAGTTTGCTTCAACCAGTTTGTTTTTTGCAATCATCGCACGTTCTAAAGATATTCTTAATTCTTCAATATCATTTTCTGGTAATTCTAGTGTTCCACTGTTAATTTCATCTAGTTGTTCTTTTGCATATCTACCATTAGAAACTAAAACAGCATACTTTTTTTCATCTTCTTGATTAAGTAGAGGTATTTGTCCGATTTCTTTCAAGTACATTCTTACAGGGTCATCAATCTTAATGTTAGATGCAATCGATTCGATGTTGATGAGTTCTTCTTCCTCAACTTCTAATCCACTTAAAGATAAGTCATCTGGCTCAACTTCTTCAAGGTCAAAATCAGTATCATCATCGTCATCTTCTTCAATTTCAAGTGAACTTGTTGATAATTCAGTTTCTTCATCATCTTCTAGTTCTTCAGGTAATAAGATATCCACATCATTATCTAATAATTCTCTTTCAATATTGAAATACGTTTCACTACCTGGTTTTGCAAATGGTAAAACATCTTCAAGATTTAAAAATTTCTCTTTCCCTGCTTTCTTAACGAGCTGGGCAATAACTTTTTCTAGTTCCACAAAATACCTCCTAATTTTTATGTTTCAATTGCACAATAATCTGATCTCTTTCATTGATTAGAATACTGCTTACATTTTCTTCATTTTCAATTTTTTCTTTTAAATATTCATATCTTCGCTTCAGATTTGCTTCCTTGATTTGAGTGATGTACGATTCAACTTCTGCATCCGAAACTTCTAATTTTTTGACCCAAAACATGTCAGTTAATAGTTGGGTTTCAACATAAGTTCTTTGCTCACCAGTCAGTTGATCCAGAAAATCTTCTAAAACAAGTTCTGTATGCTCTTCATAATAAGTCTCTATATTCAAACGAATATTTGCAGTCAGTGGTTCAGCAAAGTCAGTTTGCTTTAACTTAATAATGACTTTTTCTGCTACTTTCTTAGATCTTAACATCGCAAAGATTAAATAGCGTTCTGCTTTCGCATATTTATCAAGCATTCTTGGTTTATCTATTTTTGGTATGACTGGCTCTTTAAAGTTCTCTATTTTCCTTGGACTTAGGGTCTCTATAGGAATGTTTAGATCTTGAGCAAGTTTTTGTAGATAATAACCTTTAACACTTGCATCTGATGTTTGCAACATCATCATGACTTGTCTTCTAAAAGCCTTCATGTCATTTGCATCTTGTAGATTTTTGCTTTGCTTATAGTAATCATATCTAAATGCATAAGCATCCTTTGTATATTCACCAAAAAGCATTTCAAACTTTTCAGGTCCATATGCTTTTACAAAATCATCTGGATCCATTTTTTCAGGTATTGTTAGTACCTCAACTTTGAGTTGTTCTTTTTCTAATACAGGAATAGCATGATCAATCGCTTTAAGTCCAGCCGAGTCTCCATCATAAGCAACAACAACTGATTGAGTTATACTCTTGATAAGTTTTGCTTGATTGACAGTGAGTGCTGTTCCCATGGTTGCTACACCATTTTTAACACCTGCAGCATATGAACTAATGACATCAAAGAATCCTTCATATAAAACGACTTGTTTACTCATTCTAATATCACTTAAAGCTTCATTTAAATGATAAAGGAGATAACCTTTTTTAAATATGACTGTTTCTGGGCTGTTCACATATTTAACTAAATCTTTAGGATTCATGGTTCTTCCACTTAAGCCAACAACCTCGCCTTTAGGATTGGTAATAGGGAAAATGATGCGATCACTAAATAAATCATAATAAGATCCGTCATCGGATTGTTTAACAACACCAAGTAATATCATATCACTTACTGAGTATTTCTTATCCTTAAGTACTTGATAAAGTGTATTTCCGTGTGTTGGAGCATATCCCAATTTAAAATGATTGATCAATTCATCAGTCATCTGTCTTTGATATAAATACTTTAATGCTTCTTGTCCTTTTTCACTGTTTTTTAAGTTAAATTGATAAAAGGCAGCAACCTCATTCATGAGTTGATAATATAAAGTATTTGGATCCTTTTTGACTTTTTCTGTTTTTATCTCGATGCCTGCACGCTCTGCAAGGATGGAAGCTGCTTCTTCAAAAGATATATTTTTTATCTTTCTATAAAAATTAATCGGAGATCCACCTTCACCACAAGACATACATTTTGCAATATTTTTCTCAGGAGAAACCGAAAAACTTGGTGTTTTTTCCTGATGGAAAGGACATAGACCCATATAGTTCTTACCTTTTTTGGCAAGTGAAACAAACTCGCTGACCAAGTCAACAATCGGAGTTTTTTCATTGATTTCCAAAATCAGTTTATCTTCCATATTTGTCTTCCTTTCTATGATTATGATCTATAGCTTAATCCGTAACCAAATGGAAACATTACATAGGATTCATCATAGTTTGATCTTGTTGATGTGTATCCTATTTGAGAAATATCTTTTGGCCACGTAAATGATAACTTACCTGTAAAATCATAATCTCCAAAAATAACATCAGCAATACCAGATCCACCTTCTGATCCAGGTAGCCAAGCTGCAATGAATGCATCAAAATCATCTAAATAACTTCCTAAAACTAATGGACGTCCAGAAATTAGAATGCCTATAACATTTTTACCAGCTGCTTGAGCTTGGTTTGCAATCAGAAGAGCAGCTGCATTATCAGGATGAGACAATCCAGTTGTTAGTGTTAATTGATCGTGATCACCAACACCTTCACTATAAGGTGTTTCAGTTAAAACTACAATCACTGTATCTGCATTTGCCCAAGTTGTTGCTAAACTAACACTTTGAGCGTTAACAACATTAGATAGAGCATCCTTAATTGAGATGCCAACACCGATATCACTTGCAGTATTGCCTTGCCAATAAGTTGTCCAACCACCACACATATAGCCAACATGATCTACTGCTGGTCCTGTAATGTATATACTCTCATTATTTGATAAAGGCAATGCTTGACCATCATTTTTTAATAGAACAAGTGATTTTCTCACTGCTTCTCTTGCTAAATCCTGATGTTCTTGTGTGTAAAGATTTGTTTCTGGAGCAAGTCGATCAAATGGATGATCCATTAATCCTCTTGTATATTTGACTGTTAGAATTCTAGAAACTGCATCATCAATTCTTTCTATAGAAATACGTTGATTCAAAACAGCTTGACTTAATGTGTCATATGCAGAAAGCCAATCAGATGGCTCCATTAACATGTCAACACCAGTATTGACTGAATTAACAATTTGGTCGCTATAATCTCCTGGAAGTTGATGAATTGCATTCCAGTCACTAATAATGAATCCCTTAAATCCCATTTCTTCTTTTAAGACATCATGAATCCAATAATCATTACCATGCATCTTCATATCATTGATTGAACTATATGAAATCATGATGGTATCTACACCAGCTTCAATGGCTTCATAATAAGGTAGTAAATGAATATCTCTAATGGTTTGTTCATCAAGGATGACATTTCCCTGATCAACACCAAAAGCAGTCCCACCATCACCAACAAAGTGTTTGGTTGTTGCACTCACACCATTGTCTTGTAATCCTAAAATCATGGATTGTACAAGATTTTGATGAATGATTGGATTTTCGCTAAGTCCTTCATAGGTTCTTCCCCATGAAATATCTGATACAACACTGACAGCAGGTGCAAATGTCCATGTGATGCCAGTGACTCGCATTTCTTCTGCGGTTGCTTTTCCAATTTCATACATCAAATCAGGATCATTTGCTGCACCTAATCCAATATTGTGAGGAAAAATAGTTGCTCCATAAAGATTGTTATTACCATGTACAGCATCAATACCATAAATGATTGGAATTTCACTTGAACTATTTAAAGCACTTTGCTGATAATTGAAATACATTTGATACCAATCATCTGCAGTGTCAAGATAGGATGTTGGATGAGATCCACCACCACTCAAAATAGACCCAATACCGTATGTTTCAACTTGTTCAGGAGAAATATATCCCCTTTCAGCTTGAATCATTTGAGCAACCTTTTCATTAAGGCTCAAAGAGTCTAATTTTGATTCGACTAATTCAGCAATGGTAGGTTCTACCACTATGGGTGGTTCAATTGGTGGAACGATTTCGGTTGTACAGCCACTCATGAAAACCAGTGACAAAATGAAGATGAAAAGTCCAATAAATTTTTTCATGAATACCTTCGCTTTCTGAATTAAAATTGTGTTGCCTTTTCAATATAACTACGAAGTTCAGCAATAGGAACTCTAACTTGTAACATTGTATCTCTGTTTCTAACTGTAACTGCTTGATCATTTTCAGTTTCATGGTCAACAGTAATGCATAAGTATGTACCTATGGAATCTTGTCTTCTATACCGTTTGCCGATATTTTGTGTTTCATCATATACCACATCAAAATATTGGTTTAGTTCATTATAAATGTCAAGTGCCTTTTGGCTATGATCTTTTTTCATTAAAGGTAAGATTGCTGCTTTATAAGGAGCAAGTGTAGGATGAATGTGCAAGATTTGTCTTGTATCGCCTGATTCAAGTGTTTCTTCATCATAGCCATTGGTTAAGAATGCTAAGATGAGTCTTTCAACACCAACAGATGGTTCGATGACATAAGGCAAGTATCTTTCATTCGTATCAGGATCTAAATATCCTAAATTCTCACCTGATTGAATTTGATGTGCTTTTAAGTCATAATCAGTTCTAGATGCAATACCCCATAATTCATCAAATCCCCATGGGAATTGAAAGCGAATATCAGTCGTTGCATTTGAATAATGACTCAATGCTTCTGGTTTATGGTCATCAAAGACTAAAGCATCTTTTTTTAGACCTAAAGAAATGAGCCAATCCATACAGAATGCTTTCCAGTAATTAAACCATTCAATTTCAGTACCTGGTTTGCAAAAGAATTCTAATTCCATTTGCTCAAATTCTCTGGTTCTAAAAATAAAATTACCTGGAGTGATTTCATTTCTAAAGGATTTACCAACTTGACAAACGCCAAATGGAACCTTTTTTCTAGTTGTTCTTTGAATGTTCTTGAAATTGATAAAAATACCTTGAGCAGTCTCTGGACGTAAATAAATTTGGTTTGCTTGTTCTAAAACAACACCTTGGTGTGTTTGAAACATCATATTAAATGCTCTAATAGGAAGAAATTCTTTCTTACCGCAATTAGGGCATGTGACTTCATGTTCAGTCAAGTATTGATACATCTTGTCTGTAGTCCATCCATCAGCTGAAACCGAAGGATCATGATCTTCAATCAATTTGTCTGCTCTAAATCTTTGATTGCAGCTCTTACATTCAGTTAGAGGATCACTAAAACCACCAACGTGTCCGCTAGCCTTCCATACTTCACTGTTCATTAAGATGGAACTATCTAGTAAAACATTATTTGGTGTTTGTCTTTGAAATTTTTTAATCCATGCATCTTTGATGTTTTTCTTGAGCAAGCTTCCTAAAGGACCATAATCCCAAGTATTGGCAAGCCCACCATATAATTCACTGCCTTGGTAAATATATCCAGTTGATTTTGCAAATTGAACGAGTTGGTCTAAAGTAACCATGTGAACACATCCTTTAATGTCTATTGTAAATTTTTTAACGTTGATTGTAAATGATACTGATAGTATTTTAAAATAAATTCTTTTATTTTATGAATAATCTCTGTTTCATACTGTTCTAAATCCTGATATGGTATAAAATTTAGCTTAAGTAAAACAATTGCTTCTTTGATATCTAAATCAATGATGTTCGTTTCACCTTGATAGACTAAACCACCTTTTTCAATGTTAACACCTAATACTTTTCTGCCATCAGCATTCATGTCAAGAGGATAACCTAGAGGCTTTAAGATTTTAAGTGCAAAGCTTAAGCTAGCAATTTCAGGATACTTTGCGTGCAATGCCAGAATCAAATCCTGATAAATTTCTTGGTGGTTATAATCATCAACAATAAGTTGATCGATAATTTCAAGCATAAAGGCTGAATTTTTTGTGAGTAAATAATCCTCTTTTATTTTGGAGAAGTCATCAATGATTTTTGCTTCTGATAAGGTCAAAAAGCTCTTATCTTGATCCTTAAACTCAATTTGAGTTAAATATTGAGCCAAAATACGATTGGGATGATTGAGCTTTTGAGAGCCTTGAGCAAGTAAGGTTTTTTTACCTTTTGGTGTATAAACGAATAAGAGTCGTGCATGCTCTTGATAGGGTTGCACTTTATAAATCAAACCTTCCATTAGCTATCTTCACCATAACCAAAAGCTTTTAAATCGCTCGGGCGATTACGCCAATCTTTTTTAATCTTAACCCATAAGGTCAAATGAATCTTGGTATTGAGTAAACTATTAATCTCTTTTCTTGCTTCGGTTCCAATTTTTTTAATCTTATCACCATTTTTACCGATTAGAATTTGTTTTTGTGTTGCACGTTCAACAATAATTAATGCTGAAACATCTAAAGTATTGAGTTCTTCATTTTCTTCTATGGATTCAATCACAACAGCAACCGAATGGGGAACCTCTTGTTCAGTATGATATAAGATCTTTTCTCTAATCAGTTCAGACATAATCTGATATTCACTTTGATCGCTTTTCATCTCTTCTGGAAAATAAAGTGGACCTTCTGGTAGATAAGGAATTAAAGTTTCAACAAGTTTATCTAGATGTGTGTGATCCTTAGCTGATATTGGAAAAACACCTTCATATTCATGAGATCCTAAATATGAAATAATAACTTCATCTATTTCAGATCTATTTTTTAGTTCATCAATTTTATTGATAACCAAAAACACAGGAATTTTCGATCCTCTAAAGTATTGAATAATAATATCTTCAGCCTCACCTTTAGGATTGTCAACGACAAATAAGACCATATCAACATCTTTAATCGAAGATACAGCTAGTTTGTCAATGGATTTATTAAGTAAGTCTTTACCTTTATGCATACCTGGTGTGTCTACAAAAATCATTTGATAATCTTTTTGTGTATAAACACCCATGATTCTATTTCTTGTCGTTTGTGGCTTAGGACTTATAATTGACACTTTTTCGCCTATAAGGGCATTAAGTAATGTTGATTTACCTACATTGGGGCGACCAACAATCGCAATAAAACCAGACTTATGACTACTCATCTTTTGGTTTTTCGTCTAATATAAAGGCATATGGTAACAATCCATCAGGTGTCGTTTCCATCGTTTTGCCTTCAGTGTTTGCTAAAACAATCTTTGTATCTTTAGGTAACAATTCATGCATGACTTGACGGCAAGCTCCACAAGGTGAAACTGGGCCATGATCATTTGCTACAATTGTTATTGAAACAATATCTTCCTTTTTATAGCCCTGGCTATACAAAGAAAATAATGCGCTTCTTTCAGCACAATTAGATAGTCCAAATGATGCATTCTCAATATTTGCACCAAGTACATAAGTACCATCCTTGAGTAATATTGCTGCGCCTACCTTAAAATTTGAATAGGGTGTATATGCACGACTTCTTGCAAGTAATGCTTGTTCTAAATCCTTCATGTCTAATTCCTTTCTAAGTTCGCATTCTTTAAAATGCGCTCCTGTTCAATTATCATTAGTTTTTCTTCCTCTTCGGTATGATGATCATATCCCAAGAGATGTAAATATCCATGAACTGCTAAAAATCCTATTTCTCTTTCAAATGAATGACCATAGTCAAGTGCTTGGCTTCTAGCTTGTTCAATTGAAATAAATATATCACCAATAGAGTCATCTTTTTCATCATCATTGATAAAACTTAATACATCTGTTGGTCTATCTATTTGGCGATAAGTCAAATTCATCTGATGAATTGCATGTTGATCTAAAAAGATAATTTGCATATTTTTATCATTTTTAATTGGTTTGAATATCTTTTGGAGAATATCCTTTATCGGTTTGATATCTTCTTTGGTTTGATTATGAAGTTGGATTTTCATTATTCTCGTACCTTTCAAGTATGTGTTGAACAAGTGGGTGTCTCACGACATCAATCTTCTCAAATTGAACAATCTTGATATCCTCTAATCCTTCAAGTAGATGAAGTGCTTGATTTAGACCAGATGATGCACCTTTAGGTAAATCTGTTTGTGATGGGTCACCTGTAATAACCATTTTAGATGCAAAGCCTAAACGCGTAAGAAACATCTTCATTTGAACTTGAGTCGTATTTTGAGCTTCATCTAAAATGACGAAAGCATTTTCTAATGTTCTACCTCGCATATAAGCAAGAGGAGCAATCTCAATAATGCCTTTTTCCATTAAACTTAGTGTGGTTTGCATCCCCAACATTTCATAAAGGGCATCATAGAGAGGTACAAGGTATGGATCGACCTTATCTTTTAAATCTCCTGGTAAGAATCCAAGATTTTCACCAGCCTCAACGACTGGTCTTGTTAAAATTAATTTTTTGATTTTACTATTTTTTAAATCAGCAACTGCTTGAGCAACTGCTAAATATGTTTTACCTGTTCCAGCAGGTCCAACACCAAATACTAGATCGTAATTTGAAATAGCATCAACATATATTTTTTGATTGAATGTTTTCGGATAAATTGAACGACCAGAATCATTGACTAAAACCTTTCTCCGGTTTTGATAGAGCTCAAACACATTGTCTAATTGATCTTTTTCGGCTAATTTGATGATATACATAACATCACGTTCTGATAATTGAATTTGATGTTCTGCAAGCTCGATTAAGACAGCAAAAATAGCTTCCAACAATGGTAGCTGTTCCTTTGGAGCATCAGTAATTATTTCAGAACCCATTAGAGAAACATTCATACCTAGATATTGCTTGAAAACTAGAAGGTTACGATCTTGTATGCCCACCAATCTTGCGATGGCTTCGGCATGATGAATTTGTCGATTTAATTTCATTAAATCCGCTCCTTACCGTGTATTTATTATACCACATGCCCAAAAATAAAAAAGCACTGGTGTACTTTTTTTTAGTCGAAATATAAAAACGCACCATTTAAAGTGCGAATTTCATAAACTTTACTTTTTCTTGGCGCGTGCTGCACGTGCTGCTTCTTTACGTGCTACACTAGGTTTCATGTAAAATTCACGCTTGCGTGCTTCTTGGAGGTTTCCTGACTTAGAAACGTCACGTTTAAAGCGGCGTAAAGCATCTTCAATTGATTCTTTTTCGCGAACGATTGTTTTAGGCATTGTCTGCCCTCCTTCCACGCTAGGTTCATAGCCTGTTTCATTATATATGATTTTTAAAAATTTGTCAAAATAATTTAATATTTTTTAGTTGAAAGATAGCTTAATGCATAAAGGCATGCAGCTTCTGTTGGAATGATGTTATGTCCAAGAGAAATAGAGATTGCTTTTTTATCTTGTAGCATTTCTCTTTCTGCAACAGTGATACCACCTTCAGGACCAATAATGAGGGCAATCTTCATCCCTTTTATTGATTGAGGAATCACTTGATCAATCATTTGAGTCTTATTGTTTTCATCAGCAAGTAAGATTAAATCAAATGAATCAAATTTGATTTGATTTAAAGACTTTTCAAAAAAGATTTTTGGGACATCAAATCGATGTGCAAGTTCTGATGCTTCTTTAGCTATCATAGATAGTCTTTTCAATTTATTGTCTGTATTTTCCAATTTAGCGATACTTCTTTGCATTGGTGTAAATATGATTTTGTTAGCTCCAAAGATGGCTCCATATTTCACAACAAATTCATTTTTTGAACCTTTTGGTAAGCCCTGAATAAGAGTAACATCCATAACTGAGGGTTGATCCAATTGGCGAATCACTTGATATGAAACCTCTGATCCTTCAATCTTAATTGAAGCTAAAAAACATTGCTCTTTTGAGCAAACAATGATTTCTTCTCCATCATTCATACGCATCACTTTAATCATGTGATGAGCATCTTGACCAGTAATCGGTTGATTCAGTTGATCTAAAAAGTATCTTTGTGGCATAGAACTCCTCATCCAATGAAAAAAGCGCTTCTTTGGAAACACTTTTTACTTATCAGTATGCATTTGAATTAGTGTGGCAAATTGTTTGATAAAACAACTGTAACTACCAAAATGACGGATAATACTGCAGCTGTACGCATTAAAAATAATTCAAAACCTCTAGTTTTCTTATTCTTAAATAATTCAGACTTTTCACCACTAAAGGCGTCTTTAATATTATCTGTTGAATGCATCATCATGACGACTGTTGCAAGTAAAACTGCTGTTACTATGACTATATAATCTACCCAAATCATAAACTTCCTCCTAAAACTCAATTAATGATAACAAATTTTGCATTTTTTGTCAATGTATATCTTAACATTAACATAGTTTATTCTAAAAAGAATAGGATGTCAAACCTGAATCAATTTTTTGCTTCATTTGTTGGAAAATGATGCGCAGGAATGCCTTTTAACCGACTATTTGCAGGTGCATCCTTAACAACTACTGAATTTGCGCCAATAATAGAATTATCTCCAATATGCACAGGACCAATAATTTTAGCACCTGCATACACGATAACGTTTCTACCTAATTTTGGATGACGATCTACTTTATCAAAAGTATTCGCGCCTAAAGTGACACCGTGATATAACACACAGTGATCACCAACAACTGCTGTTTCTCCAATAACTAACCCCATACCATGGTCAATAAAGACACATTTACCAATCACTGCTGCTGGATGAATATCAATACCCGTTTTTTTACGTGTTCGATATGAAATCCATCTGGCTAGATTTTTTAACCCTTTTAAATAAAGCTTGTGGGCGAATCTATGTCTTCTCAATGCAATGACACCTGGATATGTGAAATAGATCATCAATTTACAAGGTGCTGCTGGATCATATCTTTTAGCAGCTGCAACATCACCTCGTGTACATTTAAATGCCATCGTTATATAATGCTGTCGATAAATATCTTTCACCAGTGTCACAAGTGATGACAACAATCCTCTTTCCTTTATTTTCTTCTAGTATTGCAAGTTGAGTTGCTGCATATAGGATTGCTCCTGATGAAATACCAGCAAAGACACCTTCAGTTTTAGCATATTGTCTAGCAGTTTCAAAAGCATCTTCATTTGATACTGTAATGATTTGATCAATAATTTTTGTGTTGAGTACACTAGGAATAAATCCAGCACCAATACCTTGGATTTTATGAGGTCCTGGTTTACCACCTGATAAAACTGGAGAATCTTTAGGCTCAACAGCCACTATTTGAATGTTAGGATTATATTTTTTCAATACTTCTCCTACGCCTGTAATTGTTCCACCTGTGCCTACACCTGCTATGAATATATCAATCTTTCCACCTGTATCTTCAAGAATTTCTATTGCTGTGGTTTTGCGATGAATTTCTGGATTAGCTAAGTTCTCAAACTGCATTGGTATGATATAGTTAGGATTTGCTTGTTGTAATTGATTTGCTTTTTCTATAGATCCTTTCATCCCTAAAGAACCATCTGTTAAGATCACTGTTGCACCAAGTGCTTTTGCGACAAGTATTCTTTCTTTAGAAACTGATTCAGGCATTGTTAAAATGAGATTATACCCTTTTGCTGCACAAACAAAAGCTAAGCCAATACCTGTATTACCTGATGTTGGTTCAACGAATACAGTTTGTTCATTCACTAATCCTAATTTTTCAATGGATTCTATTAATGCCATTGCCAAACGGTCCTTAACACTTGATAATGGATTATGATTCTCCAGTTTTGCGATAATTTCCGCTTTACTACCTACTAATTTTTCATATCTATTCAATCGAAGCATCGGCGTTTTACCAATGAGTTCGACATAATTATTTGCTATTTTCATGTAATCACTCCTATCCTTAGTTATTATACTTTTTTTTGTCTTCGAATGCATGAAATACGACTGCAAAGTTCATTATGTTATAATATGTTTGGGTGATATCATGGAAATAATGAAATTTGTATTAGGAGACTATCGAAGTAACTGCTATATCGTATCAGAAGGTCAAAAAGCATTTGTTATTGATCCGGGATATGAAAGTGAAGAAGTCATTGATTATATTCATAAAAACAACTTAATTTTAGAAGGCATCTACTTAACACATGGTCATGTTGATCATGTGGGTGGTGTTAAACAAATCAAAGACTTATTTGGAACAACCGTTTATGCTCCTAAAAAAGATGAGATTTGGTTTCATGTTGGTCCTTATAATAGATGGGGTTATGAAATACCTGTAGATGTTTGGGTTCATGATATGAAAGAGCTCCAATTTTTAAATAAGAAGTTTACTGTTTATGAGACACCAGGTCATTCAGAAGGTTCAACAGTTTTATATACAGATATGACTTTATTTGCGGGTGATACTCTATTCTTTCAAAGCATCGGAAGAACAGATATTCCTTTTTCCGATTCAATGACAATCTATAAAAGTATCAAACATCTATACGAATTATTTGGTGATGATGTAGATGTTTATCCAGGACATGGAAGAGCAACAACCATTGGACATGAAAAAAAATTCAACCCCTTTGTCAGAAGTGAAAAATAAAAACTCAATTGAGTTTTTTTTTATTTATGATTAAGAATGACTAGCGTCTCCAATGATGTTGTATGGAAGAACATGCGTATTGGATAAATGTCTTTGATTTCATATTGACTCGATAATAAAGAAATATCTCTAACCAATGTCTTTACGTCACAAGATAAATAAAAGATTTTTTTATAGCTTTGTTTAAGGACTGATTGAATGAAAGACTCCATTAATCCATTGCGTGGAGGATCAACGATTAAATAATCTCCATCGAAATGTTGAATCACCTTTTCCGCACGATCATCGATGACTTCAATTTGCTCAAAGCCCAGTTTTTCTTTAATTAACTTCGCCATGGTTGAACTCTCATCATTGGACTCAATCATGATAACTTTCTTAGCTTTTTTTGCTAAATAGAACCCGATACTACCTACACCACTATACGCATCAATAATTGTTTGATTATCTGGAATTTCTTTTTTGATGAGTGCATATGCTTTTTCTATAACTGGAAGATTAATCTGAAAGAATGATTGATCATTGATCATAAGATCTATATCGTTTATTGGCTCAACAATAAGATTATCACCATATAAGACTAATGATAGGTTTCCTAATATTCTGTTTGGTTGGTCATTTATATTAATTGTTATACCTACAACATTATGCATTTGTTTAATGTATTCTACTAGATTTTCTCGACCTAAAAAAAGTTCCTTTGTAGCTACCAATGTCACCAATATCTCTTGGTTTAAATTGGTTCTAAAGACCATATGTTTAAAGACTCTAGGGTTAATTAAAACACGCTTAGCAGCTAAGTGTTTCAACATTTCATTGGTCTTCAAATCTGATAAGATAAATTGGTCAACAGGGATAAGTTCTGTGCTTTCTTTATTGTATAAACCAAGCGTTAAGAATGGCGTATCCATAACGTGAAAGACACTCTTGTTGCGATAAAATTCTGATTTGTTATCCGTTAATGTAGGATGAACATCTACATCTAAATCCATAATCTTTTTGAAGGTTTCTTTTGTAATTCTTTGTTGCCATAAAAGTTGTTTTTCTGGAGACACATGAATCATATCACAGCTACCAAGATCTTGCATCTCAATGTTAACACGATCAGGACTTGATTTAATAAGTTCAGTAATTTCTCCTTGTCCAAACCGCTTATTTAAGTGAGTAATCTTAATTTTAGCTTCTTCATTATCAAGCATACCGCGCACAAAAACAACATATCCTTCATGTTTGACGATACCTTGACCTTGATAATCTATGTCGACTGAACGACCAAAAAATACATCACCAACAGTTAACATCATCGTCCTCCTTATAATACTGAGCAAGTCCACCTTGTGAAGTTTCTTTGTAGGATGAGTGCATATCTAGTCCAGTTTGATACATGGTTTGAACCACCATATCAAATGAGATTTTACGTGAATCAGTTAAAAAATATGCAAGTCCACACGCATCAATTGCTCTAAGTGCAGCAACTGCATTACGTTCGATACAAGGAATTTGTACGTACCCATTCACTGGATCGCATGTCAGTCCTAGGTGATGCTCGATAGCGATTTCTGCAGCATATTCAACTTGATCCATTGATAAATTAAATAATGTAGCATGCGCGGCTGCTGCCATGGCACATGCACTTCCTATCTCTGCTTGACATCCTGCAACTGCACCGCTTATGGATGCATTATGTTTGATAAGATTCCCAATAAGCCCTGCAACAGCAAGACCTCTTAGAATACGTTCTTTGGTCACTACCTGGTGCTTTTCATGCATATAATAGAGAACTGATGGCAATACACCACAAGCCCCGCATGTGGGAGCTGTGACGATGATACCGCCACTTGCATTTTCTTCACTCACTGCGAAAGCATAACTGCTCACCAATCTATTTTCAGTGATTTCAGGAACTTCTTGTTCTGCATCTCTACTGTATAAGTCTGGTGCTTTTCTTTTCATTTTAAGAGGCCCAGGAAGTGTACCTCTCGTTGATATACCATTAATAATTGAAGTTTTCATCGTTTCCCAAATGCTTTCGAGAAACTCATCGAATCCTTCTCCTTCAATCAAGTAGACATAATCTGCAAGAGTCATGTGGTGGGTTCTACAATAATTTTTAATTTCTTTAAATGTATTGAGTGGATAAATTGAAGGTTCCTTTTCTTCTTCACCAACAAAAATAACGCGGCCTCCACCAACACTTTGAACTTCTTTTTCAATAATTAAATGATTTTCTTTAAATCCTCTAATCATTAATGTGTTTGGATGCTTATGAACGTCAATAGACGTCAAAAAAGTCACTTGACATGGTGAAAGTGACTCTTTAATTGCTTCTTCCGTCAAATGCCCTTTTCCAGTCAAAGCCAAAGAATTATAGAGTGTGATTTCATAATAGTCAAGATCAGGAACCTGATCTTTGATGATTTTGACTGCTTTGGCTGGCCCCATCGTATGTGAACTTGAGGGACCATAACCAACTTGATACAATGACCGGATAGATAACATAATTTAATTTTTTTCCTTAATTGCTAAATTTTTCTTTCAAATATTCAACATAATATTTTGGAGTAAAATCTTGTTGAGTTGCTATTTGAAGAATTTGTTTAGGTGTCTTTGTTTGAGCAAACTTGTGGATATGTTCTTTGCTCCAAGCATTGATTGCTGCAATATTATTTTCTTCAATTACTTTTTCAACATTGATTTCTTTATTCATTGAGCGATAAATTTGCGCTGCATATGCTGAACCTAAAGCATAGGTTGGGAAGTATCCAATAGCTCCACCAGACCAGTGAATATCTTGTAAGACACCTTCTTTATTGGTTGAAGGACGTTTGCCAACATATTGTCCCATCAATTGATTCCATTTTCTTGGAAGATCTTTGACTTTAAGTTTACCATTGATCAATTCTTTTTCAATTTCATATCTGACGAGGACATGAAGAGAATAAGTGAGTTCATCTGCTTCAACACGGATAAGTGAACGTTTTGCTTGATTGATGTATTGATAAAATTCTTCAACTGGTATATCTTTAAGTTGTTTTGGAAAACATTCTACCAGTTTAGCATAATGAGTCTTCCAAAATGCAAATGATCTACCGATCATGTTTTCATACATTCTTGATTGTGATTCATGGATACCTAAACTTGTTCCACCGTGAAGTGCAGTATCATCATATTTAGGATCGTTTTGTTGTTCATATATGCCATGACCCATTTCATGAATGGTCGAAAAAATTGCAGATGCAAGATTATTTTCATAAAAATGAGTTGTAATACGTGTATCAACACTGCTTACACCAGAAGTAAATGGATGTGCACTTTCTTTAAGCAACCCTTTATTTGTATCATAACTGAATACTTCCATCAAATAATGAGAGAATTCACTTTGCTTATCTTTAGGATAAACAGCTTTTGATAATCTACGATTAAACTTTTGTTTAGGTCTGGATGTAACTTCTAAAACAAAAGGTACAAGTTCCTCTTTGACAGTATTAAAGAAAGTGTCATATTCTTTAACACCAAATCCTTCTTCAAACATATCAAGTAAGATATCATATCCTTTTAATTCTGGAGTTTCTAGATATTTGACAAGTTTCTTATTGAAATCAACAATTTTTTCAAGCGTTGGTGCATACATATCAAAATCGTTTTTTTCTTTAGCTTGTGCCCAAATATGAGAACCAGATTGAGTTAATACCTGATATTCAATCCATTCATCTTTAGGAACTTTCTTAACGATTCTTAATCCTTTATTTGCTTCTTTAATTTCAATCTTCAAATCTTCATCTTCTAATTGATCAAGGTTTTCATATAGCTTTTCAATTGCTTCGATATATTTGGGATCCGATTCAAGCATATAAGATTCTGTAGCTAATACTTGAAATTGTTTACTACGATAATCAACAGATGCATTCGGTGCCTCAGTTTCTTGATCCCAACTCATTAACCAAAAAGCATATTCGAATGCTTTAATTTTTTGTCTGAATTCTTTATACAAATTAATATACTGTTCCATATTTCTCCTTCTTTCTAAAGACTTTTCTATTATTATACCATATTTTTATATGGTAGAATTTGATGATGCTAATTTTTAAATGAATACAATAGTGGCAATTCCAAAATAAATAACAAGGGTGACTAGATCATTGATGGTTGCCATGATGGGTCCAGATGCAGCGGATGGATCGATGTGAAAATGGTTGAATATCAAGGGAACTAAAGCACCCATAGTACCCGCAACAAACATAGAGGCAAACACTGAAATGAAAACGACTGATGCAATCGCAAAAGGTGCTTGACTGCCAGTAGGTGCGATTGATAAAAAGATTGTTACAAAAATAAATGCAGCGGATGCTAAAAGTAAGCTATTTATAAAACCAACTGTCATCTCTTTTAATGCATGTTTTTTAGCCTTTTTCTTGCCATCAATTTCTTCTAAATGTAATCCTAAAATGGTCACGGCTAAAGATTGTGTTCCAATGTTACCTGCCATACCTAGAATAGTTGGTTGAAATAAGACTAGTGCAATGACTTGGATTAAAGTAACTTGGAAAAGTGATAGGATGGTTGCAATAATTAAATTCAAAACAACAGCAATCATGAGCCAAGGTAGGCGCTGTCTCGACCGTCTAAATGCTGAAGATGATGAATCATGATCAGAAATTAAAGCCATTTTTTGATAATCTTCTTCTGAGCTTTCTACAATCTCATCAAAGACATCATCTGCAGTTATAATTCCTATAATTTGTTTTTTACTATTTAAAACTGGTAAACAGTTTCTATCATAATCTTGGACAGCTTCAATTGCTTTTTCTATCGTTTCATATTCATAGACATATTGGATGTCTTCAACCATAACTTCAAATATCTTTTTGCCACTTCTAGTCATAATCAATTGTTTTAAGTCAATTAACCCAACAATTTCTTTATCAGAATTTTCAACAAAGATGGTATCAATATAATCTTGTTCTCTTGAAGATATAACGATATAATCGGTTGCTTCCTTGATTGTCATATCTCTTGAAAGTGTCATATAATCCGTGGACATGATGGATGCTGCTAAATTTTCATTATAAGTCAAAAGAAGGTGAATTGCTTTTCTCTTAACAGCTGAAAGCAAGCTAATGATATGTTCTTTTTCTTGTTCCTCTTCAAATTCTTCAATGAATGCTTTTAAATCATCACTTTCTAGATTTCTTAATAGTACTTTTTGTTTAGGTGTTTCTAGAAGATTGAATAAATCTTCTTGTTCTTCATGGGCCATTGAGACAAACATATCTCTCAATCGGATATCATCTATTAGACGAATCAATTGCAATCTTTCTTCTGTATTTATTTTTTCAAATAGTAAAGCTAGGTCATATGCATGGATTGTTTTAAAGGTTTTTCTTAATGAATCATCAGAATGCTTAAAGTTAATTTTCTTATTCATCTTAAAAGCCTCCAAACACAAAAGTAGCTAATCCAAAATATACGGATAAAGCTGTCATATCGAGTAAAGTTGTAATAAATGGGCCAGATGCTACTGCAGGATCGAATTTAAAAAACTTTAAGATGGATGGAATCGTGATTGCAATGATAGGTGCAATGAAAATTGTCATCCATAAAGAAGCACCTACGACAAATGCTATTTTTATAGGTTGTTCAGATGTTGAAGTATTAAAACTAGTAAAAGCAAAGGTAGTTCCAAAAGCAATTGAACCAATGACAAAGCCGTTCATCATACCTGTAAGAATTTCTCTAATCGAGTTTTTAACAAACCCTTTTTCATTCGTTGAAAACATTTTTAGAGTTACCGCCAACGTTTGCGTTGCCACATTACCAGCAGACCCTGAAATTAAGGGTTGAAATATAACAAGGATAGCTGCAGCTGTAATCACACTCTCATAATGAGAGGTAATCATCGCAATCGGTACTGATATTGCTAGAAGCAATAAAAGCCATGGTACACGGTGAAGTGCAGTCTTAAAAGGATTCCCTTGAACTGTTTCAGGCAACCCAGAAAGTCTTTCAAAATCTTCTTGAGCCTCTTCTTGATAGATATCAAGTGCATCATCTAAAGTAACCATACCTAAAAGTTTATTATTTTCATTACAAACAGGCATTTCAAAAATACTATAGTTATTAATAGCTTCCAAAGTCTGTGTGATTGGATCAGTATCTCTAACCGTAGGACAATATTCAATTAGTTCTGATATATAGCATGGTGTTTTCGCTTTAATGAGTTTCTTTAACGGAACAACACCTAAAAATAAGTGATTAACATCTGTAATAAACAAAGTATTAATTGTTTCAACATCATTTGCTTCTTGTATGACTTTTTTAGTTGCTTGTTTAACTTCCATTTCAGGAAATAAAACAACCATTAAATTGGTCATTGCAGAACCAGTAACATCGTCATCATAAGAAATAAGTTGAGCGATATCAGAACTTTCTCCAAGTGCTGCGAGCAATTCTTCTTGTTCCTCATCTTCTAATTCCATGATGATATCAGCAGCATCATCTGGTTCCATCATTTCAACCAATTGTTTTTGCTTATCAATGTCAAAATCAGTTAAAACTTCAGCTGCTTCATCAAGTTCCAAATAAGAAACAAGCTCAGCTAACTTTTCATTAGAGAGTAGGCTATAAACCTTATCTTTTTCTTCATCATTAAGTTCAATAAATAGTTCAGCTAGATCGTAGGCATGAACATCATTTAAGTATTCTTTGATGACTTTATTACTTTCATTTTGAATCATATCTTTAAGCATGTTCACAACCCCTTTCTTTTTTATATTTGATGACCAAATAGCATTCTTGCTGTTTTAAAACTTAATAAATGTTGTGTCTTTTTATCTTCTATTGTTATCGTTTGATTAAAATCATCTTTTTTAACTACAGTAAATATATCATAAAGTTTAATGTTCTTATCATTTAAAAATGTTAACAATTCTTTTGAATCTAAAACTCTCGTTATTTTGAATTGATTTTGAGCCTCTATATCTACAAGTGATAAGGTTGCTGACTCTTCCATATGCCCTTCAAAGTCAGGAATTGGATTACCATGTTGACAAAATTTAGGTTTATCTAAGTATTCATAAAGGTTTTCTAATAGTCGATCACTTGATGCATGCTCAAGCATTTCTGCATCTCCATGAACAGTTTCCCATGGAAACCCAAGTTTTTGTGTTAAAAAGACTTCCCAAATTCGGTGAGCTCTAATCATTCGAATGGCAATTTGTTTACCTTTATGTGTTAAAGATAATCCTTTATAAGGGATAAAGGTCACCAGATGTTTACTTTCTAATCTTTTAATCATTTCATTGACACTTTGATCAGTATAGCCAAAACGATCAGATAATTCATTTGTTTTGATCAATGCTTGTTTTCTTTCAACCGTCAACTCATAGATTGTTTTTATATAATCTTCTTCAGCTCTATTCATTTTTTCACCTACTTTAACCTAAGGCAACATCTAAAACCATCATCACAATAAATCCGACCATGACACCAAATGTTGCATAATGTGCACCTTTTGGAGTCACTTTTTGTTGTGCCTCAGGAATGAGTTCTTCAACAACAACATAAATCATAGCTCCTGCAGCAAATGCAAGTGCATAAGGAAGAATTGGTCTCACGTAAAGTACTAAAATAGCACCGAGAACACCAGCAATTGGTTCTACTAATCCAGATGCTTGACCTAATAAGAAAGCTTTTGTTCTGCTCATCCCCTCTTGTCTTAAGGGTATCGCAACTGCTGCGCCTTCTGGAAGGTTTTGAATCCCAATTCCTATTGCAAGTCCTATAGCTGATAAAGTAGCAGCTGTGACATCACCTGTAACATAGTGAACTGCACCAAATGCAACACCCACAGCTAAGCCTTCAGGAATATTATGAAGTGTGATTGCAAATACCAATAAGACTGTTCTTTTCAATCTAGTTGGCAGACCTTCTTTATCATGATTAAAACCGAAATGCATATGTGGTACTGTCTTATCTGCTAAATATAAAAAGATACCTCCCAAAGCAAATCCTGTAGCAACAACAATCCAAGTTACTGCACCCATTTCTTCTGCCATAATGATTGCTGGAGCTAGTAATGACCAAAAACTTGCAGCGATCATCACACCTGATGCAAAACCTAACATTAAATTAAATACATTTCTTTCTATGGTCTTGAAGAAAAATACTAAAGCTGCACCTACCGCAGTGAGTCCCCAAGTAAATAGTGTTCCCAACAATGCTTGTAACCATACTTCCTGGCCTATAAACCAATTGAGCATTACGTTCACATCTCTTTCTATTTTAAGGTATACCTTAATTCTAAATTAAGTATACCACTATAAAACAATCATGTCAACATAATTATATACTTAATAAAAAGTGCAAAAAAAACTGACTTTTGGTGTAATTAGTTGATAGCAATCTGATAAAGCCCTGAAATAAGGTTGTCAACTAGCATTTTAATTAATAGCGGATTATTTTCATTTGTTAATAGTTCATATAACGCCTATATAGTGCTACCAAGAGGTTCTCTTATCAACTATTTGCACCAAACGTCAGAAAAAAAAGAGGCCTAAGCCCCTCCACCTATCATTAATGATTCAACGTATACACTAGGGCTACCAACACCGGATAATCCAAATTTAAGATCAGATCCAATCCCCTTGACACGATTGATTGCTTCAAAGAAATTGCCTGAAACAACGATCATTTTAACTGGGTGATCAAGTTTTCCATTTTTGATTTTAAACCCGCTTGCTTGCAAACTAAACTCACCAGAAACAGTCTTAACACCTGCATGAAGCCCAACCATATCAGTAATATAAACACCATCTTTAATATCAGATATTAATGTATCAAAATCTTTTTCTTGAGGTTCTAAAAAGAAATTTGTTGTAGAAATCCCGCCACGAAATCCATTACCAGTTGGTTTTTCTTTAAAGATAGCTGCTGTTTTTAAATTATGATTAAATCCCTTAAATACGCCATTTTCAACAATATAACGTTTGGAACATGCTACACCTTCATCATCGAAACCTGTTTTAAAATGAGCATCTGGATGTAATGGATCATCAACTAAATTAATATCTGAGCCAGCAATTTGTTGATTGACTTTATCTTTTAGGAAAGTCATGTTTCTATAGGCAGCTTCACCTGAGAAAATTGAACTAAACACTTCAAGTATATCAGCAAACATTTCATTTGAGAAGACAACAGGATACTCACCTGATCGGATAGATGTTCCACCAAGCATAGCTACACCTTTTGTCACTGTCGTTTCAGCCATTTGATTTATATCAAACTCATTGAAATTTTTAGCCAGTTTAATATCGTAAGCTGTTTTAATATCATCATCTTTTTGAAAGACACCGATTGCATATGCATAGGCATATGTATTATGTCTTGATAGATGTAATCCTTTAGAATTAACGAGTGTAGTTTCTGTGTCAACTTCTTGATAAATTGATGACTGTACTTGAGTAACAGATGAATTAGCCAATATCTTTTGTTCTAAATTCTTTAATAAATCAATCTTTTGAATTACAGGAATACTGCCAAAATCAAAGAGTTCATCTTTAACTTCTGGGTATGATTCTGATCCTTCAAAGATAATTGCAGGTTCTACAACAGTTAATGCTTTCGCATTTGCCTTGAGTTGATCAAGCAAATGATCAACATTGGAATCTGATAAATTTTCAAAGCGAACTGTACTTAATTTATTTTCATAAATACCGCGAATCGTAATAGATTCAACATCACTTTGAACATGTTGATCGAGTTTATTTTGGTAAACTGATAATTTTAATGATTTATTTCTTACGGCAAAAACTTCTAAATCAGTAATGCCTTTTTTTAATCCTAAATCAATCCAGTTCTGATACATTATTTTTTACCTCCTGATCCACCAACGGTCATGGATGATACTCTGATTGTTGGTTGCCCAACATCAACAGGAATACTTCCTGATAAAGAACCGCACATACCTTGTCCAAATTCTAGGTTGTCAGAGACTTTATCAATCTTAAATAATACATCCTTACCATGTCCGATGAGCATTGCTCCACGAACAGGTCGTGTCAATTTGCCATCTTCGATCATATAACCCTCTTGTACAGCAAAATTGAATTCACCAGTTGCTGGAACGACAGTTCCACCACCAAGTTTTCTAGCAAACAAACCATATTTTGTATCCTTAATAATATCTTCAAATTTGTCTTTACCAGGAGCAATATATGTCGAGTTCATTCTAGAAGTTGGTGAGAATTTGTAAGATTGTCTACGTCCTGAACCAGTCGTATCCATATTCATCTTTCTTGCATTTCGGTAATCGATTAAATAACCTTTTAAAACGCCATTTTCAATTAAGAGATTCTTTTGAGTTTCTTTTCCTTCATCGTCATAGCTTAGTCTTCCCCAAGCACCTTCAACATTACCATCATCATATGCAGTGACAAGATCAGATCCAACTTTTTGACCTAATTTACCTACAAATGGTGATAAACCTTTGGCAACTGCTGTTGCTTCTAAAGGATGTCCGCATGCTTCATGAAAAATAACACCACCAAATCCATTATGCAAGACAACTGGCATCACTTGAGCTGTCATATCTTCTGCAGAAAGAAGCATGATTGCACTCTTAGCAACTTCATCTGCTAAAGATTTCATGTCAACAGCATCAAATATTTCAAAGCCCATGTACCGACCAGGTCCTTCGTAAGCTTGCTGCATCACACCATTTTCTTGAGCCACAGCCATCAACATCACACGCGTATATGTTCTCTTATCATCCTGATAGACGCCTTCACTATTAGCAACTAATATATTTTGTTCGGTTTCTAGCATCATTGTTATTGCTTGTACGATGCGCGCATCGTAGTTTTTGATTTGATTAGATAACGATTGAAGCACCACAGATTTTTCTTCAACAGATACAGAATTCATTGGTTTCTTAATGTTGTCTGTATATGGTTTCTTTTCTCCTAGTGATTTGACTTTTGTAAGTTCACCTGAAAAAGAAACTCTTAGATTTTTTACAACACCTAAAATAGATTCATAAGAAACATGATTTGTAAAGCCATAAACTTCATCTACACCTTGTATTAATCTTACGCCAGCCCCATGGACATTTGCTCTATCAATAGAAGTGACATCTCCACTTGTTACTCTAATGCTTGATGATTCTGTATCTTCTAAAAATATTTCTGCAAAATCAGCACCCGTGAGCAATGCTTCATTTAATAATTCTTGTATTTCCGTTTTTTTCAACATAATAAAACCTCTTTCCAACTTTATTTATTTAAGGTAATTCAACATCAATGGATTCTTAGATTTCTTGTGCATCATACTGAAGTTGATATAAATTGTAATATAAGCCTTTTTGTTTTAAGAGTTCTTGATGTGTACCTTCTTCTTTGATTTCACCCTTTTGCATAACTAGAATCTTATTGCTATGCTGGATGGTTGATAATCTGTGAGCAACAATCAACATGGTTGATATATTCATCATTTTTTCTAATGATTGTTGGATGAGTTCTTCGGTTTCACTATCGATGTTTGCTGTTGCTTCATCTAAGATCATGAGGCTAGGCTTATATACCAATGCTCTGGCGAAACTGATGAGTTGACGTTGTCCACTAGAAAAATTATTACCTCGTTCTAGTACCATATGATTATAGCCATCATTCAATCGATCAATAAACGTGTTTGCTCCAACATAGTTTGAAGCTGATATAACTTCATCAATGGTAATTTCGTCGTCTCTCAATGTAATATTATCAGCAATTGATCCGCTAAATAAGAACACATCTTGAAGCATTTGACCTATATGTTTTCTAAGTGAAGAACGTTTGATCTTTCTAATATCAATACCATCAATTAAGATTTGTCCTTTTTGAATTTCATAGTTTCGAACAATTAAACTTAAGATGGTTGTTTTACCAGAACCAGTTGCTCCAACGAAAGCTACAGTATCACCAGGATTAACTTTGAAACTAATCCCCTTTAATACCCATTCATCCTTCAAATAATAAAACCAAACATCCTTAAATTCGATTCTTCCTGAAAATTCAGCTAGTTCTACAGCATCTTCAGCATCGGTAATTTCAGGTACAGTATCTAAAACATCAAATACTTTTTCTGCAGCAGCAAAACCACTTTGCATGACATTGAACTGCTCTGCTAATTCTTGTATTGGTTCAAAGAAATCTCTAACATAGTAAAAATATGAGAAGAGAAGACCAGCAGTAAATGCCGTTGTTAAGACCTCTTGGTAACCTATGTATAAAACAATTAAAGTTCCAACCATTGATAATCCATAGATTGTCGGTCTGAAAATACCAAAGACTAAAATTTCTTGTAGATAGCTATTTCTTAATTTTTTGCTATTATATTGAAATTCTTTTCTCTTCTTTTCTTGCTGATTAAATATTTGTGTAACTTTCATTCCAGAAAGGTTTTCTGATAGGAATGCATTAACTTCGGAAAGACTTGCTCTAACTCTTCTATACGAAGCTCTAGAGAACTTTCTAAATAGATATGCTGCCAGTATTACAATTGGAATCACAATGATAACATAAAGCGTGATTCGATAATTTAAAATAAATAGAACAATTAGAATTGCAAATAGATATAATATATTTCTAATCAGATTAACCGCAACTGAAGTATACATTTCAGAAATTGTATTGGTATCATTGGTGACTCTAGTGACCAGTTTACCAACCGGTACTTGATTGACTTGACCAATCGCTAAGTTTTCAATATGATTAAAAACATCATTTCTTAAGACTACTACAGTTTTTTGTCCTACCTTTTGGAGCATATAATTTTGATAAAAGTTTGTAAAATTACCTAAAAACATTGAAAACAAGAATGCTCCACCCATTAAGAAAATGTATAAGACTTGTTGGTCTCTTGCCATCGTGGTGCTGCTTACAATATCAATGGTATATCCAATTAATAAAGCAGGTAACAACTGAATACCAATACCTACAAACATCAATATAATGATGAGTAGAAATTCTTTCTTATAAGGCATTGCATAGTTTATCAAACGTTTTAAAACTTCTTTGTCACTACGTTCTCTTGTATTATCTTTAAAGTCCTTCATGATTATCGCCTCCTTGAACTAGATTTTCTAATGTCTGGCGTTTAACCATATCTTGATATAAGGCAGATGCTTTCATCAGTGTTGCATGACTACCAATTGCTGAAATTCTACCTTGATCTAATAATATAATTTTATCCATCTTTTTAACTGTTGATATACGATGAGCTATAAAGATGGTTGTTTTTCCTTTTCTTACTTTATGAAGATTATTAATAATTGCATCTTCTGTTTTAGTATCAACAGCGGATACAGAATCATCTAAAATTAAGATCTCAGGGTTCTTCGCTAATGCTCTAGCAATACTGATTCTTTGTTTTTGACCACCAGAAACAGTCACTCCACGTTCACCAAGAATCGTGTTGAATTGTTCTTTAAATTCCATGACATTTTCATAGACATCAGCTAATCTCGCTGATTCTCTGATCGCATTTTCGTCAGGGACTTCATATGCAAAACCTATATTATTAGTAATCGTGTCTGAAAACAAGAAATTATCTTGTGGTACATAACCAATTGTTTGTCTGACTGATTTCAAGGTGAGCTTCATAATATCATGATCTCCGATGAAGACTGAATCTTCATCAAGATTATAGATACGTAATAGAAGGTCTACTAAACTACTCTTCCCACTACCTGTGCGTCCTAAAATACCGACCATTTCACCAGCCTTTATATCAAAGGATACATTTTTTAAGACGGGTTCTTCTCCATCGGGATATTGGAATGTGAGATTCTTAACTGAAATACTTCCTTTTAAATCTTCAATATCAACCGCCTCAGCGCTATCTTTGATTTCAACTTCAGAATTCAAGAACTTATCAATGCGTATAGCGCTAGCTTTTGCTTGTGATTGAATTTGTATGAATCTTGAAATTGCCATCACTGGCCAAATCAAAGTAAAGAAATAACTGATATATTCTGTAAGCTGACCAGTTGTAAGTCCCGTTCCATCTGTTCTAAGTACTAAGAAGCTTCCATACATGATAATCAGTAAGATAATAAGATTGAGTGCAAGTGATATCGCAATATTGACTGTAATGATGAATTTGACAAAAACCATGTTTTTGTTATATAAATCTGTATTTCTTTTGTTAAAGAAAATAGCTTCTTTTGTTTCTCTTACAAATGCTTTAATGACTGAAATACCTGAAAAGTTTTCTTGTGTGAAATCACTTAATTGTTCAAATGATTCTTGTCTTTTCTTAAAAATTGATGCAATAGATTTACGTGCTATGCCTAACATAACACCTAAAATAAGCATTGGAATTGCTGCATATAATGTCAATCGAGCATTTAAACTTGCCATACGATATAAAGCAAAGCTTCCAAGCATCAATCCATCTACTAGTGTTAAAATACCAGGACCATAAACTTGACGTACAGCTTCTAGATCATTGATAAAATACGCCATGAGCCCTCCAACCTTCTCTTGACTGTAGTAGCTTTGAGATAATTTGGTTGCATGAACAAACATAGCATTTCTTAAATTATATTCAATTCTTCTTGATGCACCAAAAATCGTATATCTCCAAAGAAAACGCCCTAAAGTGATCAATCCTGCAAGTATTGCTATTTGCAGAATGGAATCTTTTATGGCTTGTGTGTCTGGAGTATCTGATTTTAATGTGTCAATGATTCCCCCAACTAGTTTCGGTATATCGAGTTGAATCCAGTCAACATAGATTAAAACTCCAATCCCTATAATAAAATAAAGGGCGTATTTGAGGTAATATTTTCTAAAGTGTTTCCCTAATAACATGATGTTCTCCTTCGTGACTACAATACTATTATAGTACATGATGCCCTAATAACAATAAAGACGTTTAAAATAAACGCTTTATTGGTAAAAATATTTGGTTTTTCGTCATTTATTCAACGATTATTTTAACATTATCGCCATCAGCTGATTGAATATTTACAATCTCACCCATGACACCTTGGCTGATCATTTCAAGTAATGCATCAATATCAATGTCTGTATCTTGCAAGTTCATCTTGAATTTATCAGTTTTAAGTAATTTTGCAAACTCAATTGGTATTTGTACTCTAACAACATCTCCATCCTGAGAATCCACTAAAATCTTTAGCATTCTAAATGGCGCTTTCTTTGGATTTGTTACAATCACTTGTTCAGCAAATTTTTCTTCTGATGGACGTTCCATAGAAGATAATAATCTTTCTGCATCATCAGCATTGATAACGCCTTTAGCAAGTAAATCTAATATTTTCATTCTTTCTTCTTTAAGTTGGTCTTTTGACATTTCATTCACCTTTTCTTGGATTATTTTTTAAATTCTTGAAATTGCTCAGGAATACTGTTGAATTGAGCTAAATCTTGTTCTTGTTCTTCGATTCTGTAAAAGACATTATGTACAACGTGTTCAGGTTGCATAGCATATAAGCTACATAATTGACTTTCACCTCTTGTATTTGCGCTTCTGTGTTCTTGGTAAATTTGAGTTGGATGGAATAGATTCTTTCTCATGATGTCACCTATTTTCCTTTCTTGAAGATTTCGACTGCATCAGCAACCGTAAGTTCTCCTTTTTCGATTTTTTCTAATATGCTTGCTTTGCTCACTTTTGGAGCTTCTGGTTCTTTGTTGATTTGTTCATCCTCAAATGGTTCTAAGGAATAACCAAGTCCAACAATAACATCATCAAGCATTTTTTTAACTGTTGGGTAACTAATATTAAGTTCCTTTTCAATCATCTTGATATTTCCTCTGTTTTTAATAAAGACTTCGATGAAATATAATTTTTCTGTTTCGAGATAATTAAATTTAGATAATGTGAAGTCACCTTCAATGGTTGTATCGCAATGATCACAATGTAATTTGACAACATTTAAGCTATGTTTACATACTGGGCAAGTGCTTAAGACTGGGTTTACTTTACTTCGTTCTTTCATTTGTATTTCTCCTTTAATTTGATTTTTTATTTTTATAATGAATTAACATCGTAATAGGTTAACAACATCGTTTGATTCAGAGAATATCTAATTGTTTGATCTTGTTTTTCCTGATGTATTTTAATGTGTTTCTTTTTAATTTGTCTCATTGTTTTTCTCCTTTTTATATCGTTTTCATATATACCCTAACATTGTCGTGTGTCTTAATATCAATTTTGATACCTCTCATAGAAATGAGTTGAAGCATTTCACTGAAGTTTACTGGTAGTTGATCGCTGATAGGACTTGTACTATTTTTTATTTTTCTTGGTATGAATAATTTAGCTAAAACAATTGGCATTGGTAGGAACAATAGGATTCCTAAAAATATAGTTGCTCCTTTACTCTCTGGTACCCTGATTCTTACTTTGAGGAAGAACGCTTTTTTAGGTTTACGTTCTTTTGGAATTTTATATAAAAGATTATATGCCTTTGTTGTGTCAAGTTCATTATTATTCAATTGATTTAACACTTCATATTTTGTCATTTTTTGTTCGCCTTTATTGATTTATTTAATTTACACCTTAATTATATTCATTTTTAATCCAAATGTCAACACTTTTATTGAAAAAAAGTTAATAAAATTAATTTTTGCCTTAATTTTATTGATATTTTTAACTTTTTACTTAATTTTATTTACTTTTACCTATTTTTTTGTTCATTTTTGCGTTATAATATGTTCTAGAAGGAGGTTGATGTATCTTATGGAACGATTAATTGAAAGATTTATTAAATATGTTAAGGTCGATACACAATCAGATCACGATTCAACGACATTCCCATCAACTGAAAAACAAAAGGATTTAAGTAGAATATTATTAGAAGAATTAAAAGGTATGGGTTTACCAGCATTTTTAGATGATTATGGGTACGTATACGCGAAGATCAATAAGAATAAGGAAGGCGCGTACGCGATAGGGTTTGTCGCACATGTAGATACTTCTCCTGATGCACCGGGTAAAGATGTTCATCCTAGAATCATTAAAAAGTATGATGGATCAGAAATCAAACTGAATGATAAGATATCCATGAATCCAGTTGCATTCCCTAGTTTAAAGCGTGTTATCGGTGATGATATCATTGTCACTGATGGCAATACATTATTAGGTGCTGATGATAAATGTGGCGTAGCTGAAATTATGGAACTTGCACAATATTTTGTTGCTCACCCCGAAGAAAAGCACGGAGACATTTATATTTGTTTCACTCCAGATGAAGAAATCGGTAATGGTGCTAACCATTTCGATTATGATTATTTCAAAGCTGATTTTGCTTACACCGCTGATGGTAGTGAAGTTGGTGGAATTGAATATGAGAATTTCAATGCTGCAGGAGTAAACCTTTCCTTCATCGGAAAGAGTATTCATCCGGGTTCAGCTAAAAACAAGCTGATCAACGCACTACATTTAGCTATGGAATTTCATGATATGCTTCCTAAATTTAAAAATCCCGCATATACAGAAAATTATGAAGGATTCAATCACTTAACAAATTTAAAAGGTGAAGTTGAACAAGCGCATGCACACTATATCATTAGAAATCATGATATGAATCTATTTAATGAACAAAAGAAAGAATTTGAAGTCATTAAAGACTATATGAATGAAAAGTATGGATATCAAGCAGTTGAATTAACAATCACAGATAGTTACTTCAATATGTATGAAGTCCTAAAAGATCATATGTATGTCATCGATATTGCTAAGCAAGCGATTATCAATGCTGGGCTCACCCCTCAAGCAGAACCCATTCGTGGTGGTACTGATGGGGCAAGACTAACTTATGAAGGTTTGTTGTGTCCTAATTTAGGTACTGGTGGATACCAATTCCATGGACGCTTGGAATTTGCATCCATCCAGCAGATGGAAAAAGCAGTCCAAGTCTTAATTGAAATTGTAAAATTAGGATCAAATAAATAAAAGAAAAAGAATTCAGCTTGCTAGGCAAGTTAACTGAATTCTTTTTTTAGTCATACAAACTAAATAAGGGAAAAATGACAATACCTAGATACAAAGTTACCTTCATATAAGTTGCAAAATCTTTAAACGGCCTTTTAAATATCTTTTCTGTCCAAAGTATGCAAACATAATCAAATGCTAATAAAACAAAAGACAATACTGAAAATATGATTTTTCTATCGAGTATTTCTAGTACATTAGGGTTTGAATAAGAAATGATATTTACACTGATATAGAGGATTAACCCAAATCCTAAATAGGTATATTTTAAGATTGCCATTGTGATTTTTGTAGTTTCTCGTAATTATTGATTGAGAACATCAACTTAACAGCGATTTCTAATCCTTGTGCTGCAGCTTTTTCCCATAGTTCTTTCGCTTTAGCTTCATCTTTTTCGACAATAGCACCTTCAAAATAGATCATACCCAAATTATATTGTGCAATTGCTAAATTAGCGTTAGCAGATTTTTCATACCAATAGAATGCTTTACTCATGTTTTGTGGAACCCCATCACCCTTTTGATACATAACAGCTAAATTATATTGCGCATGAGGATGTTCAAGATCTGCTGCTTGTTCTAAAAGTCTTGCAACCAATGCAAAATCTTTATCTTCGTGTTTAATTAAAAGCATTGCTAAATGATATAAAGCATTCTTATCTTTCTTTAAAGCTGCTTTTTCATACCATAAAACTGCTTGATCAATATTTTGAGCAACACCTTTACCATTCTGATAATATAAGCCAACATAGTATTCTGCTTCTGTATGTCCTTGTTTGGCAGCAACCATAAACCATTCAAATGCTTTAAGTGGATATTTAGGTTCCTTTTCATGGTAGTAGAGTCCTAAAGTGAATGCAGCAAGACCATATTGCTGGCTAGCAGCTCTTTCTAGATAGATTTCAGCAGTTGACCACTGTTGTTCTTCAAGTGCATTAACAGCCAATGCATACTGTGCATATGGATGATCTTGCTTAGCAGCAAGTTCATAATAGTGCTTTGCACTTTCTGCTTGCTTCTCATCGTGACCAATTGTTTCATAGATCATACCGAGCATGTATTGAGAATCACTGTATCCAAGTTCAGAAGCTTTTAAAAACCATTCAATGGCTTTAAATATATAGCGTTGAACATTAAATCCATAATAATAGTAAGTTCCTAAAATGTGAATACTGACTGGATCTTTCTTTTCAGCTTCCATGAGTAAGATTTCATAGTTCTTTTTAAAATATTCTTTAGCTGCTTCTTCATCTTTATCAACACCAGTGCCTGTATGCAACATCAATCCAATAGCATATCCACATTTCGCACTACCTAAAGATGCACCTTTGCGATAATGATCCATCGCCAAATTGTAATCAATAGAAACGCCATCGCCTAAACCATAAAAACGGCCTAGGAAATAGTAAGCATCTGCATGTCCTTGATTAGCAGCTAGATTGAAATGTTCAATCGCAACCATGATATTTTTTTTAGGTGTATTCAAGACGTAATTGGATAAACCTGCTTGATAATTTGTATTTGCATTCATATAATCAACTCCAATACTATGATAACATAAAGCAACTTTTTATTCATGCAAAAAGAAAGCCACTAATTAGTGGCTATCGTTTTATTTAAATGCTTCTAAATCTTTTTTAATCTTCCCATGTGTTTGGTTGTAGATGCTTCTAAATGAAATTAGGATACCTATCGCAACAAATACTAGACTCATAATTAAATTTGAAGTGAATCCTAATTCTGGATCACTAATCACTTCTTGAAATGGTACTCCAGTTGTAGTTGCAAATGAAGAATAAAGTAAATACATGTAGCCTGGTGCTACAATTGCTGAAAAGATGGCGATAACAATCGGAACATAGGAAGCTTTTGGTCCACCACCAAGCTTATAACCATAAAATGATGCTAAAGGAATTAAAGCATAAAGCAATCCAACAAAGTATCCGAAATCAAAGACAATCGCTGCAGGAATCAGTCCAACGACTGCACCAATGAAAGCAAGGATTAAACTTTTAATTAAATGCTTCGTCGATTTAGCTTCACTTTGAATGTAGGTATCTGCTTTTTCAACAAATGATTTAACACAAGCAGCATGTACACCTACTTTTACACCTTTAATGATTTTATATGTGTCAACATCATCTAATCCACAAAATGGACAGTGCTCAAGGTTATTCAACCCTTCTTCATTAAATACTGTAGTTAATTTGTTCAACAAAGCATAATATTTATCGTTTGCTTTTTTTGATTTGAGTGGTTGAACTATTGCGTTATCAATGAGTCCAACTGATTCGATTCTAGGAATAGGGAATCCACTGACTTTACGAATTTTAACAAATGTTTCTTTAGATATCTTTTTATCAAATGCGAAAATTAAGCAAAACTGTTTGATTAAAGGATCATAGCGATACTCAATAATTGAATAGTGATATCCTTCATTTTTCCCGGTGCAAGCACCATCTGTAACACTCAGCCCATAAGCAAGAGCTATTTTATCCAAATTCATTTTTTCCCTCCATAATGATACATCTTGTTTTTATGATAGCAAATTCATCATGAATAAACAATCACATTTTATATTTTTTCTATATTTATCAAGAAAAAAGACCACTTATGTGGTCTTAAATGTCTTTTTAAATGACTATGACAGTAGTATATCTTCCATTTTTGAGTGAGCATCATTAAAATTATTTCTGTCATTGATATTTGTGATTATAATACATAACAATTCATCTTCTGGATAATATGCCAAAATGGATCTTACGCCTGGTCCACCACCTGTATGATAGTTTTTATGTCTATCTTTACCGCAAATTTCTGCTTGAGCTAAAAATAAGCCAAATCCATAATGTGTTTGTTCGTTTATAACAACTTGATTCGTATTCATTAAATCAAAACTTTCCTTTGTGAGGATTTGATGATTGAGCAAACCTCTTTGAAATAAAAACAAGTCTTCTGCTGTAGAGTATAATCCACCACCACCTCCAGCAATTCGCATATCAAAGAAGTCACCATTTCTGATTTGACCTTTTTCTACTTCATAAGTTTTAGCTCTACCTTTAATGATTGGCCGATAAAAATCAAGACCTGAGTTTCCCATCTTAAGCGGTTCGAATATATGTTTCTTTAAATACTGTTCATAAGTAAATCCAGTTACTTTTTCTATGATGTAACTTAATAATAAATAGCCAGATACAGAATATTCATAATCTGTTCCAGGTGTAAATCGAAGTGGTTCATGTTTAAATAAATCAATTAATTTTTCTGAGAATGAGGTTGCATGTTCAACTTCATAAAAGTCAGCTTCTAATTCAAAATTACTGATGCCAGAAGTATGTGTTAGCAATTGGTAGATTGTAATTTGTTCGCCATTCGGATAATCTGGAAAGAACTGAATCAACCGGTCTTCAAGATTAAGTGTCTTTTTTTCTATTAATTGTAAGATAGCAACAGCAGTAATCATTTTTGTAATCGAGGCAATTCTTAGTTTCGTTTGAACTTGCATGGGTACATCAAGTTCAAAATCAGCAAATCCATATGCTTTTGACAACAAGATATCAGACTGATGGGCAATAAGTACAGTACCATTAAATTTGGTATTAACCAGCATCTGATCAACAAGATTGATTTTATTTTCAAACACAAAAATCACTCCTTTTATTCAATTCTATGACTAAACACGATATCATTCCATTTTATTTTAACATATCACAATCTAAAAATTGTCTTTGCATATGTAATATTAAATAAAAAAGAGGATCTAGTCCTCTGATTTTAATTCAAATAATAAATCTCTAAGTTCTGCAGCTTTTTCAAAGTTAAGGCTCTTCGCAGCATCTTTCATTTCAGCTTCGATCGACTTTAACATCTTATCTCTATCTTTTTTAGATAGCTTGGTATAATCTTTTTCTTCTGCAATCAAATCTTCTTTTAAGCTTATCTTGTCTCTAATATCTTTTTGAATAGACACGGGAACAACATGATTCAGTTCATTGAAATCCATTTGAAGCTTTCTTCTGCGATTGGTTTCATTAATTGCATAATCCATTGCTGCAGATATGTTATCTGCATACATGATGACACGACCATTTTGATTTCTTGCTGCTCTACCGATGGTTTGGACTAAGCTGCGTTCACTTCTTAAGAAACCCTGTTTGTCAGCATCTAGTATAGCAACTAAAGATACTTCAGGTAAGTCTAGTCCTTCTCTTAATAAGTTGATTCCAATTAAGACATCATACTTTCCTAATCTTAGGTCTCTTAAGATTGTAATACGTTCTAATGATTTGATTTCACTGTGTAAATAAGCCACTTTGACACCTAACTGCTTGAAATATGCTGTTAAATCTTCGCTCATGCGAATGGTCAGTGTCGTAACTAAGACACGTTCGTTAACGGCAACTCTTTTTTTAATTTCAAAGAACAAGTCATCCATCTGACCTTTGCCAGATCTAACTTCAATGACAGGGTCTAAAAGATAAGTAGGTCTAATGATTTGCTCAATGACTGGAATGTTTTTCCCTAGTTCATAAGGACCTGGAGTAGCTGATAGATAAATGACGTTTTTCATTTTGTTTTCAAATTCATCGAATTGAAGTGGTCTATTATCTAATGCGCTTGGTAATCTAAAACCATGATCAACTAATGTCTGTTTTCTGGATCGATCACCAAAGTACATTCCTCTGACTTGAGGAATCGTGACATGAGATTCATCAATGATTAATAAAAAATCATCTCCAAAGAAATCCATAAGTGTCGCAGGTGTTTCTCCTGCTTCACGAAGCACTAAATGTCTGGAGTAGTTTTCAATACCGCTACAAATCCCAATTTCTTCTAGCATTTCCATATCATATCTAGTACGCTGTTCAATTCTTTGTGCTTCTAAAAGGAGATTTTCTCCTTTGAAATATGCGATTTGTTCTTGTAGTTCGTTTTTAATGCGACGAATGGATTCCTTGAGTTTATCTTTATTCGTCATAAAATGCGTTGCTGGAAATATTGTAGCAAACGTTAAGGATTCAAGTGCTTGACCCGTCAAGACATCAAATCTCTTAATCTCATCGATTTCATCACCAAAAAATGAAATACGAATACCTTGTGCTCTTTCATATGCAGGAATGACTTCAATGGAGTCACCACGTACTCTAAAAGTTCCACGATGGAAATCAATATCATTTCTTTGATATGTTTGTTCGACCAGCTTATTGATGAGATGATCTCTACCATAAGAATCACCTAAACGAATGAATATCATCGAGTTTTTATAATCGTCTGGATCACCAATACCATAAATACATGAAACAGATGCGACAACAATCACATCATCATTTTCTAAGAGTGAAGATGTTGCACTATGTCTCATCTCATCAATTTCATCATTGATCGATGAATCTTTTTCAATATAAGTATCTGTTGATACGACATAAGCTTCAGGTTGAAAATAATCATAATATGAAATAAAATATTCAACGCGATTATGAGGAAAAAAAGCTTTAAGTTCGCCATAAAGTTGACCAGCTAAGGTCTTATTAGGGGCTAAAATCAAAGTCTTCTTTTGAATGTGCTCAACAATGTTTGCTATTGTAAATGTTTTACCTGTGCCTGTTGCACCTAAAAGAACCTGCTCTTTGACACCATTAAAAATATTTTCTTTTAATGTTTCAATAGCTTTAATTTGGTCACCTTTGGGTGTGAAAGGGGCTTTTAAATCGAACATTTAAATCTCCTTTTAAATATCTTTATCTATTTCGTGAGGTTTTGGTACTAAAACACTTTGAGGAATATAGAGTGGTTCAATAACTGAACTCGCTATGTTCATCAAATGGTCACCAATGCGTTCTAAATTAGATAAAATATCTGGGTAATTGGCAGCAACAATAAATGTTACTTCACCATTCTTTAATCTTTCAATATAACGATATCTAAATCTTTCTTCAAGTTCATCAACAACATCTTCGTTTTCAACAACACGTCTTGCTACAATTGGATCGATATTCGCAAAGCTTTCTAATGTATCATTAAGCATTTGTTCTAATACATCATACAAAGCATTTAAATCATTAGATCCTTCACCAGATAATAATTGTGACTCACCATATCTTTCGTGGAAGAATTGAACAATATTTGTTAAATGATCTCCGATACGTTCGAAATCCTTTATCGTATCTAAGTCTCTTGATAATTTTTTTGAATCATTGGCATCAAGACCTGCTTGAGCTATTTTGATTAAGTAGTCATGGATCTTTTGATCATATGTATCAATCATCATTTCCAATGTATATGCTTCTTCTACCATTTTAGAATTTTCTTTAAAACTATATGCTCTAGCTATTGCAAAGTAATCTTTAACAATAGATCCTGTATAGAGTAAAGCTTTTCTAACGAACTCTAAAGCTAAAGAAGGTGATTCGTGAATTAATTTTTCATCGAACATATCTTCAGGGATCTGATTATTGCCCTTATCTTTAACAATTAATTTTGCGGTTTTAATCATTGGTTTGATAAACCAGAACAAAATAAATGTCATGGTTATATTTTGAATCGCATGTGCAATTGCGATTGTAATCATTGAGAACGGTTTTAGGAATCTATTTTCGAACCATTGAATGAGTGATTCATAAGGTAAAAGAATAGCAAGGAAGAATACAGCACTAATCAAATTAAACATCACGTGAATAACTGCTGCTCTTTTACTTTCAACATTACCACCAATGGATGCGAGAAATGCTGTAATGGTTGTACCAATGTTTGCACCTAATAAAATAGGAACTGCACCTGATAATGTAATGGACTGAATGCCTTCGGCATTAAGTGCATAAAGTTTTTCCAAAACCCCAATAGCTGCTGAAGAAGATTGAATGATTGCAGTAAATAAAGTCCCAAATAAAGTGCCTAAAAACCAGTTTTGCGAGAATGTTTGAAACATTGTTTCTGCTGTTTGAGTTGCTGCTAAAGGTTTAAGTCCTGATGACATTGTATTAAGCCCAACAAACAACATACCTAATCCAAGAAGAACACCACCATAATGATTGATTTTATTCTTCTTAATAAAAGACATAATCACGCCAACAAATATAAAGGCTAATCCATAATCAGCAATAGGAAGACCAATAATGAATGCTGTGACGGTTGTTCCTATATTTGCACCCATAATAATACCAACAGATTGTGGCAAAGTCATGAGTCCTGCTCTGAGTAGACCAATCATTAAAGCTGTTGTTCCAGAAGATGATTGGATGAGAAGGGTCAAAAATAAACCAACAAGTATCCCTTTCAAAGGTGTATTTGTTGTTTTTTCAATGATTGATTTCAATCGGTTACCAGCTGCTGCTTTTAAAGAATCACTCATGAGAGTTATCCCAAAAATAAACAGTGCTAGTCCCCCAAAAACATACATTAAGTTATCACTGAAGGTTGCTGCGGCGATGATCATTAATATCCTCCTAGTATGGTAATTATGTTGCTTTAAGTTGAAAGAATTTCTTTCGATGTTTTCATGAAAAAAGCATCCAATGATGCTCAATCTAGATGTTTATTCACCGAAGTTCTACAAGTCCAATCGTATTATATCATAATTTTATGGTTTCAAAAGCACGTGTAAAGAATAAAACGTTTTCTTGTAAAGAAAAAGGAATGTTATCCTATAAACATCCCTTGTTTGAATTATTCTATTGCATCATAAAGTTTGGTTAAAATATTTTTAAGTTGATCCAATTCATCCTTACTAAGTGTTTCAAACACCTGCTGATGCATCTTAGTACCTTCAGCTTTAAAGGCTTGAGCAATTTCTAAACCTCTTTGAGTTAGCTTAAACTTATTTTTATACTTATTGATGTCTTCTTTCTCAACAATACCCTTTTCAACAAGTTCTTTTAATGATCTTGAAGTATGTGCTTTATCCAAAAAAGATTTTTCTGTGAGCTCATGCTGTGTCATACCATCTTTATTGGTATTGAGCATCATAATATAAGGCATATGTGCTTTGCTGATTTGGTATAAATCCATAATCTTTTGATGCTGTTCCATCATCTTTTTTTGTAAGGCAGAAAACAACATAGGTAAAAGTGACATATCATGATTCATTGTGTTGACCTACGCCGGTTCAAACTGACTATTGTATAGATCAGCATAGAACCCATTTTGATCGAGTAATTCTTGGTGTTTACCGGTTTCAATAACATTACCATCTTTGAGTACAAGAATTAAATCAGCATTCTTGATTGTTGATAATCTGTGAGCGATAACGAATGTTGTTCTATCCTTCATCAATTGATCCATTGCTTCTTGAATTAATTTTTCAGTTCTCACATCAACGCTTGAAGTTGCTTCATCTAGAATAAGCATTGGTGCATCAGCTACCATCGCTCTTGCAATGGTTAATAACTGTTTTTGCCCTTGTGAAATATTAGAATTTTCATCTAGGATCATATCATATCCAAAGGGTAATGATTTAACAAAGTGATGGACATTTGCAGTTTTAGAAGCCTCAATGACTTGTTCCATCGTTGCATCTCTTCTACCATAGATTAAATTATCTGTGATTGAACCCTTAAATAACCATGTATCTTGTAGTACCATACCAAACAATTCATGAACATAATCTCTTGACATCCGTTTTGTTGAAACACCATCAACCAAGATATCTCCTGAATTGACATCGTAGAATCTCATCAACAAATTAACAATCGTTGTTTTACCAGCGCCGGTTGGTCCTACAATAGCAACTTTTTGTCCAGTTTTGATCTTAACATTTAAGTCATGAATGATTTCTTTATCTTCGCTATAGCCAAACTTAACATGTTTAAATTCAACTTCTCCTTGAATTTTTCTTAGGCAAATTGATTCTGTTTCAGCTTCCATTTCTTCTTCAGCCAAGAATTCAAATACTCTTTCAGATGCTGCAAGCGCTGATTGTGCTTGTGTCATCGCTTGAGCAATTTGCCCCAAAGGTTGACTAAATGTTCTAACATATTGCATCATGGATTGAATATCCCCAATTAAGAGGCTACCACCAACAGCTAGAATACCACCAAACACTGATATAGCAACATAACTTAAGTTACCAATAAAGCCCATGATTGGCATCATTAAACCTGAGAAAAATTGACTCTTCCAAGCTGTATTTAATAATCCTTCATTCCATTCATCAAACGTTTCTTCAGCTTTTTCTTCTGCATTGAAGGCTTTAATGATTTGTTGACCCGAGTAAGTCTCTTCTATATGACCATTAAGTTTACCCAAGGTCTTTTGCTGACTTCTAAAATATTTTTGTGATCGTTTCATAATTAAACGCATGATCACAGCGCTTAAAGGTAAAGTTAAAAGTGCCACAATTGTTAATTGCCAACTGATTGTTAGCATCATGATGAATACACCAATAATTAAAGTGACAGATGAAAATAGTGATGAAACCGAACTATTAAGTGCTTGCCCAATGGTATCAATATCATTGGTCATTCTTGATAATGTATCTCCATGGCTTGTCTTGTCAAAATACTTAAGTGGGAGTTTAGCCATCTTATCAAACAAATTAGCACGCATTTCTTTAGTAATCTTTTGTGTCAATCTTGAAATGATGATACCTTGAGTTAAATTGAAAATATAACTTCCAGCATATAATCCAATCAAGATGTAGACAATGTTCCATATCGCATCAAAATTAATATTTACAATAAATGCACTTGTCAAAGGATTATAAGCGATTCCTTTTTGAACTTCATTGGTGATATTCCCCAAAAGTCTTGGTCCAAGAATAGAGAACGTTGCACCAATCATCGCAAATGCCATAACCATCATTAATTTAAAGCGATGGGGTCTTAAGTATTTGATTAACTGAGTTAAAGCTTTTTTCATGGATTTTGGCTTTTCGCCAATCATCACACGGCCTGGTCCATGTCCACTGCTTTGAGGTCTCTCTGGAGCTTTGTCTTTTCTTTCATCATTAGGCATGAGTGAGTTCCTCCTTTGAAAGTTGTGCATATGCAATATCTTGATATGCTTGACATGTTTCTAGTAATTCTTTGTGTGTACCTTTACCGACGATTGAACCTTCATCTAAAACAATGATTTGTTCAGCATCCATAATGGTACCAATACGTTGACCAACAATGATTTGTAAAGCACTTCTTGTTTCTTTTTTTAAGGCATTACGAAGCGATTTATCAGTTCTATAGTCTAGTGCGGAAAATGAGTCATCAAAGATATAAATGCTAGGCTTTTTAACGAGTGCTCGTGCAATAGCAAGTCTTTGTTTCTGTCCACCTGAAACGTTGGTTCCACCTTGATCGATTGGACGATTTAATCCTTCTTCGGATTCATTAACATAATCTATTATTTGAGCCGTCTTAAGTGCTGATAAGACTTCATCTTCTGTAGCTGCTTCATTTCCAAGTCTAGAATTAGATAAGACATCACCTGAGAATAATGTACCCTTTTGAGGAACATAGCCCATCATCTTATATAGATCATTAAGCTTATATGTTTTAATATCTTTTTTATTGATTAAAATCTGCCCTTCGCTCACATCGTAAAATCTTAAAATCAATTGAATAATTGTTGATTTCCCAGATCCGGTTGAACCAATGAAAGCTAAGGTTTGACCTTTTTTAGCAACGAAATTAATATCCTTTAAGACACACTCATCAGCATTTGGATATCTGAAGCAAACGTTTCTAAATTCCACTTCAACATTATCATTTGGTTGTACATCATCAACAAAACGTTCGTCGATTGTATATTCTGTCTTTAGGACTTCATTAATTCTTCTTGCGGATACCCATGCTCTAGGTAAAAAGATAAACATCATAATGAGCATCATGAATGAAAATAAAATAGTCATCGCATAAGATGTAAACTGTATTTGTAATGATAAACCTTCATATGGGTTTGCTCCAAGTAAGCTATCTCTAATGAGGAGTGAGCCCACAAGAATTAATCCTAAATTTAAACTATACATGATTAAGTTCATACCTGGTCCAATAAAGCTCATAGCAGTGTTAACAAAAATATTTGTATTTGTAAGTTTAGTGTTAACTTTATCAAATTTATTTTGTTGAACACTTTCAGCATGATGTGCTCTAACAACTCGAATACCTGTTAAGGTTTCTCTTGTTACTTGATTTAAGTCATCAGTTTGTTTTTGGATTTGTGTGAACTTAGGTCCAACAAGAACAAAGATAACTGTAATCATCGTGATAATAGCAACCACACCAGCAATAATAACTAAGGACATAGTCAGATTAATACCTGTAACCTTATTAATACCTGATATCGCCATAATTGGTGCTGTGACCAACATACGCAACATCAGAATTGTTGACATTTGAATTTGAGTCACATCATTTGTCGTACGCGTAATTAAGGAAGGTGTTGTAAACTTATTGACTTCTTCTGATGAAAAGCCTTGTACTTTTTGAAAAATATTCTTTCTAATTGTACTTGCGAGTTTAGTACCTAATCTAGAAGCAATAAAGCTTACAATGATGGTTGCTGTAATACTACCCAAAGTAATGAGTAACATTGTACCCCCTTCTTTAAGTATTTCAGAAGTTTGTGATGTTCCAGTGCCAACACCTTGGCTGATTAGAACAATAATTTTCCCCATATATTCGGGAAGGAGTAGATCAAGTTGAACTTGGGTATAAACAAAACCCACAATCAATAAGATCAACAACCAGTGATACCATTTAAAAAATCTAAATAATTTTAGCATATTTCACCTCTTGTTATATGAACTACTCCTATTATCCGTGTTTTTGTTGATTTGTCAACAAAAACACATTTTTTATCATAGTTTAATGTTTGATAATGTTTCTTTACTAAAAACAGGAACTCTTATAAAAGTTCCTGTCAATAATAACGTTTATAGAATTTTGCAAAGAAATAATTACGATTAACTACGAGAAAACATTAATTCTTACGTACTTGATTAGAGTTCGCTTCTCACCAAAATAGTCATAATTAATATATATCTTCAAATAAATATCTTCGAATTCGGAAAAATCATGATATAAAATGATCGCTTTTTGCTCTGGATACAAAATTTCAATTCTTTCGACTGGTGTAGCATATTGTGATATAAATACTTCAATAATTATTTGTTCATACATTTTTTCATAATCTGATTCATTCATAAAATCAATGTCGAAACTATATATATTACTTGTTCCTGTCGACTGTATGTGAATAATTGGCTCAAAGACTATGTATGGTATTGAATGATATTGAATTTCATCTCTTTCATCAACTATCGCAAGAGTCTTGATATCTACAAGTTCCAATTTGGAAATATGTAAATTATTGAATCCTGTTTCTATATCATAAATGTTAATGATCTCCTGATTATCACCAATGGTAACTAATTTTAGTTGAACAGTTTTAGTGGTATTATAGTATTTATATAAATTATTGTTTTGGTAATAATATGATACCAATACATCATCACCATCGAAATTCAACCCCATAATAACTCCATACAACCCTTCATGGGAAGCATATATGAGATTACCCCAATATGACAACACAGGTGTTTTGATTGTTTTTATTGCTATCACTTGGTTTTCAAAATCATCTATCCCATCATTACCTGATGCTTTGGCAACAATTTGATAGTCAACATAAGGTGATAGATGATTAAAGGCATCAGTATCAATTTGACAACTTGATAAGCTGCATAATTCATCTTTATCAAAGAAATGCTGATCTAAAATCAATTTATCCATTGTCTGCAATTCAACAGTTATGTCATCTAGGATATGATTCTGATCATTAAATTCGAACCCATATTCAATCTGACTGTAAATGGACCCTACAGGAGCATCTCCAGTTTGATCAATGATATTAATATCTTGAACGTGTTTTCTTGAATCGAAGTCAGGATCATCAAAATCAACCCATATTGTGCCATTGATTGTCCCATCAAAATTAACAAGTGTATCCAAATCAATTTTACCAATGATAATTCTATAATCAGAAGAATCAGGAACATAGAAACAATTCTGCCCATGATGCTGACTTTCATTCAGTGTTATAACATTTTCATCTACAGAAATCCATGTGGTCCTTTTTTGCATCACAACGAAATGTGTTGAATTAACATAATTTTCATCACTTAAATCATAAGTCACACAAATATTTTGATTGAGTGGATTATACTGAATATCTGTTATTGAAATGTCAAAATCTGGCAAAGCACTTTTCGTAACTGTAGCACTAAAGTTCTTTGCATAGGTTGTAACAGTATAATCTGAGTGATCAATCACATCATCAAAATCATCCTTTTTGCAAGAGCTCAACATAATTATAATCAAGATCATCAAGCACATCACCATAATTTTTTTCATCAGCATATTACTCGATTCATGATTGTTGAACTGAGGAAATGTTCATGACAAACAGGTAGTAATTTTGATTTAACGGCAAGATAATATTATATTTCCCTGCTGAAAAGAAATATGTATTGGTCAAGCCTGTATCTATGACAGTTATTGTTGTGTTATCAATACCAAAAAACAAAGGAATTCCCTTGGAATCTTCCTCAAAAGTTACATAAACATTAGTCTCAAAAGTAATTTCATATAAAAAAGATTTCTCAGACGATGAAAACAAACCGCTTATGCTTAATGAATCCTCGTATTCATCAACGATCCCGTATAAAGTATAGGACGTTAATCCAGTTGGTAAAATCTGATAATGATCTTTATCAAGGTTATCTATATGAATATCCACTATATCATAGAATTTTGTAAAATTATAAATTTTAATATAATAAGTTCCAGACTGCACATGATAAGTCCCATCAGATGCGAGATTGATAACATCTCCACTGGAGTCGTATAGCTGATTATTTGAGGCTGCACCTATAACATCAATGCGCAATGGTTGATTAATATCAATCCTCAAATATGCTACTCCATCCAATTGGTTCGTGACAAATACTTCTCGACCTAAATCAAATAAATCAAAAAATTTTGCATCTTGATACGTAGCTTGGGTATCTTCTTTGTTATAGTAACTTACTGTAAAAGATCCTTCACCCATTACTTTTGAATAAAGAATCAAGTGGATATCTTGGTGATATGGATTGTAGATTATTTTCTGAATGGGTTGATTTACTGAGACATGTTCCAAATAAGTTTCATCAGCAATATAAATTTGTGAATTCGTCAGATAAAATTCAATCAATACATAATCAAAATTGTTATTTAAGACAAATGCATCATAATCCATATTATACTGAGTCATAAAACTATAGGTTCCCGAACCATCTATATAAGCTGTTTGTTCAGAAAAGGTGTTTGAATAATCATCAGATACATCAAAAGTATCAATTGAAAAATCAAAAGTATCTCGATGATTAAAATCTCTAGTATCTAGTATGTTGATATAATATACACCTGGATCAAGATGAATATATTCTAAGGATCTCTCATTTTCAAAATCATAGTAAGGCAAGTCATGATAGTATATATTGTTTATCACATTCGAACCACAATCCATCAAAAACCAATTCACATAATGACTGGATTGATCAATTGAAAACTTGTAGTCTCCACTTGATTCGATTGTAAAAAAGTAGTAGATTGCTTTACCAATGTAGTTTGATGCATTGACAGTAACTGTATTGTCGATAGCAAAATGTGGCATTGTGCTAATTGATGTCATTGGGTCAAGGGCCTTATTGTATATATCAGTCAATTCAAACAATGTCATTTCAGTATCTTCTTCAATGACAACCTTTTGTTCGAGTATAATATCATTATTTTGTAAAAGGGAAGAGTAATCCATATATATGGCTTGTTCCACACTTGTGAAACTTTCGTTAAGTGTTATTCTAACTTTGATTGTTTGGCTTTCTGAAACAATGTAATTTGGCTCATACACTCTGATGATTGATGCGATATATTGTTGCTGCAACGCACTGAAATCTGATAAAGGAATTTCAGTAATATTTAAACTGCAGTAGTCAACTCCTTGTTTCATTAACGTTTGATCAATATAAAATGCTGGATGATTTTTGAATGATATAATTGCATCATAAGACGTTGAATCATTTTTCTTGATGTAAGGCGTCATTGCCGCTTCTATATTGGAGTCATTCCAACTGACCCTTTCATAATTAACAAAATCGCTTATCTTAAATAAAGCAAGCTTTTCACGTGTTTCAAATAAACCAGTCTTCTCATTTCTAGATTTATATTGACTATATAGGTAATTATCATCATATACATATGTCTCTACAAGATGTGTCGGGTGTTCATCAGTACTGACTATGTAAATATCAGTTGTGACTACATAGGTGTAATCATTGACATTATCTTTAATCTTGTCATAATATAATCTATCTTTATCAAAATCATCAATACTTAGAGTACTTAGATGGAAAAAGAACGAAACACCAAATATCACAATCGATAAAAGAACAATTGATTTTTTTACTATATGCATCCGATTACCTCGCTTTTCAAAAATGATTACCCCAAAACGAATTTTTATAAAATTATTATATCATATAAAGAGATAGAAAGTAATGTCTCAATTCTCAAATTAATTTTTTGTCTTTGCTATAAGAAAAAACAGCAAATCGCGATAAAGGATTTGCAGTTTTTGCTTTCTATTCTTATATGTTTACTTATCTAGGGTTCTTGATGTTTGCGTGTGCAGCAGCTAGTCTAGCAATTGGAACTCTGAATGGTGAACAAGAAACATAGCTTAAACCAATATTATGACAGAACTCAACAGAGATAGGATCTCCACCATGTTCTCCACAAATACCAAGTTTAATATTTGGTCTTGTTTGTCTTCCAAGTTCTACAGCCATCTTCATCAATTTACCAACACCTTGTTGGTCAATGTGAGCAAATGGGTCGCTTGCAAAAATCTTCTTAGAATAATAATCACCTAAGAATTTACCAGCATCATCTCTTGAGAAACCAAAAGTCATTTGTGTTAAGTCATTTGTACCAAAACTGAAGAATTCAGCTTCTTTAGCAATTTCATCAGCGAGTAATGCAGCTCTAGGAATTTCAATCATTGTACCAACATAGTATTTAAGTTCAACACCAGCAGCTTTAATGATTGCATCAGCAGTTTCAACAACGATGTCTTTAACATATTGTAATTCTTTGACATCTCCAACAAGTGGAATCATGATTTCAGGAACAACATGCATGCCTTCTTTATTGACATGAATTGCAGCTTCAATAACAGCTTGAGTTTGCATAACTGCAATTTCAGGATAAGTTACGCTTAAGCGTACACCACGGTGACCCAACATTGGATTTGTTTCATGAAGGTCATCAATCGTCTTTTGAAGTGTTTCATAAGTTAATCCCATATCTTTAGCTAATGCTACGATATCATCTTTGTCAGTTGGAACGAATTCATGTAGTGGTGGATCCAAATAACGAATGGTTACGGCATAACCTTTCATTTCTTTGTATAAGCCAATGAAGTCTTCTCTTTGCATAGGAAGCAACTTAGCTAATGCTTTCTTTCTTTCTTCAACATTCTTAGCAACGATCATTTCTCTAACTGCAGGAATACGATCAGCTTCGAAGAACATATGTTCAGTACGGCATAAACCAATACCTTGAGCACCATAGTTGTAAGCAACTTTAGCATCTCTAGGATTATCAGCATTCGCACGAACTTCTAAAGCTCTAAATTTATCAGCCCAAGCCATAAGTTTACCGAAATCTCCAGATACTGTAGCATCTTGAGTTTCTACTTTTTGTCCATAAACTTTACCAGTAGAACCATCTAATGAAATCCAGTCGCCTTCTTTAAAGACTTCTCCATTAACTTCAAAAGTTAAGTTGTGTTCATCAACGTGAACTGCACCAGCACCAGCGACACAGCATGTTCCCATACCACGAGCAACAACTGCAGCATGTGATGTCATACCACCGCGTGATGTTAAGACACCTGAAGATACGATCATACCTTCAATATCTTCTGGAGATGTTTCTTGACGTACTAAAACGACAGGAAGGCCATCTTGAGCTTTCATTTCTTTAGCTCTATCAGCAGTAAATGCAACACGACCAGTTGCTGCACCAGGAGATGCATTTAAACCTGTTGTAATGACTCTAGCTTTTTTAAGAGCTTCAGGATTGAACTGTGGATGTAATAATGCATCTAGTTGTGAAGGTTCAACCTTTAAGACTGCTTCTTTTTCTGTTAGAACGCCTTCTTCAACTAGGTCAATGGCAATTTTTAGAGCTGCTTGTGCAGTTCTCTTACCATTACGTGTTTGAAGCATATATAATTTACCTCTTTCGATGGTAAATTCCATATCTTGCATATCACGATAATGAGCTTCTAGTTTTCTGGAAATATCATCGAATTGTTCATATAATGCAAGATTGTCTGACTTAAGTTCTGCGATTGGTTTTGGAGTACGAATACCAGCAACAACATCTTCACCTTGTGCATTAAATAGGTATTCTCCATAAAGTTCTTTAGTTCCATCTGATGGATTTCTTGAGAAAGCAACACCAGTTCCTGAATCTTCACCCATGTTACCAAAGACCATGCCTTGGACGTTAACGGCAGTTCCCCATTCGTAAGGAATGTGGTTTAAACGACGGTAAGTGTTCGCACGAGGATTATCCCATGATCTGAAAACCGCAGTAATTGATTCAATCAATTGAACTTTTGGATCTTGAGGGAATGGTTCACCCTTCAATTCTTCGTATTTCTTTAAGAAACGAGCAACTAATTCAACTAAATCATCTGCATTAAGATCAGTGTCTAATTCAACGCCCTTTTGTTTCTTCATTGCTTCAAGTAAATGTTCAAAATTAGCTTTTTCGATATCCATGACGACATCAGCAAACATTTGAATGAAACGACGGTAAGAGTCATATGCAAAACGAGGATTATTTGTTAGCTTAGCTAATCCTTTAACAGAAACATCATTTAAACCTAAGTTTAAAATTGTATCCATCATCCCAGGCATAGATGCTCTAGCGCCCGAACGTACAGAAACTAAGAATGGATCACTCTTATCTCCGAATTTTTTCCCTGCTTCTTTTTCTGTTACTGCTAATGCAGCATCAATTTGTGCAATGATTTCGCTAGAAATAACTTTCTTTTTAGCATAATAATCATTACAAGCGTCTGTTGTTACTGTAAAACCTTGTGGCACTGGCATCCCTAGTGATGTCATTTCAGCTAGGTTGGCACCTTTACCACCAAGAATGTTCTTCATGGTTGCATTGCCTTCTTTAAATAAATAAACATATTTAGCCATTTGTATTTTCCTTTCTTTTTACAAAATATTTATAATCATAGTCTCAACTAAGAAACTTTCTTAACTAACTTATATAATTCATTCTTTGGTCTTGTTTGACCAACGACATTTGCGAATGGTAAATGTACCATTCTTGAATCTCTAACTCCTACACAAACGCCATAGATACCATCATTTAATAGTTCAACAGCATAAGTACCCATTCTAGATCCTAAAATACGATCTTCAGGACATGGTGATCCACCTCTTTGAATATAACCTAACACTGTTGCTCTTGAAGCAAATCCTGTTTTTTCAGTTATTTCCTCTGCAAGTGCATGTGGATCTAATATTTTTTCGGTGATGACAACAATCGCATGTCTTCTACCTTTTTCTTTATGTTCGGTAAGTCTTTTAAACATTAGTTCTTTTTCCATCGGATTTTCAGGTGTAATGATAAATTCAGCACCACCACAAATACCAGCGAACAGTGCTAAATCTCCACAACGTCTACCCATGGTTTCAACGATAGAACATCGTTGATGAGATGTTGATGTATCTCTTAATTTATCAATGGCATCAACAATAGTTTCAACTGCGGTAGAAAATCCTATGGTAAAGTCTGTTCCTGCAATATCATTATCGATCGTGCCAGGTAACCCAATAATTTTTACACCAAGTCTAGAGAATTCCATTGCGCCTCTATAGGTTCCATCTCCACCAATAACAATGAGTGCATCAATGCCTCTATTTTTTAAATTTTCAGCCGCTACTTTCCTAACATTTTCATCTAAAAATTCTGCTGATCTTGCAGTTCCCAAAAATGTTCCACCTAAAGATAACATCCCAGATACACTATTCGAAGTCAAATGAATCATATCATCTTTAATCAATCCAGCATAACCATCTTTGATCCCAAATATTTCATGCTTATAAACTGTACCCGCACGGACAACCGCACGAATTGCAGCATTCATACCAGGTGCATCTCCACCAGATGTTAAAACAGCAATTTTCATATTTTCTGCTCTCCTTACATAAAAAAACGGACTACCTCATATATTATAACACATACTATGTATGAAATATACTCGAAGACACAACAATTTAGCGCTTATGAAAACGATTTTATCGCTGTTTGTCCATAGAATTTTTTTTATTTATGGTAAAATAACAAATGGTAAAATAAAATAATGAGAATGGTGATTATATGAAAAATTTAGTAGGAGCAGCACTTCTAGGACAATCTGGTGGACCAACTAGTGTTATTAATGCAAGTGCAGCTGGCGTCTTTTTAGAAGCCTTAAAGCAAGAAAATATTACAGAAGTCTATGGTGCAGTTCACGGTATTAAAGGTGTTCTAAATGAAGATTTTTATGACATGAAGCAGGAAGATCCTGCTGAACTATTGTTATTAAAAAATACGCCATCGTCTTCAATCGGTAGCGTTCGCTATAAGATGAAGAATCCAAAAGTTGATGATAGTGAATATCAAAGACTACTTGAAGTATTTAAGAAATACAATATTCGTTATTTCTTCTATAATGGTGGAAATGACTCCATGGATACATGTAATAAAATCAGTAAATACTTGAAAAAATCAGGTTATGATTGCAATGTTATGGGCGTTCCTAAGACCATTGACAATGACTTAAATGCAACAGATCATTCACCTGGATATGCAAGTGCAGCAAAATATGTTGCAACAACTTTAATGGAACTATATCATGATGCCAATGTATATGATATCCCTCAAGTAACCATTGTAGAAGTCATGGGTAGAAATGCAGGTTGGTTAACTGCAGCAGCAGCTTTAGCACAATATAAAGGTCAAGGACCAGATTTAATTTATCTTCCTGAAATTCCTTTTGATTTTGATGATTTCTTTGTTCACGTTCAACGCGTTATTGCTGAAAAAGGTAAATGTATCGTTGCAGTGAGTGAAGGTATTAAGACTAAAGAAGGTAAATACATCCCAGAACTTTTTGCTGATTTGAAAAAAGATGCTTTTGGACATGCACAATTAGGTGGTACTGCACAAGTACTTGCTGAGGAAGTTGGAAAGAGAACAAAAGTTAAAGTCAGAGCAATTGAATTTAGTTTACTTCAACGTTCTGCAGCTCATTTAGCATCAAAAGTTGATGTTGAAGAAGCTTTCAATTCAGGTAAAAAAGCTGTTCAAGCAGCTGTTCGTGGTACAACTGATAAGATGGTTGGATTCAAAAGAATTTCAAGCAATCCTTATAAGATGAAATATGTACTACTACCTCTTAAGTTAGCTGCTAATACAGAACAAAAGGTTCCACTAGAATGGATCTTGCCTGATGGTAAGGGAATGACTCAAGATTATATCGATTATGCACTTCCACTGATTCAAGGTGAGAGCAAAGCTAAATTGGTTGATGGTCTTCCAAGATTTGCAATGTTAAAGAAAATTAGAGTTGTAAAAAAGTAAAATTTTCTCAAAAATAAAAGAGTCGACTGACTCTTTTTTTGTTGTAAATATATGTTTTACTCAACTTGTGTAATTAAGATTTCAAAAATACCAATTCTTGCTCTATTAAAGAATGTAAGATCATATATGCCAGCATCAAGTACTAATTCATATCCGGGTTCTAAATTGTAATATCCTATAAATTGATGATCGACATCGTGAAGATGAAGTCCAAGACTATATTCACTATTAATTTCTATGTGGTATGTACCTGATTGAGTTACATTAAAGGAAAGAACATCGGAATCCCTATCATATTCAAAGTTTATAGATTTTGGTATATTAAGCTCTATAAACGTTCTATCTGCTTCTATCGATGCATAATTAGGATAGTCATCAAGACCATATGTATCTAAGACATTTGTGTCATATGTGGTTGGATTATATTCATATTTGAAAAGGACTAAAGCGTTTAGGTATGGATTAAAACCTTCATTAGGAATTAAAACTTCATTTAGATAAGCAACAGTGTCAAATGAGATAGAAAGGATTGCCCTTGTTGATTGGTCAAAACAAGCAGTTACATCAAAGTTGATATCTGACAAATCATAATCTACTTCATCTTTAAGTGTTGAATAATCAAGTGTTAGTAAAAAGAATAAATAGCAAGGGTTATCTTCTAAAAAGACACCTGCATTGACAGAAAAGTTAAATTGATAGACTTGATCGTTACTATCATCTAAAGTATATTGATCCACCTGTAAAACAGGAAGAAATCCAATACTTGTCCAATCATCCATAGTTGTATAAGCTAAGGTTTGAAAATATTCTGTATCTCCTTGATAGTACATATAATTTGTATCATCTATGTGTTCATAGAAGTTTTCCAACTTCTCATCATAAGCAAAAATACTACTATTGTTGAAAAATGTATATTCAGATTCAAGAAAAGAATAATTACTTCCATATTCTCTTCTATCTCTACTCATTTGAACAACTATGTTATAACTGCTTTGGTTTTTCAACTCATCCAATGCATCATCAAATAAATTTTGAAAAGTAATTTCATCTGAATCAGAGCTGTCTGTACACCCAACAATAAAAAGACTATAAATAATCAATAATAAAATGAAAAAAAACTTTTTGCATGTTCTTGAATTCATTAACATCATAATTTGATTACCCCCGTTAGGTATTAATATAAATAATTATAACATAGATGCTTTTAAAGAGATAAGTCTGTATCAGTATTTATTTAACTATCAAAAGTCTGCTTTTCATTATATAATATAATAAAATAACGAAGAAGAGGTGCAACTCATGGATTTTTTAAATTCTTGGTGGCTATATGTAATCATAGGTATTGTTTTTGCTTATGTACTATTACAATCCACTGTTTTTTTACTTAAGGCAAGAAGGAAAGCTAAAGAATTAGGCTTCACAAATAAGCAAATCAATAAAACGATGACATCATCAATGATCTTCAGTCTCGCTCCTTCATTTGCAATACTTATTGGATTAGTTGCACTAAGCAAAGTATTTGGTCCGATGATAGCAGGTATGAGACTTGGAACATTGGGAGCTGTTACTTATGAACTTCCTGCAGCTATCAATGTCATTACTGGTGTCTTCGGTATGGAAATTGGGGATATATTAACATCTGAAATGGTTGTTACTGCATTATGGGTTATGACTTTTGGGTGTATTCCACCTTTATTGATCATTCCTTTGTTTTTCAAAAGATTTAATAAGAGTTTAGAAAATGTGAAGAAAAAGGATTCCACTTGGAATGCCGTCATGATGGATGCCTTATTTTTAGGAATGATTTCAGCTTTTGTCGGTTTCGTTTTAGCACCCAAAACAACTGATAGTGGTGAAACTTATATTTCTTTACTGGCAATATTGGTGCTTATTACTTCTGCTTTATTAATAATCGTCTTTGGGCTTCTCATGAAAAAATTCAAATGGGACTGGTTAAAGAACTATGCACTACCCTTATCAATGATTAGTGCAATGGCTCTTGCTATTTTGTTTGCAAGTTGGGGGGTAAGATAAAATGAATAAAACATATCAAGATCAATTACATAGTGAAGGTAGAATTTGGATGCTTGGTGCATTAGCACTTTTCATCAGTGTGCCCTTAACAATCAGTCTTGTCACAGGTATCTGGCCAACTTTTGCAAAATTCTTACCAGGATTTATTGCAACTGCAGCTATTTTCTGGCCAGTTACAACCATTGAAGTCTTTACATTTACACCAATGCTTGGTACTGGTTCGAGCTATTTAGCATTCGTAACTGGTAATTTAACAAATATGAAAGTTCCTGCTGCTCTTAATGCTCAAGATGCACTAAATGTTAACAAAGGTACTGAAGAAGGGGATGTCATTTCAACAATTGCGGTTGCTTCTTCAAGTATCATCACAACAGTCATCATTATCATTGGAGCTTTGTTAATCATTCCTTTAACACCAGTTCTTGAGTCAGATGCTTTAAAACCAGCATTTGATAACATTATTCCTGCTCTATTTGGAGCACTTGGAATTGTTTATATAATGAAAAGATGGCAAGTTGCGCTCATTCCTGTTGCAATCATGATTTTATTCTTCTTATTAGTTCCAGGTAGCGGCAAGCTTGTCGGTATCATGGTACCAGTTGGTGTTGTAATTTCATTAGTTGTAGCAAGATACTTATATAAGAAAGGAATGATTAAATAATGGAGTGGTATGGATTGCTCATCATTCCGCTTGTAATGATTATTGTTGTTATCATTAGGACGATTAATTTTAGACCTAATGGCATTCCTGAAATGCGGAAAAGACATGAGATTGATGAGAAACATGTTGTAGAATCATTATCTAAAATGCTTCAATATAAAACAGTATCAAATCTAGATTCAGCCTTAGTTAATCAAGATGAATTCAAAGCCTTTAGAGAATTCCTTAAGATTCGTTACCCCTTAATTAATGAACAAGCTGTTTACAGTGAACATCATGCAGGTGTTTTCTTCCATATCAAGGGTGAGTCTAATGAGTTCTCGACAGTATTGATGTCACATTATGATGTAGTTCCTGCTGTTGGGAATTGGCAAGAAGATCCATTTAGTGGACGCATTAATGATACAACAGTTTATGGTCGTGGCGCGTTAGATACAAAAAGCAGTTTAAATGCTGTGATGGAATCCGTTGAGTTTGCACTTAGCAAAGGTAAGGTATTTAAGAATGACCTGTATTTGGCCTTCTCAGGCGATGAAGAGATATATGGTCCTTCTGCTCCTGCAATTGTGAATTACTTTAAGGAACAAGGTATTAAACCTTATATGGTACTTGACGAGGGGGGAGCAATCGTTAGTAAGATGTTTCCTGGTGTTAGTAATAAAGTTGCTGTCATTGGTATTGCAGAAAAAGGTTTTATGAACTTAAAAATAACTGCACTCTCAAAAGGAGGACATGCTTCAACTCCTCCTAAAAATTCACCAATAACAGATCTTTCAAAAGCTGTAGGAAGACTTAATAATCATCCTTCATTTAAATTAAAATTAACATCACCTGTAAGATCATTATTTGATACAATCGCTCCATATTCAAAATCGTTTGGTATCAAATTATTATTTGCTAATTTATGGTTATTTACCCCAGTTGTTAAGCTGATTGCTAAACTATCTGGAGGAGAATTCTTATCCATGTTTAAAACAACTCAAGCATTCACTTTAGCAACTGGAAGCGATGCAATCAATGTCTTACCATCGACTGCTTCATTTGGAATTAATTATCGTTTAAGACCTGGTGAAACATCAGAGGATATTGTTAAAAAAGTAAAAAAGATTATTAAGAATCCGAATATCTTAGTGGAAGTCATTGTTGCCAATGAAGCATCAACAATCAGTTTGATCGATGATGCTTACAAGATGATTCAAAAAGCCATTAGAAGAACTTGGACGGATGTTATTCCATCTCCTTACTTAATGGTTGCTACATCTGATTCTAGACATTATCACGAAATATGTGACCATGTCTATAAGTTTTCTCCAATGGATGTATCTAAAAAAGATTTAGGAAAGATTCATGGATTTGATGAAGATATAACTATTGAGAATGTAATCAATGGCACAAATTTCTATTTGAACCTCATTGATCAATTGTAGTAAGTAAAACCGTCTGGTTTTTCCAGACGGTTTTTTTAATCAAATAAACTTATTTGCTTAAACAATTTCTTTTCTTCATATGTATGTAAATATTCAAAGACTTGATTGATATCGTGCATGATGCCGTGTTTCTCACATGTCTCATGGACCATACGATTAATTTCATCATGGTGATCACTATGAAGTTCATATTGATTGCCATATTTTTTGATATAAGTCTCTTTTAATCCTGGAAAGTGTTGGTCTAACTTCTGATAATAATATTCTCTATTGCCTTCTCTTAGGGTTAATCCCGCTCCAAACCAAATGATGCCCTTAACTTGAGCATCCACACAATATTTAAGTATGCCTGCAACATTTTCTAACGTATCATTGATCAATGGTAACAATGGTGATATCCAGACAACCGTTGGTATACCTTCATCTCTCATCATCTTTAGGACTTCATATCTTTCTTTGGTTGTTGATACACGAGGTTCTACTATTTTGCATAAAGCTTCATCATAGGTTGTTAAGGTCATTTGAACGACAAATTTTGAATCTTGATTGATTTGTTTAATTAAATCTAAATCCCTTAAGATGCGATTGGATTTTGTAATGATGGTTGCTCCAAATTTATACTTTGCTATTATTTTTAGAAGTGTTCTTGTCATTTCGAGTTTAATCTCTTCATGCACATATGGATCAGTCATACTGCCTGTGCCAATCATACATTTCTTTCTTTTACTCATCAATGCTTTTTCTAGTAATTCTGGAGCATTGATTTTTACTTCAATGTCAGTAAATTCATGATTCATTTGATAGACTTTACTTCTGGAATCACAATAAATGCATCCGTGGGTGCATCCTCTAAACATATTCATACCATTTTGTGCAGATAGGATACCTTTAGCTTCTTTATAGTGCATAAATAACCTCTAAAAAGCTTTAAAAACTTTGTCATTATCATACCATAAAAAAATTAAAATTTTAATGCGTATTTGAAAAAAGAGGGCTACAGTCTGCACTGTAACCCTGTAAACGTAGAATCGTTTTTTTTATAACCTCGTAGAATCAACGTTAATATTGAAATGAAATCATTATTAATTATTAAAAATGATGAATGCACTCAAGTCATTTCTAATAACTGCTGTGAATCCGTAAGCATCTGTAGTCCGTGTTACACCTGGAATTGTACTATCGCCTGGATCCATAATGCTATCTATGAAGTAATAAGTTAATGTTAAGTTGTTAGCTGCACTATTTGCAAATACAGCTGCGACTGCAATATCATCACTGAATGCTGCAAGAATACCTGCTGAATCAGAGATTGCTGCGAAATCACTAATTGTACTTATACCAAGAGTATTCAAATCATCAATGAATCCTTGAACTTCAATTTCCTTAATATATCCATTCAAATCATATGCAATGGTTTGAGGATTAATGAGTACAAGTGAATCAGAAATAATATTATGAATGATATAAGAATCATAAAGCTCTGTAACTGGATCAGTACCCAAACCAATATAATGAAGATCTTGAAGTTGAGTTGTTGTTAAATCATCTGCGCTGAAAGTTGCTGATAAGTCAGCTAATCCCATAACTGTCATTGCTGCGACAACAGCATACATTTCATCGATATTCAAATCGCCTGTAACATATAATGCATCATAATTAAATTCACCGACTAAAGCATATGCTTGTACAACATCAAGATTTGCTGAGATAATGCCTTCTGAAATCTGACGATCAATAATTAATGAATCTAAGTCTAATAATGCAGTAATCTTAGCTGGTGTCAATCCATTATTTGCAAATGACATTGAAGCAAGCGTTGCGGATGGATCTGTATTTAATATACCTATCGCACTAATTACATGTTGTACTTCTGCTGCTGTAATGTCACCGTTACCCATATAGACGGTTGAAGGTCTATTTGTTAATGTACTTGCTATACCATCTGAAATCATATGGTGTACGATATAAGAATCATAGGTGTCAGTTCCTGGATCAGTTCCTAAACCTACATAATGTAATGATTGTAAATTAGACACTGTAATACCACTTGGATTAAATGAACCTGTTAAATCGCTAATACCCATAATGTTCATTGCTTCTACTAATGCATACATTTCTGGAATTGATAAGTCTCCTGTACCATATAATGCATCATAATTAAATTCACCAACTAAAGCATATGCTTCATCAACATCAAGACTTGCAGTAATAATACCTTCAGAAATCTGTCGATCAACAATGAGTGAATTCAAGTCGAGTAATGATTCAATCTTAGATGGAGTTAATCCTGCATTAGCAAATGACATAGAACCAAGCGTTGCCGATGGATTTGTATTTAATATACCAATTGCACTAATAACATGTTGTACTTCTGCTGCTGTAATGTCACCGTTACCCATATAGACGGTTGATGGTCTATTTGCTAAGGCACTTACCACACCATTAGAAATCATATGATGTACCATATATGAATCATAAGTATCAGTTACTGGATCTGTTCCTAAACCTACATAATGTAAGTCTTGTAAATTAGAGACCGTAATGGTGTTTGGATCAAATGAACCTGTTAAATCGCTAATACCCATAATGTTCATTGCTTCTACTAAAGCATTCATTTCGGGTATTGAAATATCTCCGATTACATATGAAGCATCATAATTATACTCACCAACAAGTGCGTATGCTTCAGCAACATCTAAACTAACAGAGATGATGCCTTCTGATATTTGTCTATATACAATCTTTGAATTAAGATCAAGCAAATCAGAAATCTTAGCAGGTGTCAAACCTGCATTCGCAAATGACATAGAACCCAAGGTTGCTGATGGATCTGTATTTAATACTGCAACAGCGCTAATTACACCTTGAACTTCATCTGCAACAAGATCACCATTACCCATATAAACAGTTGACGGAATGTTTGTTAATACGCCTGTTACACCATCTGAAATCATGTGATGTACCATATAAGAATCATAAGTGTCGGTCACCGGATCAGTTCCTAAACCTATATAATGTAAATTCTGTAGCTGAGCAACTGTAATCGTGTTTGGATCAAAAGTACCAGATAGATCACCAATACCCATCTCAGTCATTGCTGCGACTAAAGCATTCATTTCAGGAATTGAAATGTCTCCGATTACATATGAAGCATCATAATTGTAATCACCAACAAGTGCATATGCTTCAGGAACATCTAAACTAACAGAAATGATACCTTCTGATATTTGTCTATATATAATCTTCGAATTTAGGTCAAGCAAATCAGAAATCTTAGCAGGTGTCAATCCAGCGTTATCAAATGACATAGAACCCAAGGTTGCTGATGGATCTGCATTTAATACTGCAACTGCACTAATTACACCTTGAACTTCAATTGCTAATAAATCACCATTACCCATATAAACAGTTGATGGGATGTTTGTTAATACACCAATAATGCCATCAGAAATTAAATGATGAATAATATATGATTCATATGTATCTGTTACAGGATCAGTTCCTAAGCCAATATAATGTAAGTTTTGTAGTTGTGCAACTGTGATCGTGTTTGGATCAAATGAACCAGATAGGTCGCTAATCCCCATTTCAGTCATTGCTGCAACTAAAGCATTCATTTCGGGTATTGAAATATCTCCAATGACATATGACACATCATAATTGTAATCACCAACAAGTGCGTATGCTTCTGTTACATCAAGTGAAGCTGAAATCACACCTTCTGATATTTGTCGATACACAATACGAGAATTAATATCTAATAAGCCTTGGATCACTGCTGGTGTCAAACCATTGCTCGCAAATGACATCGAACTAAGTGTTGCCAATGGATCTGGATTTAATACTGCAATAGCATCAATGATTCCTTGAATTTCAAATTCAATAATATCACCATTTGACATATAAACAGTAGATGGAATATTGGTCACAGCTGTTTTTATACCTTCTGAAATCATATGATGAATGATATAGGAATCATAATCGTCACTGACTGGGTCTGTCCCTAGTCCGTAATAATGAATATTTTGTAATTGTGTTTGAGTGAGATCATCAGCACTTACTGGTGCTGATAGATCTGTAATATTCATCTCAGTCATCGATAAAATAAGCGATTGAATTTCATCAGCATTCATACGTGCTTGACCAGAGGTACTATTATAAGCTTCTGGTAATATAAGCTCATCAATTGTTAATGCTGTTTCTATTTGATCTGTAATTAAAGTGTGAATAATATAGGAATCATAATCATCGCTCACTGGATCAGTTCCTAATCCTAAATAATGTAAGTTTTGCATTTCAGCCACACCAACATTGCTAACTGAGACTGAGCTTGATAAATCAGTGATAGACATAACTGACATTGATAAAATAAGTGCTTGAATTTCATCAGCATTCATACGTGTTTGACCAGAGGTACTATTATAAGCTTCTGGCAATATAAGCTCATCAACTGTTAATGCTGTTTCTATTTGATCTGTAATTAAAACGTGAATAACATAAGAATCATACTCATCACTGACTGGATCAGTTCCTAATCCTAAATAATGTAAGTTTTGCATTTCAGCCACACCAACATTATCAACTGCAAATGAACCTGTTAAATTTGTCATGCCTATTACCGTCATAGATTCAACCAAAGCTCTTAATTCATTAATGAGTAACCGATCAACACCAGGTATTGTTTCATAAGCTTCTGGTAAAGTTAAATTGTCAATAACAATAGTAGTTGCCAATGCTGTTTCCACTTCATCAGAGATCATTTGATTAACAATAACTGATTCTGCATCAATAATGGTTAAAATATCAGCAACCGTGAGTGATGATATATCTATAGCACTAGGATCACTACCTAAAGTACTAAATGCTGAGAAAACATTTCTAATTTCTGTTTTTGTAATCCATCCAGCATAATCACTTGGTAATACATCATAAGCATCTAAAGGAATAGTTAATTGATCACTTTCAGAAGCGATAAATAAATCGATCAAACGATATGTATAACTAGATAATAACATTGTATCTAACTGATCTGTCGTAAGTGCTGTTAAAGAATCAATACCAATTGTTACGTTACTAAAATCATTGATACCTAAAACATTGATTCCATTAAAAGTGTCATATAATTCTTGTTGAGTCAATCGATCATAACCATCAACATTGACAGTTGCACTTGTTGGTAATGTAAAATCTGCGGGTACAAATCGATCCATTGAAATGATATTAATTATTGTATCTGATAACATGAGTTGTGAAATCTTATCTTGTAAATAGATGCTATCAAGAAAGAACATAAAGTCATCTTTTGTGTCGGTTTCATCATAGGTATACACGCCAATCATATTCATAATCGTAGCAACAGAAACATCTGTGTCACCACCTATACCTAACATATCAAATGAAACCATTATATTTCTAAGTTGAACTCTTGTTATCAATTCATTTTCTACACCTGAAGTACCCTGAGCATCTAAAGGAACACCCATATTTAAAGTGATAGGATCATCACCAAATGCTCCGCCTAACATATCACTCACATAAGTTCCAAATCCTTCGTTGTCAAATAAACGAGCAAGGACTACATAAATGAAATCTGATGCAATAAATGTTGTGAAGTCATCTTCTGATAAAGAAGGATCAACAAGATTAGAGAAAGTATCTAATCCTATGCCACCTAAATCGCCTAAAACAGCGAAAGAGTTCACCATTCTTCTAAATTCATCTTTAGGTATACGGTTTAATTCTATCGGATCATGATCAATAGCATTCCCAAGCATTGCATCAGGAAGTGTCAAATCAAATGTTGACATATCAGTACCTAGTGATGTACCTAAAGTATCGCTAACAAATGTACCAATTGCATCTAATTGAAGAATCTTGTCTAAAGTGATATATAGGTATCCAGATCCCAAAACACGATCAAAATCATCTTCACCAGTTACAAGATCTTCATTCTTACCTATTAAGCTTGTAAAAGTATTAACACCTAATGAGGAAAGTGCAGCATTACTTGTTATACCTAATGAACGCATTGCAATAAGTAATCCACTAATTTCTTCTGCTTTCAAAGCTCCTTCAGAATCTAACAAAATTGGATCTACAGCAAAGAAGTCATCTTCTACAGAAAGTATTTCTTGTGTCGTATTAATTTTATCTACTAAGAATGATTGCATATCAGGACTTAATAATACATCGCTAATCATTCCTCTAATGATCGTAATATCACCCAAAGCATCAAGGCTTTCATCTTCTAACTGACTAAATGCGTTTAAGTAATCGTCTGTTCCGCCAAGCGCCTTAAACTCTGCAAGAGTTGTCACACCCATGGTGTCAAATGCGTCTGCAGCAACAACAGCAAGACCATTAATCAGTTCAACAATCATACCAGGTGCTAACATTTCTCCATCTAAAGCAATTTCTGGAGTTGTAACAGCAAAACCTAATGAATTAACAGTTGATTCTCCTAGTGTATTCATGATATTAACTAAACTAGTTCTTAATATTTGTGAAGAATCTAGGCTACCAAATGTAGCAGTTGCTTTTGTAGGGTCAGCAAATTGAGTAAATAACTCTAAATTAGCAGTCGATGTATCATTCTTTAATGTTAAAACATCTCTAACAGATAGAGTTAAGACATCAGAACCTTCAAATGAAGCACCTAAATCTAGGATTGCTCCTAAGAATGCATTGACTTCCGTTTCCCATAATGGATCTTCGGGATCAAGATCGACTAGAGTTGTTGGAATCGCAACATAACTTGAAAGTGCCTCATCTTCACTTAAGCGTTTAATATTATATGCGATATTGGTAAACAACAAACTGGAATGATTTTCCAAATCTGTTGATAATAAATATGATCTAAAGGTTTCATCGGCTAATAAAGGTGCAAAATCAATCTCTTCATAGCTATCATAGGATAAACGATTATCATATGTATATTGAGCAGCATAATATACTAAACCCAAAATAGCTGTAACATCGTGACCTAGGTCAACTTCTGTTGGAACATAAAGTTCTTCTATTCCTAATTTAGTCTTTGCGTAATCTAATGCGCTTGTCCCCATGCGGTCTAATAATTGCAGACCAGCAAATGCATCTTCGAATGCTGCATATTCTGTATCACTTAAAGATCCAAACTGAGAAAATAATTCAATTTTAGCATCTTGATCTAAGGATGAAAAACCACCTAATTCAGATGCTGTAGTAAATCCGTAGATTGATTCAAATATAGTGAGTAAGCTATTGACTTCATCACCAAAGCTAAAATCAACAACACCACTACTTGGGTCACTCATTAAAGCAAGGTTGACTAAATCCCTTAACTCGGGATCAGTCACAAAATGATCTACAATGGCCGGACTCGCTATTTCAATCGCAGCATTGACTAATTCACTACCCTCAAAGATGCTTGATACAATGGCTCTTATAGAATCCATATGTTCTAAAGCTATGATGTCAACCATACCAAATTTATCAACATCTCCACCTAATAAGCTACTCAATCCAAGTTTTAAAACTTCTGTATAAATATCTCCAACATTTTGGATTTCCGCATCCCATTCTATACCATCAAGTGCAGCTGCGATATCATCAGCCATTTGTTGATCAACTTGAGTGCCTACAACTGAAGGCATAGCTGCATCAATACCAACTGGAATGCTTTGAACGATTAAATCCATTTGCACGAGTTGATCAATAATTAATCCTGCCCATTCAGGATCTTGTAGTTCGAGTAGAGCAGCTGGATCTGAAGCTGAGTCCATCAATGCAACCAAATCTACATCACCATTAAATATAATTTCGATCAAATCTGCTAATTTAGCTATTTCGCCATCTACTCCGATAAAGAAGTCTGGGTTATCAATAATAAAACCAAAACGATCAGCAACATATGCATCAACATCTTCAGGTGCTACCCATGTGATTTGAGATGTGAATTGAGGCAGTGTAACTGCGTAATCAAAAGCAGCATTAACTAATACAAGTGAATTCATATCTCCAAATGCACGAATAATATTAGCAAAAGCTGTTGCTTGTTCAGGTGTCATTTCTAAAATAAGATTTGGATCAGCTGCATATGCTTGTAATTCAGCAACAGAACCAAATTCTAAAATAGCTTCAACAATGCCATAAACATTCATAAATTCATCTGACCAGTTGATGGATGTGAAGGCATCTAGTGCAGCAGCGGTTCCTGGTCTGTCGTAAGGATTTTCATATTCGCTTTCCAAATAATCTAAAGCAACTGGCAATCCAGTTTCAATAGCAAATGGAATCAGATAATTTAATAAATCAGATTCGCTTATATAAGTAAAAATTTGTTCAATATCATCTAAATCGTCACTTGATATTGTTGTATAATCAAAATTATCATCAAGATACCCACCTTCAAGTAAGATACTGGCAATACCAAATACACCTTCAAGTTCATTACCAAAGTTTAAATTGGTTACTTGATTAGTAGCATCCTTAACTTGGGTTGTAAAGACTGCATCAAAAATATAACGATCTAATGATTGATCTCCAACAGTAATTGATCTTGTGATTGCTCCAAGTCCATTTTGGTTCATATCAGCAATATTATCTAAAATGCTTTGGATTTCACTTGGTATAGCAATCAATTGTTGATCACCTGTGCTCAGTGTTTGTACTGAGTCATCACTGATTGGTAATGAACCACTAACACCTGATACGAAATTAGCAAGAACTAAGACTGGGATTAAAAAGACAAAAGCAACGATAAAGCCTCTAACAGCTCCCATTGCTCCACCAAATAAACGACCAAGAACGCCCTTATGTAACTTCTTAGAAGGGACGAACTTTTTGTTCTCTGTATTCTTTTCTTCGAATGCTTCTTGAGCCTTTTCATTTTGTTTTTTCAACAGTGCTTTTTTAACACCATGTTTCCAAATAGGCTTGAAAATAGTTAGCGTAAGAGAGAATTTAATGAATGGATAAAAAATGATAAATGCAACGATTCTTAAGACAAAATCAAGAATAGCAACAATAAACCCAGTGATTGTTGGGTCCTCAAGATAAACAAGGTATTGACTGACATCTGGAAGTGGCACATAGTTTTGAACGAGAGCAACTAATGAATCGATGCTGATCATCGAAAATAGCCAGTTAAAGGAAATACGAGAAACAATCAAAATCGTAACAACCGTCATGATGATACTCACAATGGTAAAGTACGTGGATTTGCTTGAACCTCTCAAAAATCCTAGAAGGAAATGAATGATTACGAAAAATGCTACGATTCCCCATTGAATCATTAAAAATGATGGCATGTAAATCCCACCTCTCTCTTAAGTGCAATTCATGTGTCTATTTTAACAAAAAAGCCAATCAAAAACAATTAAATTTAATTAAAGTAAGATAATCATAAACATTTAAATGCTTGTTCATAACAATTATAACCTATACGGGTTAACATGGACCATACAGTGTATAACATCTGTAAATGTTGATTCCACCTTGTGGTGAACATTTTCAGCTATTTTATGAGCTGCTTCAAGTGTCAAACTAGATTGAACTGCAATTTCAACATCAACATATTTTTGAGTCATATGCTTTCTCACTTTTAAATCATCCACATGAATAACTCCTGAAACAGACTGAATGACTAGATTTATTTTCCTAATCACTTCATCACTTGGTGCTTGATCGACAAGATATGCAACAGATTCAATAAGAATCTGAACGGATAATCTGAAGATAAATAATCCGATGATGATAGAAGCGATATAGTCAAAGATTACAAGATTAAATTGTGATAAAGTAATTCCTATCACCGTAAACAGAGTAGCCCAAGCATCTAGAAGATGATTTTTCGCATCTGCCTTTAGTGTTGGACTTTCATACTTCTTACTGATGTTCAAGTAGTATCTAAATAAAAGAAACTTAATCGATAGAGCGATCACGGAGACAACTAAAGTTAATACATCAGGTGTCACAGCAATGGATGGATCTTTAATATATTCAATAATTGATGCAATCGATAAATTACCAATGAAAATTGCTGTTAATAAAAAGATGATACCTAAAAGAAAATAGGCAATGCCTTCAAATTTTTCATGACCATATGGGTGGTCATGATCGGGTTTTTTGGTTGCTATTCTTAGAATAACCAAAAGCATTAAACTGATAAAAACATCTGAGAATGAATTAAGTCCATCACTCACCAATGCTTGTGAGTGACCAACAATTCCAGATGTAAGTTTTAATACAGTAAGAAGGATGTTAACAATCAGTCCTACTCCTACCGCTCGTAATATATTTTTTTGATATCCAGTTTTCATAAAATATCCTTAATTTAATGCTTTTTTAGAAATAAATTCTTCATTCATTTCTAAAAGATAGTTTTTATCTATGCCATCTAAAAGCTGATAATCAGTAATGAATTTTTCAGCTTCAAGATCGTTTTTCATCAATAAATCATATTTTTTCCCTACATGCATAATCATCACGAGAAGTTTCTTAACATCGTAGGCATTCTTAATTCTGATTTCAGTATATTCAATCAATTTGAAGTCATTGTAAAAATAAATATCTGCTTCATATTCATCTAAACCATGATCACTCATCAATAAGACATCATACTCTAAACTTGATAAATACATTCTTTCAACTAAAGCCTCAGCTTTAGATGATCTCTTTTGCTGCATCACTTGGTATAGAGATGCACTTACATTCTCAAGTAATTCATCAAACAAAATTTCATCTGCATTTGTTTTATACAATGATTTCATTGAATATATCTGCCCGCCAAAAAGGCTTATATACTCTTGTTCTAGTTCTTTTTTCTGTTGTTTA
>JAHISX010000085.1 GCA_018817915.1 Bacillota bacterium
GGATTCATGACGAATCTCTTTTAAACATGCCAGAAAACAGCTGGTTTTGATATGTTTTCCACAATGAGATGGCTAAGATAAAGAAAAAAGGACTGCTAAGTCCATGAAGAAAATTAAATCTTCATTTCGTTACAGCCCCTTATTTTTTCATCACTTCAATACCTGCATGATAGCCTGTATCTTCATAAATCAACTGATCTTTAACATATAATTTAAGTTTGATATAACCAGATAGACCTTCTTTAATCTGTTCAATCATTCTCCCATTTCTAGGGGATGCAAGTTCTATTTGTGTTGTGGAAGTCGATTCAATATCTAAAAGATATTTACCTTTTTTTATTTTGTAATGGACATAGCCATTACCAATCAGTTCATGTTTCACTTTGGCACCATTATAGGTAGCAAACCGATATTCCTTACCTTGATAGACTAAGTTAACGATTAAACCGTTAAAATGCAGTCCGATGAAAGGAATCGATGCATAAGAGAACATAAATGATGTGTCTTGATTACTGAAATGATTGGATTGCATCCACACATATGAACTAGGGAAAGATTTACCCCAATCTTTTTCAATATATCCCTTACCCTTGTTAAACTGAATATCGTTTTGATTTAAACTCAATTTGCCTTTAAGTTCATGTGACATACTGACAACACCATGATAACATTCCATAAATCCTAGATAACCAAAGATACCCATGATATTAGGTTCGAGAATAGATCTTTGTAATGGCTTTTGTTGATGCATCGTCAAAATACCAGTAATCGAGAGATTTTCATTTCTTAATCGGAGTTCAACACGCTCATTTGAAAAATAGTTTTGTCCGATTCTAATCCAAAATTCTTTATGACTAAAAGAAAAATCTTCAAAGGCATATTTAAAATAATACGTTGAAAGTGATATATCTTTACCGGTGTTATGCGATAAAAAGACTTGAATGAATGCGTGTTGATCATCACGATTAATGCTTACTCCAGGAATAATCGCAATTGTATCTTTTTCATCACCACTAACAAATTTATTATACCAACCTTCAAAATAGTTGTTTTTCTTTTTATTGCCTTGAAAATATTCTGGATGAACTAACTTTTTATGCCACATAAAGACTCCTAATAAAAAAGCTAGGTAACCCTAGCTTAGTTTTTTATGGTTGCATTGCTCCAAATAGAACTAGCCATGCTAAGATTGATTTAGCAACAAGACTTAAGACGATATAAGTACGTTCGCCATAAAGATAATCTTTCCATTTACCTGTTTTCTTATATTGTAGAACCATGTTAACTGGGAATGTATTGAATGCTACAAAGTATGTACCAACAATTGCCCATACGAACCAAGGAACCATATCATAGTTACCTGTACCGAACATGTAAAGCAAGATTGCTACCCAAGGAGCAAGACCAGCAAATGAACCCCAAATAAATGGTCCCCAAATAACTTTTTCGCCTTCTTTTCTTCTTGCATTTAATTGCTCCATAACAAGACCAAATAAATTCATACTTGCATTAACGAAAAAGATTAAAACAAGTGATGCAATATCATAAATACCAAATAATGTAGAAATCAACACGATCATGACAGATGAACTTAATGCATATTCAAACCATCTAAATTTATTGATGCCTAACTTTAAATCTTCATTATAAATGTTGTTGAGTTTCTTTGGTATAGAGATTAATGCATGTGCAGCAGCTGATAATAATAAGAATACAGCAACAAGAATACCAAAAGGTAATTCGAAGATCGTTGAAGAACTAAGTTCTAACGATTGAGTCATTTGATTGAACTCAAGGAAGTTTTGAGTAATAGCAGGTTTAAATTGTGAAATATTTTGAATGACAGTAGTTGCCAAAAATAGCATCAATATCCCCTGAACCAAATGAAGTCCACCCATAATCATATTAAATTTTCTAAGCTTTAAAAATTTTTCGTTTTCCATTTCTTTCTCCTTATAAATATTTTACAAGTTAAGTATAACATTTATTATTAAGAGTACAAATAAGATGCTTTTTATAGTGCTTACAAATAAATAAGGATGATATCTATGTTAAAATATAAGCAATCAAAGATTGATTGAGGTATTTATGAATTTTAATAGAGTTTTACTTCTTAAAAAAGGCAATTCAGACCACAAAGGCAAATATGTCATATATTGGATGCAACAATCTCAGCGTGTGCATTACAACCATGCTTTAGAATATGCAATCCAAATCGCTAACCAAAATGATTTACCTGTTTTGGTGTATTTTGGGTTATCTGCGAATTATCCAGAAGCAAACAGAAGACACTATCAATTCATGTTAGAAGGATTAAAAGAAGTATTCGCGATATTAAGAAATTTTAAAATATCTTATGTTTTAAAGCTTGCTTCACCAGAAGTGGGTATTTTACCTTATCTTGATCAAACTCATTGTCTTGTGATGGACCAAGGATATTTAAGACATCAAAGACAATGGAGAGATGATGTTGTAAAGTATGCAAAAACTAATCTTGAACACTTGTCTATCTTTTGTGTAGACACAGATTTAATTGTTCCCGTCCTTATAGCTTCACAAAAGGCAGAATATGGTGCTTATACGCTGAGACCTAAAATTAGAAGATTAGTGAATGAATTTCGTGATTTTACGAGATTAAGTGTACTCAAGAATCAAAATCAAGTAGAAATATCAAGTGATGATGATTTAAGTGATATGAATCATACACTAAAAAGGTTAAATCTAGATCATGAAGATATGCCACAAATACCTTATCAAGGTGGGTATTTAGAAGCTTCTAAATTATGTTTGCTCTTCATCACATATAAGTCCAGTCGCTATCTTGAAAGTAATGATCCAAGTCATGATGATACCTCTAAGCTATCCATGTATCTTCATTTTGGACAAATTTCAGCATTAGAGATCTATGAAAGAGTCACATTGGCTTTAGAAAGACAACAGATGGATGGGGCAGTCTATGACGCTTTTGTTGAGCAATTGGTTGTAAGAAGAGAACTTGCTTTTAATTATGTCTATTATCAAGAGGGGTATGACCAATTTGAGACAATGACAGAACCTTGGGCATATATGACCATGAAAATCCATCATTTGGATTTTAAACCATATATTTATTCACTTGAACAAATCGAGATGAGCAAAACACATGATCCTTATTTCAATGCGGCAATGAAAGAAATGTATCTTACCGGATTTATGCACAGTTACATGAGAATGTATTGGGCTAAAAAGATTATCGAATGGACAATGTCTTTTAAAGATGCTTATGAGACAATTAAATATTTAAATAATAAGTATTTTATTGATGGCAGAGATGCCAATAGCTATGCTGGAATTGCTTGGTGTTTTGGTAAACATGACCGAGCATGGACAGAACGCTCAATCTTTGGAAAACTTAGATATATGAACGATAAAGGATTAGAAAGAAAGTTTGACATTCGAAAATATAGTGCTAAAATTGAAACTATGGGAAATTGACTCATATAGAATATTATTAAAGGGTACTTGTACCCTTTTTTTATTATGTTACCCTTCGGCCAACATAATAAGAAAAAACAAGCCGAAGCTTGTTCTATTTATCCTTATTGAAATGTTTTGCCTGATACATTTTGTGATCTAAATAGATGAAAAATTTCTCGATAGACTCAAATTGATCGAATCGATATAAATCATAGCCAAGACTTACATTCATCTGGTATGGAAATTCTCCTGATGCATTAAAAGTTTGAATGTTGATTCCAATACGTTCAACAATATCTTTCAAGATTTTTTCATCTTGATTCATCAACATAATCGAAAATTCATCTCCACCAAGTCTTGCAACAAAATCATCTTTGCGAACACTTGCTTTAAGAATGTTTCCCATATTGACTAATGCCTGGTCACCCACATTATGGCCGTAATTGTCATTAATAGATTTAAAATTGTCAATATCAACAACAATTCCTGACAGTTTTAAACTACGATTTCTATGCTGATTTAGTGTGATAACCCGATTGTCATACTCTCTTCTGTTATATAGTCCTGTTAAGTAGTCTGTTGTTGTAAGCTTAGACTGTATATAGATATATACGATGAGTAACGAAATTGTAACTGATGGCCATATGATAGTTAATCCCTGATTAGCCAATTGAATCAGTGCAGCTACAGCTGGTGGTAAGGCAAATAATAATAAGGGTAGGACTTCATCTTTTCTAATCTTTTTCCTGAAGATAATCACCATAAATGTTGCTGCTAACACAAATCCGTATGTAATGCCAACAGTAATTAACAACATGGGTCCTCTAGAATAGTTGTTAGCAGAGTCAATATAATAGATATATCCACTACCTGTTGTACTTAAAATAAGAAAACTAAGATGAGCAATCAAAATAGGTAAACTGACATAGAAAGCACGCATCATTCTTTTTTTACTCTTGAAGATATGAAAATCAATATATAGCACCCATAACAATGGTATTACTGGGTTTAAAAAATAATATATAAAGGTGGTCACTTTAGATATCAGACCACCTAAAAGTGTCGAATTACCATCAAAAACAATCTGAAATGAGTCAAAAAACAAAATCGCCATATTAAAAAGTAATAAATAAAGAAATAATCGATTGATGAACTCGTGACGGTTTGTTTGATTTCTTAAACTGATATAAAGTGTCAATAACATCATCATGGAAATTATATTTGTTTCTACATCCAAATTGTACATAGTACATACCCCATACTTTAATTCTAAAAATATTATACCATGTTCAAAGTAATTTTCATTAAATTTCTTGAATAAAAATCCACGCCTTCAAGACGTGGATTTTTATTTATAATGAAATTCATAATCTTTATGATATCATTTGACTTATATGCGCGTTCTTTTATAATGAACATGTTGATACAATTTCGATTGAAGGAGCTCACAAGATGAAATTAAGAGCATTAAAATACCGTAAAGGTGACCAAACTAAGCTCTCCAATTTAAAAAAAGGACAAAAAGCCAAGGTGGTTTTTTTGGATGCTCAAGATAAAGCCTTAAGAAGAAGACTTCTTGACATGGGGATTACTGAAGGCGTTCAAATTAAAATTAAAAAGATTGCTCCTCTAGGAGATCCTATCGATATTGAAGTTAGAGGCTATGAATTATGTCTTCGTAAATATGATATGTCTTTGATTGATGTTGAGGTGATTTCATGAGAGTTGCATTAATAGGCAATCAAAACTCAGGGAAAACTACCCTTTTTAATCTTTTGACTGGAACCAATCAAAAGGTAGGCAATTGGCCAGGGGTAACCATTGAGAAAAAAATTGGGGTTATACGTGGTACTGACTATGAAATCGTCGATCTTCCGGGTGTTTATTCGCTCAGTCCTTATAGTCTAGAAGAAGAAATCTCAAGAAAATTTTTATTTGAAGAACAAATAGATTTGATCTTAAATATCGTTGATTCGACATCAATGGAAAGAAGTCTTTATTTAACGACGCAATTGTTGGAATTAGGTATTCCAATGATTATTGCATTAAATATGAGTGATATCGCTGATAAGAGAGGCATACATATAGATTTAAAGACTTTAGAAGAAAGATTAGATACAACCATTCTTTCTATTTCTGCATTGAAAAAAACCAATGTTTTCAATTTGATTCAATACATTAAAATGGGAGATTACAGGAAAAATTTATATCAACATATTTATGATCATGAGCTAGAAGAAGCCATTGAATCCATTAAGAAAGTTACAAAGTCAAAGCATCCACAATTTTTAGCTGTTAAACTCATTGAAGATGATCAAACATTTGTCCAATACCATAATGATGCAACAAAACAAATTGTTGATGATTTATCTAAACGATATTTAAGAGATATGGAACAAGTCGTTGCTGATGAAAGATATCGTTATATTGAAAATATAAGAGATGAAGCAGTTACTGCAAATCGAGATCAAATGACATGGACAGATCGATTAGATAATATTTTATTGCATCGTGTCTTTGCGATACCAATCTTTATGGTCATCATGTTTGGAATTTATTATTTGGCTGCAGGACCTATTGGCTCATTTACGGCTCAAATGGTTGGTAATTACATGTCAATTTTTAGTGATTGGACTAGATCTCTATTGATTGGATATGGTGCATCCTCTTGGTCTGTGAGTCTTGTTGTTGATGGGATGATTGCTGGTGTTGGTGCCATCTTAAATTTCTTGCCACAACTTGCTATCTTATTCTTATTGATTTCTTTATTAGAGACAACAGGGTATATGGCTAGAATAGCTTTCTTTTTAGATCGAGTTTTTCAAAAGGTTGGACTATCAGGAAAGTCACTCATTCCATTTATTATAGGTAGTGGATGTAGTATACCTGCCATCATGTCAGCAAGAACAATCAATGATGAAACTGAAAAAAGAATGACCATCATGTTGACGCCGTTTATTCCATGTAGTGCAAAATTACCAATTATTACACTGTTCGCAGGTTACTTTTTTAAAGGAAACTCAGGCCTTGTTAGTGCATCCTTATATTTCTTTGCGATTGGTGTTATCTTCCTTTCGGCATTCATTATGAAGAAATTTTGGTTTAAAGGCAAACATTCAAGTTTTATCTTAGAATTACCAGATTATAAAATACCTAACTTCAAGTTTATTTTGTTTGATGTCTATGAGAAAGTAAAAGCAGTTATTGCTCAAGCTGGATCAATCATCTTGCTCGCATCCATTATTGTCTGGTTCTTAATCAGTTTCTCTTGGACACTTCGCTATGGTGTTGATCCGAACCTAAGCATACTTGCATCGATAGGTAAGATTTTAGGATGGATATTTTATCCAATGCTTGGCACCTACAGCTGGGGCGCAGCTGTATCAGCGATTCAAGGTTTAGTTGCTAAGGAACAAATCATTGCTTCCATGGCAATTATTGCTGGTTATTCAGATACAACATCTGAAGGCGTATTGATCTTTGGTAGTTCTGTATTTTCATTCTTTACACCTGCTTCAGCATATGCTTTCATGGTCTTTAATCTCTTTAGTGCACCTTGTTTTGGCTCTATTGGTGCGATGAATAAGGAATTAGGTTCAACAAAGAAAATGTGGCAGGCAGTCTTATTTCAAACTGGAATAGCCTGGGTTCTTGCAGTTTTAGTTTATCAAATTGGACATTTAATCGAGGTGATGATATGAGTTTTGCCGATATTGTCATTTTAATAATAGTCATCACCATCGTCTTTTTAATTGTTTACAGAATGTTTAAGAAGAAGGATGAAAGTATATGTGCAAACTGTGCATACGCAAAAGGTTGTAATGATGATTGTTCACCCAAGAAAAAAGGGGCTGTAACGAAATAGATTAGTTTCAGCCTTGATAACAAAAAAGCCACTCTGGAAACCAGGGTGGTTTTTTGGTATAATTGAAGCATGACAAATACCCAATTAGAACACTCTTATTTTAACCCAAAACAGTTAA
>JAHISX010000086.1 GCA_018817915.1 Bacillota bacterium
GAATTTGATATAATTTAAGTTCTTTTTATAGATTTCGTCCAGATATTTTCCTGATGAGTTGTTAACCTTTTAACGATTACCCAACTATTTACACGATTTACCAATCATTTACACGATTACCTTACAATTTACACGATTACAATTTTATGCCGCCTATGCAACTTCTAAAAAAGTAGCAAAGAAATATGCAGCATAACTTTGTATCTGTAATATTTGTGGATTGAAAGACCAATATGAGAATGATGAAAACTAAACAAAGTTAACATCAAAATCAAATAAGGTTAGATTTTTAGTGCCTAATTATGCTAAAATGTTATGTATAGAAGATATTTTAATTAAGATATCAATTCGATCATAACTGTGTTATATTGTTAGGCACTTTTTATTATATTCAGAAATCAGGAGATATTATGGGGGCAGCATTAATTGAACTAATATCAAGCATTGTAAATATTACAGGTAATCCTATTGCGGATACCATCATTTTTGCTATTATTAGTTTGATAAGTGGATCAATAGCATTTGGAGTTGTTGAAATACTTTTTGATGCTATTGGCAGACATGATTCAAAAGAAATGAGCGATGTTCACTGGGGTGTCAGAGTTTTCATTTTCGTTCTCTTAACTTATATTTTAGTTAAGATAGCTCAATTTTTCAGATGGTTATTCACACCTCCAGTATTATATTATTTTATTGCTGCCATTGTATTTATCATTATTATTGTTGTCATATTGATAATTTTCAAATCAAAAAAGCACATCTCAAAGATTGGAACACCTTCGGAACTACAACCACAACTGCTAATTAAGGAAGTAGAAAAGCCTATTGAGATAGCAAATAAAGCTGAAAGTTATAATCCTAATATTTGTCCTTTTTGTGGTGGGCAATTGGTTAAAAGAAAAGGACCTTATGGAAGATTTCTTGGTTGCACTAATTTTCCTATATGTAAGTATACTAGAAAACAGGATTAAAGGTAGGGGGGTAAATAATGGATATTTTTGAACAATTAATTTCCAACAATCCTAAAGAATTAAACTGGATTGACTATAAGTTGAAGATTGATTTTATAGAAAATCGAGTTGATTTTTTGCGTGATGTAATAGCATTTGCAAATAGTCAATTTGAAGGCAATCAATACATCGTATATGGAGTCAAAGAAAAAAATGGGCAACTCGAATTAACTGGATTAGATACTAATTTTGAAAAAGATGATTCGGAGTTTCAACAAACAGTATATGAGAACATCGAACCAATCATCAACATTTCTTTTTCAAGACACACATATGAAGAAAAAAACTTTTTAGTTCTTACAATTAATGCTGATAAATCACAAAGACCTTTTATGTTTAAAAAGAAATTTAATATCATAGATCAAGGAGAGTCATGGATTCGAATTGGATCATCTAAAAAGAAGATGATTCGAAGCGATTTTGAAAGTATCTACACTAACAGGATTTCTCCTATCGAAATTATCCTCAGAGATAAACAACTATTTATTAACAATCAAGATCCAGGAAAACTTGAGATTATTATTAAAAACTATTCCAAGATTGAAAGATTATTCACTGAAGTTTTTTTGCAAATAGAAGATGAAAATGGAAATAGACTCACTAATGCAAAAATGCATGCATTTAAAACTAAAAGCGAGTATCAAAGTGGAACGTTTTATTCTGATTTCGCATTAAGTGTTCCGAAACAATCAGAAGTCTTTGGGACAGGCGAGTTTAGTTTTACATCAACACAAGCTATTACTGTAGGTCTTGATAAATACGGTAGTAGTGACATTAGATACACATTTAAACTAATTTTCATATATGATGAAATAAAGGAATACCAATTTAAGTTCGACGACTGCACTATATTCGCAAAAGGCGCAGTTCTTTGGAAAATACAAAAACATGCAAAAGAAATAAAAACTAAAGGTAAAAAAATATGAATTGGTTAAGCAGATTATTAAGTAGTATTCTTGTTAGAAGAAAATCTGAGAATAATGAAAGTAATATTATTGAAATGATATATATCCTATTTTGTTAAGGGGACCAATATGAGAGATCAATTTATGAATTATACGTTTTTGGTGGAGTTTGAAGAATACAGAAGAAAGAAAATCATACAAGATCATCAGCCTTCTGGAGAAGTATATGCACATATGATTGACTTGTTATTTTGCATGGGATATTGTAAGGGAAAGCTAATTGAAGATAAAAATCATTGGATTTATACGATTCAAGATGTAGCTCAGTTTTATTTTATGGAATCAGCATATAGCTTTAGGGTTTTACAGACCTTACTTCTTACTGGAAATTTTAGCTACGCATCAATAATATTAAGGACAATGCTTGATTCTTTTGCTGCATATAGGTTTTATATGAATAAAAAAGATGGAAATGGATATGTAAAATTTATAAATAGAAAGTCTACTAGAAGTTGGAAAGATGTATATGATTATTTGTCAGTAGGCTTCTATGAACATCAATATTCCTTATTATCAAATTCTGTACATTCGAACCCGATTACACATCATATTTATAGACTTAGTGGTATATCTGACAAAAAGCAAAATTATGCAACAGACGATGTTAGTATAGATTTTTATAGCGGTCTATATAACCAAACAATTCATTTATTCAAAGGTATATTCAAAATGTTTTTTGACATATTTCCTGAAAATACATTTGAGAACGAATGCCATACCAACTTAGCAAAAAGCGTCATGGAGTATATTCGTGGTGATATTCTATATAGATTGAATAAATTTCCCAAGCAAGAAATTATGATTAACGAGTACAATGAATTGACTAAAGATTTCAAGGATTTAGGAATAGATTTTAACGGAAACTAGTCACAGTTTTGTTATACTTAGTGTGTGTAATTATATTTAGGATGTAGTTTTAAGCAAAAATATGTGGAGGTAATTCTATGGATAATAAAGACTTAATCGAAGCTCATAAATTTAGTTCTGACAACAAAAAATTATTAGCAGAAGATTCAAAATGTGGTTGTTTTTATTGTTTGCAAATATTTGATCCAAAACAGATTGATAGTTATCTGAATGAGAAATCAGGAACCGCTTTATGTCCTTATTGTCAAATTGATTCAGTAATACCGGAAAAATCAGGATATAAAATAACAAAAGAGTTTCTTGAGGAGATGCATAAATATTGGTTTGCAACAAAAAATAAAAGCAAGTTTATCAAATGGTTCTTTAGAAAAAAGAAGAATACAAAAACAATAGAAATTATCAGAAAAATAACTCGAATACCTAATAAGGGCAAATTCCATGTATACCAATATTTTTATGCATTTATGTTGGAACTTAAAGACGGAGGGATATCTCTTGTTGCTGTAGGTGAAAAAGATTTTTTTAGCAAGAATTGGCGTATGATGGGTAGCAACTATAAGCATATTCTACTGAAAATCTATGACTTGTTTTTAAATGATATTAAGGAATTTAATCTATTATTAATTGAACTAGGTTCAAAAATAAATTCTCCTGAATTTATAAAATGGGTAACAATCCCTTGGTTTCGTTTTATGACTATTAAATCGCAACATGATTCAAATATTACTAAGATTCAATTCAATCAAAGCAATCAAGAGTTAACCTGTATATTTGAAACTAAAAATGCAATTGATTTTATTCCATTTAACAATGAAGTAGAATTTAAATTTCAAACAAAAGACTATAATCCACAAAATTTTGATGATTTAGTTAAATGTGTCGACGAACATAATGGGACAGTAATATTTAGTATTACACCATATTTTGAACAGGGATTTTTAAAAATTGATATATATTACACTTGTTATACAAACTCTAAAAAAGATTACAAACTGCCTGATCTGAGTTTCTTTTGTGAAAACGTTCAAGTCGAGAATATTTAAAGTTTTATTGCATTAGACAGATTTAAGTAGTTGTTTGAATAAAATAGATATTAAGCTTGTTAGAATTGAGTAAAACTACGTTATGACAAGTCAATAATAATCCATTTCAATCACGAGAGGTACATTTATGCCATTTAAAGAAACTGATAAGAAAGCATATAAAAAAGCAGGAAAATTTCCTAAAATTATGAGATCGTCTGTATATAAGATCATTAAAAGTTATAACAAATCCCCAATGAGTAGTTTAATTGAGTCAAGTAATAAATCATATATAAATCTTGTAAAACAAAAAAAACATAGTTTAATTATTCCTAATCATAGGACAAATCCCCAATTATATGATTTTGCTCATGACACAACAAATAGCAAAAGCCAGATAATTATTAATCTCAATTGACTCAGTTAACAGAAAAGAAAGTCAGAGAATTATCTAGAGATGTTTTTTATGACTTGTCTGAATATATTGTAAAAAGAAGTATTCAAATTTCCAGTAGGACTTTTCGCATAGTGATTTCATTAGGTAAAATATTAATTCAAGTTGTCAATATTTATCAAGAGAGAGAAAATTATGAAATGCTTATTGAAGTGATGAATGGAGAAATATCTTTTAATGAGAACTATGAAGAACTTAAAGCATTCACTAAAATGCATTTTGATCTTTTTAACCAAATATGTGTTTTATCAAAAGATATCATTGGTGCTAGTGTGGTTTAGTGAAAAACATGATAAACTTAGTAATGATAAGTCAATTATCAAATCTAGTAATATTTTAGGGAGAGAGTAATGGGAAACATAAAATATGTTAATTATGACGCAGATAACAAGAGTGACTTTGACTTTAGAACGATAATTAATGAAGAAATTAATTATAGGGGATTTGAAGATAAGGATGAAATATTTGAATCCAGAGAATATGCTTTCGATGGGTATGGGGATAGATATATTTTAGTCATTGACGATAATGCTGTGATAGGGTATCTCATTTATGGCAACGATAAATTATTCAAAAGCGCAATAATTAAATATTATTATTTTTACGAAAAATTTAAAGATGATTGGTACATAAAACAAGTGATTCTTGAATTTATGAATCGAGAGAATATTTCCTCTGTATGTGTTTTACATGAACCGGATTGTGAAGTATTAGTTCAATTAGGATTTAAACAGTCATGTTTAAGCTATGGAGATACATTTTATGTGTATTTTTATGATGAGGATATGACGGAAATAAATGATGTAATGCCAATGATAAGACAAAAAGACAATGAAAGCATAGGATCTTATTATTATAGAAAAATGAATATAATCCAGAAATTACATTTCACATTACTAATGGCCAGTTTATTTAGTGGTGCATTTATATTTGCGGGGATTATCTATATTTTAGAGACCATTTTTTCCACCGAACCACTTACAACACTTGGAATTATACTGGTATCACTAGACATAATAATCTTCATGATAAGCACACCACTCTTTTTTAAATTAAAATCGTCATATAAAAAAAGACTAAACCACGATCTTAAAGCAAGCAATTTTAGAGTGAAACTTGATTATAATAGAATGTTTTTCTAATAAATATTCAATTTCTTGATAGGGGGTGCGTAATTGTATTAAAATAGGTCACCCAACACAAGTTAAAATAATATACTACTTGGGGTTAAGTGGAAGTGTAAAAAAAACAAAGCCTCTATAGATAGAAGAATTATCTTTTAGGGGCTTTTTCTAAAGATAGTTAGGTATTAGTGATGTTATAAAATTGGTAATGTAATTCAGCATTGAAAATAGGAGACTAGACTTATGAAATTTGAAGATTATATGCTTATAATAGACGAAATAAAAATTTCAAAATCATTAAAGGGTTTTATTATAAATAATCGCTTTCAGTTTTCTGACAATGAAATGATCTATCTTATTTATATTTACAGTTTGGACTTTGATTCGAAGTTAAAATTACTTAATTTAATGCATACTATCACTGAAGCAAATGATACTAAAAATAGAATTAATATCTCTTTAGAATATTTAACTAGAGCAAAAGAATTGTTTTTGAAACATGAAGAAGATTATATTTATGAATTACATATCCAGGATTTAGATTATCCAAGCGATGATGAACATTACTTATCCAGAACATTCAAAGGAGCAATGGATAGAATTGATGGATATTTTGAGCATTTTAAAGATATTGATTTGAAAGAAACTAATCAAACAAGATACTCAGTCATTAAAAGATCGATAAAAGATTATACATCAATTAATGATTTTGATAGTGATGAATTAGGTGAGTGTCAATTAGGACCAGGGAAAACTACTCAGACTTTTGATTACTGGCCATTAAGAAACTATGGTACAAACGAAGATGGTACAGATAATGATCAAATATGGGAATCAATAGAATCTATTGAAGTAGATTTCCCAAACTTCATAAAAGGATATTCACTGATAAGTTATAGCGATTATTGGCATAAGAAAAATTTTGGAATAGTTGTACCATTTAGTGAGAATTCAACTCTTTTATCAGATTTGTATGTCTTACCAATTAGTAGAGAAATATATGAAGTTGCAAATACTGAACAAACTAATGAAACAAATATCCATGATTTTCATGAACATATAGAAATAGCAAAGATTGAAATTGAAGATATTAATGAAGTTGATGATTTCACAAAAGAATGTCACGCATTGCTCAAAAAACTATTAACTTAAAGAGAAGTACCATTGAGAAGAAAAAAGAAGGTGCTAGAATGTTCAAAGATTTATTCAATAAAAAGAAAATTAAAATATATACAATAATTGGATATTTGGCATCTGTTCTTATGATCTGTTCTGCAATCTTTACAATCATTTATTGGAAAAAGAGTGAAGTGATTGGTGTTATTGGATTAATCGTAACACTTACATTTTTAATGTTTTGGTTTTATTTTATTGGCTGGCTTGGGAACAGTAAGATTTTTCATAGACTGCAGCAATATGTAAGCGAGCACGATTCTAGCGAATTATTAGTTGTTTTATATAATGAAAGACTCAACAACCTAAATGATTTAAAAATCTTGCGAGATATTGGTTTCAAACTTACTGGTTTACATGCAAATACAAATAACAATGATAGAGCTGAATATATAGTAAGTTTTATTCTCAATAAAAAAGAGATGTTTGTTGTTAAAATTGACAATGGAAGCATAGGTTATTGTATTGCTAATAAGAATACGGATGATCAAGATCTTGAGGATGGTTGGACCAATCTAGATTATGTTTTCTATGTAGGGAAAACATATAAAGAAATATTCACAAAAATATATACAATTTATTTAGAATATAAATCAAGAAATTAGCTTGTGATATTCTTCATAAAATTGGTAGTGTTACACAAATTAAAAGATTATTAGTAGATAAGTGTAGAATTTTCACAATTATTGTAAACAGAGAATTTGCTACAATCTAAAATATAGAATTGAAAACTATTAAAATGAGGGTGATTTACATGAAAAAAATGTTTCTATTTAGTTTACTTCTTTTAATTTCAAGTATTATAACAATACCAATTTCTCTTGTTTTCGATTCCGAACTTCTTTTAGTAATTGGAATTCTTTTACCGATAATTATAGGAACATTTTCAATGATTTTATTTTGGAAATACACAATGCAATATCCTAAAAATGAGGTAGAGGAATTTAAGAATATTTCCTTACCAAAAAATATAGAAACAAATATTGTTCTAACGTTTGTTAATCAAAATGGTGTTTGGACATATCGCCACGATAATCAGGAAATCAAAATCAACCTCAAGGGATATTTATTTCCTACTTCTTTCATTAAGTCTTACGTTATCAGACAGCTGAGATACCATTTAGTGAATAAGAAATTACCAATTACTGATTTGTTCAGAAGAAAATTCCTTATAAAAAAATATGTGGCAAATAACATTTACTTAGAAACCATCAATAATAAAAGGACTAGTAGGACCGTCGTTGTAAGACAGGGTGTTTCATTGCACACATTGTTAAGTCAATTAATCAGTCAGTCAAGTTATTATAGAGATCTCTTATTCATGCGTAGCTTAGTGAGTTTGAAAAGAAATAAATCCTTTATTGATGAAGTTATTTATAATAATCGTAGAAGAACTACTAAAAGTAAGTAACACAGTTATCGTTGATTACTATGCAATTCAACAGAGTTACGGTACTTTAGATGAATTAGCAGAGGTAATATATTGAAGATGGAGTGTCTCATGCTAGAAAGTTTATGATAACTTATGCATCCATCTATATATTTCTTGCCAATCGAGTTAGTGAGATTTATACTCTACATTAGGATCTAAAAAATAGGGGTGCGTAAAAATCACTAGGGGTGCGTAATTGTATCTAAATAGGTCACACAACACATTAGCAGAGCATAGGTTTGATACGACAATATCAAGCCTTTTTTTGTTGAAAAATATGTGATTTCCACTATTTTACTTGAATTTGGTATGATTGAATTTCTCTTTAAAGATTTTGTCCAGATATTTTCTTGATGAGTTGTTAACCTTTTAACGATTACCAAACTATTTACACGATTACCAAACTATTTACACGATTACTCAACCATTTAAACGATTACAAATTTCTTTAAGACTAATCTGCATGAAAATGTTTGTTTTGGTCTATGGAAAGTGTGAACGTTGTGGTGCATTGGGAGAAGATGTTCATCATAAAACAAGACTTACAGTTCAAAATGTAATGGATACATCAATCAGTTTAAATCAGGATAACTTAGAGTTCTTGTGTAAGAAATGTCACAACGTAGAACACAAGCGTTTCTCGAAACAACAGCAATTTGATAAAGAAGGAAACTTAATTGAAAGATAACCTCGTTTTTGTTATTCATATTGGACTGCTATGAAAAAGTGGGACACATAGGTACCACCTAAATAAAAGATTATAATATAATCATACAAAGGAGCTGAAACCATGATTAATCAGTACAGTGTAGACTTCAAACTAAAAATAGTAAAGATGATTTTAAATGAA
>JAHISX010000014.1 GCA_018817915.1 Bacillota bacterium
AACGAATCTTAATTACATCTTTTGCCATTTTAATAGCTCCTTTCGCCTATAATCTTGTATAGACTTGCTCCACGGAAAAACTCAACACGTAGACAACGGCTATCCGTGTGTCAACAACCTTCCATTTCACAGCCTTACTCGTATTTACACACGAGCGTGTATTATTATATATTAAATAAAAGGTAAAAGCAACCCTTTTTGTGCTTTTACCCTTATATTTTATTAATTTTCGTTATTTTCGTCATCATTATTCTTTTTTTTATTTTTAGATAAAATTATTTTAATAACTTCTTCTCTTTTTTCTTTATGACTGTCTCTAATCTCTTTTTCCTTGGCAATCTTTTTAAGCTCTTTTTCCTTAGCTCTTTTGATTTTATCTTCACGTTCTCTTTTATCTCTGAGAATCGCATTTATTCTTCTGGTTCCTTTTTTAGCTAATCTTTCAGCAGCAACTCCAACAAAAGTCCCTCTTGTTTCATTGTACTCTACCAACTCTTTTTCTATCAATTTAATTTGGCTTTGTCGTATAGAAAAATCTCTAAATCCAGATTTAAGAAATTTACGGAATATTTCTGGATTTGATAGAATATTACCGGCAAGTATATGCTTAACTTGCAACATATAACTGCGGAAATATTGGTGTATATCACGAAGATTAGGCCAAAACTCTTCAAGCATCTCATCTTTTGTCATAAGACTGTAACGATCAAAATCATCCGATATTTCTTCTACTAAATCATTCAATCCAATGATTACAAAATGCATCCCTTTATACTCTTCATAATATTCATATGCAGAACCTGTCTCAAACATAATTCCAACTCTAACATTATATAGATCGCAATACTCAAAAGCTGCCTGTATGTGAAATTTCCAAAACTCAATTTCTGAACTCATTCGAATCATAGGAGCAAGCATGTTGATTTCTTTACCTGTAGCTTTTGATGCTTTAGCAATTGCCAACATATTGAGCTCAAAAAACTTCATATATCTTTCAAAAGTATCCTCATCTGTATATATTGACCCTAAATATTCGGTTGGTCTTTCTGAACGAAAATCTGGAATTCTTATATATATTTCTTTATCTTTCATAACAGTAAATAAGTCATAAAACATTTTATATTGTTCTTTATACGAAGGCAATGCCCCTTTTGTTGAATATAAAAACTCCGTCTTAAATGGTGCAATACCTGTAAACCAATTTCCATATGCGATTTTTTCTGCATTTCGTAAATCCACCATTGGTGCGTAAATGTTTATTTTAGATGGTAAATAACCTGAATCTTCACCAATTTTATATGTGTATTTCCCAAGTTTTTCTTGATAATGATTAATTTCTTCAATGGAGGGTTCAATTATAATTAAATCGTCTATTCCGTCTAATATAACTTTAGAATTTTCTTGATAATTAAAGTTGTGAATAGCTAATGGAAGCTCAAACTCGTGAGCATAAGTAAACGCTAGTTCCTTGCGAATAGATGATTTGCAAATAATTCCTTGAATCCTTTTGGGTAACTTATACAAATAATCTTTTTTAAATTCGTCTATTAATAAAATAAAATCATAATTTATATTTCTAATTCTACGTTGCAGCATGACGTTTTCATATCTACTCATTAACCGCATTTTCAGTTCAAAAATATGATAGTTAAGTTCCTGTTTAACACATAACAAGCTAACTGGAATTTCATATCTTGAAGACTTCATAAACTCGGTTAGTGCTTTATCAAAAGCTTTGGAAACATCATATTTTTGATGATATACATATCTTACAAAATTGTGCCTAATAGTTCCTGTATCAAATGTAAAAAAAATAAAATCTAAAATTTCTTCTATCCATTTTCCACTCTTATTGCTTTCATAACAAACTTCTCTATACTGTATATACTCATCGATTGTATTATCGTTGAGTTCACAAAATAAATCTTTCAACTCTATATTTTTTACATTGTTTGATTCTTTTTCCACATTGAAATATACAATATTTCCGACAGCAACGGTCCCGTGGATGACTCTTCGTGAATTCTTTTTGGTGTTTACATCCCTCATAATATAGCTCCTATTGAATTTTGTTTTTTATCAAATGTGCAGCACCTATAAGACCAGCACTATTCCCAGTTTTTGCTAATATGAATGGTATTTTATATGTTGAAAATCTTGCATGTTTTTTGTAATGATCAACGATCAAATCCAATAGAAAGCCCCCCGCTCTCGATATTCCTCCTCCAATAATAAACACTTCAGGGTCGACTACTACTGCCAAAATACTTGCGCTAATTGCAACATATTCAGCGACTCTATTAACTACTTTGAGACCAACACTATCTCCAGCTTTTGCAGCATCAAATACATTTTTAACAGTCAAATACTTGATATCAATACTTGTCTTTTCATCTTTTGAGAGTTCTTTAACATATCTGAATATTGCAGCAGTTCCACAGACCTGTTCTAAACATCCTTTAGAACCACATCCACAAGTAATGTCAGTTTCTTCATTAGAAACCCACATATGCCCAATTTCTCCCCCAAAACCTGTATTTCCTTCTAAAATTTTACCATCGATGATAATTCCTCCCCCAACGCCAGTGCCTAAAGTATAAAAAACTACACTGTTGTAGGGTTTATCAAAACTTTGACTTTCTCCTAAAGCAGCAATAGTTGCATCATTTGAGACAGCAACTGAAACGTGTTTAGGTAAATGTTTTCTTAATTCATTTGAAACATTCATATCTTCCCAATTAAGATTTGGACAATGTTCAACATAGTCATTTTTGACAGGACATGGAATAGCAATGCCTATACCTAAAATGTCATCAAAATTGATATTATACTCATTGTTGATTTGGGTAATAGATTCAATAATTTTATTAAAAATACTTGTTTGTTGATCTACAACTGGTGTTTCAGTCTCATATGTATGAGCTAAATGCATCTCAGGTAATAAAAAAAGGCCAAATTTAATATTTGTTCCTCCAACATCTATTCCATATACATATTTAGACATAAACTCCCCACCCTTCCATTTTCAAGCCAATATTATTATACATTATGAAATTAGTAAATAAAAGCATAAAATTTAAAATTAATAAAAAAGCATCCTTTAGGATGCTCTATACTTATATCAAAATTAATATCTTTGTTTAAAGTATTGACTAATATTTTCAAGAGATTTCATCAACACTTCGTCTTTTTCAAGTTCTAAATCTTTAAATACAGACACAATCATCTCATCGTGAAACTCATCATGCACTTTTAGAACTTCAATTGCTGAATCGTTTAAGTGTAAGAAGACTTTTCTACGATCGTTTTCATCTCTATATCTTGAAACGTAATTTTTTTTAACTAATACATTAACCGATGTTGTAAGTGTTCCTAATGTAACACGTAATCTTTGAGCGACACTGCCCATGGTTGGAATCTCACAATTTCTTATGGCTTCAAGAACATGTACTTCAGTCATAGACAATTTGACACCTCTTTGCTTAAGTGTCACACCTTCTATACTCAATATTTGATTAAACACATCTACGAGAAGTTCATTAATAACTTGTTTTGGTGAAACCATTCAACTGCACATCCTTTCTTATATTACAATATAACCTACACCTAAAGTTCCTGGACCAGCATGAGCTCCTACGACTGGAGTCAATGGAACTACTTCTATTGTGATATCTGGTCTACTAGCTAAAATTTGCTGGCGGATTTCAAGTGCTTTTTCTTCATTATTCGTGTAAACAATAAACATTATAACATTTTTTCCTTCAATATCATGATGAATAATTTCTATTAGTCTTTGTTGTGCCTTATTTGTAGTTCTAATTTTCTCATATGGAACCAAACTGCCATCTTTTTGAATGTGTAAGAGTGGTTTAATTTTCAAAAGAGTCCCCAAAAATCCACTTGTAGCAGATAATCTACCATTCTTAACTAAATACTTCAAAGTGTCAACTAGAACATAAATATATATGTTATCTCTGATTTTTTCTAGTTTATCGATGATATCTCTTGTTTTGGTGCCGGCTTTAATCATCTTAATAGCTTCTAATATCAAGTATGCTTCACCATATGAGACAGTTCTTGAGTCAATAACATAGATGTTAACACCATGAACCATTTCTTTAGCTAGTATTGCCCCTTGATACGTGCCACTTAATTTTGATGAAATAACAACAGTAATAATGTCGGTATATCCTTCATCACGCAATTCTTCATAAACGCTTGCAATTTTGCCTGTTGAAGTTTGAGATGTGGAAATATCAATATCTGGATTACTAACTACTAAATCATAAAACTCTTTAGCTTGGATATCCACATAGTCTTCATATTCTTTTCCGGCAAGATTTAAAGTTGATCTAATTAGCCTAACAGGATAGTCCATTTTTAAATAATCAACACCAGAATTACCGCAAACTACAAGTCCTATTTTTTCACTCATTTTGTCTTCTCCTTCAATTTGTTTGAATTTCAAACCTATTTGATTAACTATATGATAACATATAGATTTTTAAAGTCAAATAAAATATATAATTATCTGTTGAAATTCAAAGATTCAAGTTGTTTCATGGCTGAAAGATTGTCTTGGTTATTGATGCTGCGAATAATAAAATCTGATAAAAGATCTATTTCTCCATTATTGTATTTTATATTATCAATCATATCGTTATTTCTACGGCAATCGTATTCAGGTCTATAGATCATCACATAGTTTATGACATTAACTGAGCTACTTACTAAATTAGATATAATTTGTCTATAATTAATAGATTCTTGGAGTTTTTTTGTATATCTCTCTTCACTTCTTTTTTCATCTTGATTAAACATGCCAAATTCTAAAACAATGATTAATCGATCATACACAATGAGGTAATCGGATCTCATATGATTACCAAAAACCAAAGGATATTCCATAATAATATTGATATTTTCAACGGAAATTCCATTTTTAAAAAGTTGTAGAAGAATTCTCCTAAGTAAGGATATGGTGTCAATCCAAGTTACAATCTCTTCTTGTTTTAGTTCCCATATTGTAAGTTGTTGACTATTAAATGTTTGCTGTAAGCCAATATAAAATTCTTCATTCCTATATTTTATTACTCTCTCTTTAAGTAATTGATTCTCAATTTTCCAATTTGATTGTTCTATAAAATTAGAGAAAATATTAAATTGATGGATACCTTCAAAAATATACATTGACTTGATTTTCATAATTATCACCTCAAATTATAATAGGTAAATTCTTTACATTTTCTTTAAAAATAGTATTTCAACATAAAAAAAACCATAAAATGATCTTTCATTGTCTAATTTAGTGCAAAAGATTCTAGATTTTTTTATCTGAAGAGTAATAGAAAAATAGTGATTAATAAATTGGAAATCATGATTAATAACATGAAACTGAAAAAATATGTTGCGATAAGACATAAAATATATTTACCAGATGATTCGTAATCAAAATGGCGTTTATAAATGGATTTATACTCAACCAATCCTATAATAAGCACCGAGAAAACGCTAACTAAAACAGCAATAAATCCATCATCAAAAAAATTATAGATAATTAATCCGAAAACGGCTAACAATAATATACTGTAAAAAATTAAATAGAGTAGGAAAACTTTCCTTGAAACATAAAAATCAAAGAAACGATGGATTAGGATTCTCAATCCAGATAATGAAGTAGCTATAATTATAATAATACCTATAAAAATAGCAATATTGAACAATAAACTCGGCATATCAAATTCCCCCATGTTATGAATTTAATATGATTATAACATGTATTATATATTTGGAGACAGTAAGATCCTTGTAGGTTTACTATCTTTGTAAGCTGTTTTATAATTGAAGCGAACAGCGATTTGATTAAGCCAGATTATAACAGGGGTTTTTGATCCATCGAAATGTCTGGCTTTTCATCTATCTTTTGACGTATTTATTTTGAGAATATCGGGTCCTTGAATCCATATCAACTGCATGATCAAGTCGTCTAAGGCTCAGATGAATCTACTGTTCAAAGAAAGGATGTTTTATCATGTATTGCTTATCGTTTGATATTGCCAAAGGAAAGTCAGTGGTTGGACTTTTCAATGGCCAGTTAGAACCCTTGATTGTCCCTTATGAGATTCATCATGTCAAGGAGGAGTTTGTTGCTCTTGCATCCAAATTGGATATCAGTCAGACTGAAATCATTTTGGAATCGACATCAATGTATCACTATCCAGTTGTTTCATTCTTTAAGAACCTGGGATATGTTGTGATTATCTTGAACCCCATTATTTCTAGAGAGCATAAAAGAAATCTTAGGAAAACGAAAACCGATCTCATCGATTGTGTCAACCTCGCTGCCATCTATTTTGAAAAGAAGTTCAATCTTCAAAAGGAACACTTACCCATTTATCATCAAATGCAGAGCATTTCAAGGCACATTTTTACCCTCAATGAAAGTATGGTTCGCTATAAGAATAGATATCATCAGCTTTTAGAACTTATCTTTCCCTTATATGAATATACACTTACCAATGATATCAAGTTCAAATCAGACCATATGGCCTTACTGAAGTCGTTTCCTCATCCTGAACTACTTGTCAATACGAGAGTTGACAGGCTTGCTACAGTACTCGCTTCTATGCATAAACGGATGGATTGTCGTTTTTTGAAGACTGCTCAAAGGATTAAGGATCTTGCAAGGATGACACTTTATTCTGTTTCACAAGATGACGTTGTCGTCGATGAATTCGTTGAGCTCTCAAATCTTATTTTAGATCTCGATGAAAAAATTTCTGGTCATCAAAATCATCTCATTGATTTAGCTCAAACTAGAACGGATTACCATAAGATTGTTTCTATCTTTGGCATCAGCCCCTATATGGCTGCTTTGCTGGTTGCTGAACTCAAAGATTTGTCTTCATATAGAACTGTTAAACAACTCACTGCCGCGTGTGGTCTTGATCCTACCATCATTCAATCCGGTAAATCGATTGACTACCATGGACATATTTCTAAACGTGGTAATAAACATGCTAGAAAAGCTTTGTTTAATGCAGTTTGTACAATCATCAGATCATCTTCTAGATTGAACCCTCAAAACCCTATTTTGGTTTACTATAGAAAAAAGCGTAGCGAAAATAAGCATCACTACGCTTCTGTAATAGCTTGTACCACCAAACTATTACGCATCATTTTCACCCTGTGCAAAAATGATTTGACCTATTCGAATCAGTATAACCAAAACCACTTGGTTACACCCATAGTATAGTCATTTCGTAGCGATATATCAAGTAAATCTTATTTCAGCCATATGATTGTGGCTTTTTAAGACTAATTGAATGAAAAGACTTGATATATATTAGAATACCATTTTTGATTAAATAAAAAAATAGATATTTCTACACGTTTAATAGTTAACTAAAATAAAAAAAGCCACTTAATGGCTTTACTATCAGTTAGTGGTGGCTCCAGGGAGAATTGAACTCCCGACACAAGGATTTTCAGTC
>JAHISX010000087.1 GCA_018817915.1 Bacillota bacterium
ATTAGGGTAGAAAAAAAGGCATATCAGAAATCAATCTGACATGCCTATATTTGTGCACCACAACCTATTTTAAAGGGGTGTGACACCACAACCCATTTGAAAGGTGTGTTTCCTAAAAACCACAACCTATTTTAAAGGGCCGTTTATTTATGCGTCAATATGAATTTCTCCAGCTTTTTTCAAAACCATTTTAGTCACGACTGGTCCTATCAATTCATAAATCAAAACTGTTGCTAAAATCACGACTCTGATTTGAGTACCAAGGATGCTACCTGTGCCAAAGACAGCAGCTGCAGCAATACTTAATCCTATTGAAACACCTTCTTGAGGGATCAAGGTAAAGCCGAGAAGTTTAGAAACAACTGGATCTGAATGGGAGATTTTTGCACCAAACCAAGCCCCAAATATTTTACCAAAGACTCTGAATAATGCATAAATTAAGCCAATCGCGCCAATACTAAGTAGAACATTAAGTTGCAATTCAGCACCACTTAAAACGAAGAATATGATAAAGATTGGTGGTGTTACAAAATAGATCAGTCCATTAATTTCTTCATACTTTTCAGAAAGGTTGGCAAAGAATGCACCAACAATCATACAAGCTAATAAAGATGATCCACCTGCCCAATCGGCGATAAAAATCGTTAAAAAGATAACTGCGACGACCAAACTAATTCTGTTGCCTCTTCCTGTAAACCATTTAATACCAAAAGTAATGATTAATCCAAAGAAAGCACCGATACCAAGTGAAATAAGAATTTCTAGAACTGGTGCGAATATTTGACTGATTAATGAAGTATGAACCGCCAAAGGATTTAAAGCGTTAGCTACAGCAACTAGAATCCCAAATAGAACAATTGCTACAGAGTCATCGATTGCAACAACGCTAAGAAGTGTATCTGTGAGAGGACCTTTTGCCTTGTATTGTCTTATAACTAATAAAGTTGATGCTGGAGCGGTAGCTGCAGCAATAGCAGATAAGACAAGCGAGAAGCGTAGTGTTTCTATGGTTAAGTTTTTTGTTATTACGAAAAATAGTAGTAACATACTTAAAACAAAGATAACTCCAAAAAATGCTTCAAAAAAGGCGATGATGATGGATCCAGGGCCAACACGTTTGAAATAAGAAATTTTAAATTCATTACCAATTGAAAAGGCAATAAAACCCAGAGCAACTGTAGAAATGAGTTCTAAACCTGCAAAGAAATCTGCATCAAGTAATCCGAGTACACTAGGACCTACAATCAGCCCACCAATCAGATAACCAGTCACATTTGGTAATTTAACAATCTTAGCAAGCTTACCGAACAATAAACCGGTTGCAATCATGAGTCCAGTATAAAATAAAGGTGTAATATCCAATGTCTTTTGCCCCTAACTCTTGAATCCTTCAATATAGTCAATTGGAAGTGTAAATACAATTCCCGTGTTAGGTTTTGTCATATCACCAGCAACTTCGTGTACGATGTCTAACGCTATTTTGACTTGTTCGTCTTGCAAAGCCATCAAGATAACATGTGACTCTACTCTTGGATTATCAAATAACATTTTAAGCGATCCAATAAACTCCATATCATCATTTTCAATTAATTTTCTTGCCATACCAGTACCATTTAAGATTGTGGCACCTTTAATATTTTTTTGATTCAGTTTTTGTAAAAATTTATCTAGTAACGATTTATCATGCATAATATAGATAACTAATTTCATTACATCATCTCCTTTGTATCGTCTCGATTATACTCCTATCATAAAAATTGTCAAGAGACAAGAAACGTTTACATTGCATTTAAATTGAATAAAAAAGATATAAATATATTATATAAAATAAGTTATATAAATTTTTAATTTGAAGTTTAAAAGATAAGTGGAATTTTCGGCAGTTATTTTATACTTGTCTTTCGTAGAATCAAACAAAATATGCAAAGCATATAAGAACTATATTAAAAAAAATGAGAAAATATATTGACTAATGTTATCAAAAGTGATAATATAATCATGAGTGATAACGTTAGTTCAAAAAAGGAGATATAAATGAATAATAAAGCAATTAAAAGTATGATGAATCCAGTACGGTTGAAGATTATTAGAGAAATGACACAAAAAAAAGAAGTGACGACGAAAGAGATTCAAGAAATTTGTGGTGACATCCCGCAAGCAACACTTTATAGACATCTCATTGATCTTAGAAAGAATGGAATGATTGAGGTAGTTTCTGAAAATCAAGTTAGGGGAACTGTTGAAAGAGTATATGCACTTAAAAATGATCCTTTAAGAGAATTGAAAGAAACAGTTAGAAAAATGACAAAAGATGGTCTTTCTGAATTGTTTTCCCAATTTATCATTAGTATTCTTTCAGATGTTGATGCATACTTTAAGCAATTAAATGATTTAAAGAATCTTGATAAAGAATTTGCTTTAAGATATACTTCATTGTTTCTGTCAGATGAAGAATTTATAGATGTGAAAAATGAAATTAATGAGTTATTAGAAAAAAGAAGTAGTAATGAAGCTTCACCAGTTCGAAAACTAAGAAAAATATCAACAATTGCTACAACATCAAGTGACACCCTTAAAAAGGAGTAGTAAAATGCCAATTCCTGAAGATTTAATTCCACTATTAATACCGTTAATAGTCCTTGAAGTTGTTTTAATGATGATAGCTTTGATTGATTTGAAAAAGAAAACAGAAGTCAGATTTGATAATAAATTGATATGGATATTTATTATTATATTAGGTACATTCTTTGGATCGATTGGTTATTTGATTTTCGGAGGTAAAAGAGATGACGATAGCAGTATCGACTAAAAATCTATCGAAAGATTTTAAAGGAAATCATGCAGTTGATCGGTTGAATATAGAAGTTCCTGAAGGGTCAATATATGGTTTTCTTGGACCCAACGGTGCAGGTAAAACAACAACATTAAAGATGTTGACAGGGATGATTGAACCTTCGAGTGGAGATATTGAAATATTCGGAGAAAAAGTTATCTTTGGTCATCAAAACTTCCACAATGATATTGGATTTCTGCCTGATGTTCCAGGATTTTATGATTGGATGAGTGCTAAAGAATATTTGTTATTTTGCGGTAGTCTATATCATATAGATAAAAAGGAAAGTCTTAATAGAACAAACGACTTATTAACATTGGTTGGCTTAACAAAGCAGTCAAACAAGAAGATAGGCAGTTATTCTAGGGGCATGAAACAAAGATTAGGCATTGCACAAGCATTAATTAACAAACCTAAAATAATTTTTTTAGATGAGCCTGTTTCTGCATTAGACCCAATTGGTAGAAAAGAAGTCATTGAGATTATCGGTTCTTTAGCAGGTAAAGTCACAGTGTTTTTCTCAACCCATATTCTATCAGATATTGAAAAGATATGTGATCGTATTATTATCATTAAAGATGGAAAAGCCTTACTTGAAGATTCTATTGAAAATATCCGTAAAATGAGTCAATCTAGAGATATAGAAATCGAATTTGATAATGGGGGATTATCCAAACTTGAACACCTCATCAAAGAAGTACCGTGGGTGGAATCATATCAATCAAGTCACAATAAAATTGTAGTTAAAGTTCTTAATTTGGATAAAGGTCGAGAAGAATTGATTAAGATTATAGCATCTAATCAGTTAATCATTAAGAAGTTTTTAGTCTTCGAACCTACACTTGAAGATATTTTTATGAAAGTGGTGAGCAATCATGCTTAATATGAGTTTTTTTATTAAGGAACTAAAAGAAATAATTAAGACAAAAAAACTTGTTATTATGGTTTCTTTATTTATATTTTTTGCCATATTAAGTCCTTTGACAGCACGATACATCAACGAAATCTTAGCTAGTTTAGGTCAAGGTGTATCAATTACATTACCTGAACCAACATTGATTGACAGTTGGGGACAGTATTTTAAAAATTTATCTTCAATTTGTTTAATTGTTTACTTAATTGTAATGACAGGGTCAGTTTCGCATGAAAAAAGCAAGGGTTCAATTTTACTTGTTATGACTAAACGTGTATCAAGATTTAATTTTCTATTCAGTAAACTTTTAAGTGGTATCTTATTATTTACAGTTTGCTATATTATCTCTTTTGTTATCAGTGGATTTTATACCAATATTTTATTTGGATCTTATACTTATGATGGACTATGGATATCATTACTCCTCATGTGGTTCATGGGCGTATTTTTTACATCATTAGCCAATTTTGCAAGTGTTATTTCAAAATCACCTACAATTTCGGCTATATATGGATTTGTGGGATTAGCGTTGATAACGATTTTAAATGTTATTCCTAAGTTCTCTAAATTTAGTCCAGCTGGTGGTGCTATGCTAGTTACTCAAATAATGTTAGGCATCATTTCACAAAATGATAGTATCATCAACTTAGCTTTTGCTACATTAGGAACCATTCTTTTATTTGCAATAACTTACTTCATTTTTAGAAAACAAGAAATCTAAATAAAGAGGATAAAAATAATGAATCAAGATATAAATATGAAGCAAGATGCTTTGAAATACCACTCTAGATTCAAATCTATACTGATGCATTTGCTACCAGGTGTACCCATACTATTGGTTTATATCATCCTAGCACCATGGATTACAAGTCTTGGATATCCTGTAGCGATGGCACTATGTATGGCTATACCCTTAGCATTAATTCCAACTCAGTTGGGTATCTTATTGTTTGTAGCATATAAAAAAAACAATTCTTTTTCATTCAAAAATATCATTTTATACCAAAAGAAGGCAAGATTATCTGAATATGTTATTTATGGGTTGATTATTCTTGTTTGGTCTAGTTTATGCTTTGTTTTATTATCACAACCACTCGGAGAATTTATTACGAATCAGTTTTTCATGTGGACACCAGATTGGTTTAGAATGGGAAATGTTTTTGAAGGCACTCAGATCAAGTTATTGATGACTTGGTTAATGATCATGATTTTTGGAAATATAATTGGACCAGCTGTAGAAGAACTGTATTTTAGAGGATACTTACTTCCTCGCATTCGCAGTCAGGAGTATGCACCATTTGTCAATGCTTTCCTATTTGCACTCTATCATTTTTGGTCGCCATGGGTTTTGATTACTAGAAGTTTAGCTGTTTTACCTGTTCCATTGATTGCTAAGAGAACTGAGAATCTATATATTGGGATGATTAGCCACATCATATTAAATATCATCTCATCTATATCTATATTGATTTTGATATTTTAGTAATGAATTGATCAATACTTAAAAATGTAGGTGTAGGATGAAACTATCAAAAGTAACAATCATTTTATCGTTGAGAAGTTCTTTGTTTATTTTTACATTTTTATCAATAGCTTTCATATATAATCAATCCTTAAACGAACTTATGATGTGGTGGTCAGTTATTTGCAGTATATGTAATTTTGTTACAATTATTTTACTTTTTTGGCTTACTCGATCTTTAAAAACAACATATAGGAATTTAATTCATTATCAAAAAGGTTATACACAAGTAAAATTGATAATTTATGGAATCATCATCATCTTAACCATTGGTATTTCAGGCATGTTTTTAGCAGGTTTTATCGTTTATAGAGAATTACCATACTTTGCAACTAGTCTTGTTCACCCTATTCCAATTGGATTAGCAATTCTTAATGTGATCATCCTACCTATAACCACAACTTTAGCTGAAGATGGTCTATACTTGGGTTTTGGTGTTAATATGATCAAAAATAAATGGATAGCTGTTATCATTCCCGCATTTTTTTATGCACTTCAACACTGTTTTATACCACTTTATTGGAATATTGATTACATTATGTATAGATTTCTATCGTTTTTACCACTGACTATGTTATTAGGATTTTGGTATCAAAAAAAAAGAAATCCAACACCCATTATGATTGGTCATTTTGTAATTAATTTAGCAACAGTTATTCAAATACTTTTAATGTCAATATATCCTGAAATATATATTTCTTTCTTATAGAAAAATTAGGAGATGAATAAATAATTGCATAACGAAGGTGAAAGTTACGCATTGATTCAATTAACAGAAGTATTAGAAAGATTAGAAGAAATGTCAAATGATGAAGTTAATCAAATTGATTCACAAACATTACCCAGATATCGCTAAAAGTGTTGTGGGTATTAAATTCTTTTTGATTGCAGAAGCTTCTAGTTTAGGTCCCAGTCATGGATTGTGAGTGCAGGCACCATCGGGGTTGTGTGGTATATGCATCAAGTTTAGAGTATGATGAAGATTCAAAGAAAAAAAATAGAAAATTAAATATTTGAAATAAGATAGATAACGGCTTGTTGGGCCGTTATTTATATAATATATTAAGTAAAATAAAACTCTTGATTTTGCTCATTGGACATTAATTTGGTATAATTAATATGGTCTAGAAAACATAATATATCATTATTTTTAATAGAAAGGTTACTGAAGGGATTGATCAAATGAAAATTACCTGTTTGGTTGAAGATACTAGTCATACAAAATCTATAGAATCAGAACATGGTGTAAGTTTTTATATAGAAACAAAAAAGCATAAACTCTTATTTGATCTTGGTCAATCTGATTTATTTTTACGCAATGCTGAAAAACTTCATCTTGATTTGTCTTTAGTCGATATTGTTGTGATATCTCATGGTCTTTATGATCATGGTGGAGGATTAAATGCATTTATGCTAATGAATTCTACTGCTAAGATTTATATCAATAAACATGCATTTGAAGCACATTATTCGATGAGAAAAGAAAATGAGATGACCTATAATGGATTGGATCAGAGCTTAATTGATTCAAATCGATTCATTTTTGTTGATCAAAGATTGGAAATTGATGAGGAGTTAACACTATTTGCTGATGTAAAAGGAGAAGAATTTTATCCTAGAAGCAATCAAACGCTCTTTAAATTGACAAATGAGCAATTCCAAAAAGACGATTTTAATCATGAACAAAATCTAATGATTAAAGAGCATGATAAACATGTACTTTTTGCTGGTTGTGCGCATCATGGAATCATCAATATTATTCAAAGAGCATCAGAGATTGCAGCACCTCAGTTGATATCTACAGTGATTGGTGGCTTTCATTTTGTGAGTAGATTTCCTGAATTAGCGGAAACTGAAGAAAACATTAAAAAGATTTCTAAAATCTTATTGGCTTTAAATCCAATGTATTATACGGGTCATTGTACTGGGTTAAAAGCTTATGACATTTTAAAACAAGAAATGAAGAATCGAGTTGAGTATTTTAGTTCTGGATTTGAAATTGTGAACGTATAAAATTTAGTTAGATGTAGGAGCTTTTATGATCAAAGAAATTTTAAAAAATGCTTTTGAAACTCAATTTGATATTGTCGGCATCATCAAGACAAAAAAATATTTATCTGAAGCTCATCATATGGATCTAATCGTACCTAAAGTTGGGTATCCAACAATGGTTGTTTTAGGTTTAGCATATCCTAGACGCATCATAAAAAATACATCCACACATTTAGTCCCATCATTTTATACATTTGGTAGCGACTACCATAAAGTTTTAAAAGAACGCATTGTCAAAGTTATGGAAAAATTTAATTTCCAATATGACTATGGTGTCGACAATCACCCTCATGATGAAAGATTAGCCGCTAAACTTGCTGGCATTGGTTTTTTTGGTAAAAATCAACTGATTATCAATCAAGCATTTGGCTCTTACATATTTTTAGGTGTTGTTTTCATTGATGTTGAACTAGAAAGTGAATTAATACTAACAATAGATGATGATTGTGGTGATTGTAGAAAGTGCATAGACGCATGTCCAACTCAAGCATTATTTGAAGGTGGATATGATATAGAGAAATGCATGAGCAACTATAACCAAGAAAAACGTGTATTGACAGATCATGAAATTCAAGCAAATTATAGTTTATTTGGCTGTGATATTTGTCAGATGGTTTGTCCTAAAAATATCAATAAAGGCATCAAAGTACATCCTGAATTTGAGTTATCTGGTAAAGAAATGGTCTCTATTACAGATTTATTTCAATTTTCAGAAAAAGAATTTAATGCTCAATATACTCATATGTCATATCTTTGGAAAGGTAAGACAATTTTGATGAGAAATGCTTTAACATTGTTGTTAAAACAAAAAAATAGACAATATAATGATTTAATAGAAACATCGATAGAAAAACAGAATGCATCATGGTATAAAGAAACCGCAATTAAAATCCTTGATAAACTTAAGGATGAAACACAATAAAATCATATCAATATAAAAATATTCCTTGATGGAAATCCACCAAGGAATATTTTTTTACTCTGCGAGTACTTCTAAAATATCATCATAGCCTAAAACTCCACGTAATCTACCTTTTGAATCTACAACAGGTACATCATATTTTGATTTTTTTAAGTCACTCCAAATATCTTTTAAATAGGCATTTCTTTGAACAACTTCATAAACTTCTGTATCAACCAGTGCTCTAAGTGTTTTATTTCTTGTATGTTCTATAGTTGATCTTTCAACAGCACCTATTAATTTTCCATCATCATCTGTTACATAACAGACGTCAATTTCTTTTTCATCCATAAATTTAAGTGTTTGTTCTATGTCGTCAGTTATGCTAGCTGAAAATTTAACTTTGCGCATAACACTTCTTACTTTTAAGATCCGGCTTTTATCAACATCAGCAATAAAGTCCCTGACATAATCATTAGCGGGTTTCTTAAAAAATTCATTTGGGGAACCAATTTGTACAACTTCTCCATCTTTCATTAATGCGATTCTATCGCCCATTCTAAATGCTTCATTCATATCATGAGTTATAAAAACAATTGTACGTTGCATATCATCTTCTAAAGTAAGTAATTCGTTTTGCATATCACGTCGAATCAGCGGATCTAAAGCACTATATGGTTCATCCATGAGAAGTAGTTGTGGTTCATTGGTCAAAGCTCTTGCGAGCCCTACACGTTGGCGCATACCGCCTGATAACTGTTTGGGCATACTAAATTCCCAATCCTTAAGACCAACTAATTCAATAGTCTCCATGGCTTTCTTTACTCGTTCTTCTTTATCGACACCTTGAATTTCTAATGGAAATTCAACATTTTGTAAAACATTTCTATGGCTTAAAAGCCCAAAGTGTTGAAAAATCATTGAAACATCTTTTCTCCGAAAAGCTCTCAATTCTTTTTTAGTCATTTGCGTAATATCAACATCATTAATCATGATTTTCCCTCTTGTGGGTTGATTGAGTAAATTAAGTGTTCGAATGAATGTTGATTTTCCGCTACCTGACAATCCAGCAATAACAAATAATTCGTTTTCCTTAATCTCAAAGTTGACATTATTGTTTGCTACGGTAGCTCCAGTTTTCTCTTTAATTTCTGAAACAGATAATCCTTTGTCTAATAAGATTAAAGCTTCCTGTTTTTGTTTTTCTGTACCGAAGATGACTGTTAGATTTTCTACTTTAACTGTAACACCCATTATGCGTCACCTCTATTCTCTTCAAGTTTCGATGCAATACCTTGTAATAATCTATCTAAAATAATAGCTAGAAATACAATCGCAAATCCACCGACGAATCCTGAGCCAATATCAATATTTCTATTGGCTACTAAAACAATACTACCTAACCCACCTGCACCAATCATTGATGCAATAACTACCATTGCAACTGCCATCATTGTTGTTTGATTCAAACCTGTAGCAATTGTTGATAATGCTTGGGGAATCTGGATTTTAAATAGAAGCTGTTTTGGTGTTGATCCAAAAGATTTACCAGCTTCAAGCATTTCCTGATTGACGCCATTAATCCCTAAATAGGTTAATCGAATCAAAGGTGGAACTGCATAAATGATCGTAGCAAAGGTTGCTGGGACGCGACCAATACTAAAGAGCATAACAGCAGGAATCAAATAAACAAATGATGGAATGGTTTGCATCATATCCAAGATTGGTTTTAAAATCTTTTCAACTCGACTACTTTTAGCCATCCAAATGCCTGTAGGAATCCCGACTAGAAAACTAATGAAAACGGAAATAATAATAATTGTTAGTGTGGACATCATTTCATCCCACACACCAAATACACCAATTGCTAATAATAATGTAGAGAGTACTATAGCAAATTTATAGTTGTATAAAAATTTTGTAACTATAAATAATAGCACAACAAATATCCACCAAGGTGTCTCTAGGTTACCTAGATTAAGATCAATTGCTGGATTTTCTATGATGAGATTATGAAATAGTAACCATGCAAAAATGATGGCTACAATCGTAATCCATCTTGCTTTGGTTGATGTGAATTTTTTCATAACAAAATAAACAATAACTAAAGTTAACCAGATCCACCAAGGAGTACTCATTAATAAATTATTGACAAAATCTAGAGCTGTTAAAATAACAACTCTAATGAATTCAAAGAAACCTTCGAATGCGTTTTTAAACCAGCTAAATGCTGCATCAATGAGATCTGCTGCTGGCCCACCTAAATTTAGGAATTCTGGAAAACTAAACATATTTATACCTCTTATATAAGAAATATGCAGTGAAAACACTGCATATTTTTCATTACTTTCTTAATTTTTTATAGTTCTAGTACAGCTAAAATTTTAGCTTTTGCATCTGCAGTAACCCATAGGGACCACATATCACTATTTTCTGATAGCCACCATTTTGCAGTTTCAGTAGCGGTCATATCATTTTCAGTCATATAAGACAATGCATCACTTGCAACTTGTGACGATGTAGCATATTTACTTAAAAATTCTGATATTTCAGGATAGTCAGCTTGAAAACCTGATGTGACAACAATCGTTACATCGTTGGTAGGCATGTTGCCTGCACCTGTTGTAATATCATAATCAAAATAATCTTTTAATAGAACCATATCTAATGTTCCCATAATAGCAGTAGGTTCCCAATTATATCCAACCCATGGTTCTGAGCTTTCATAAGCATCAATTAATGTTGCATCTAATAAAGCACTTGATTCTAAAGGTCTTAACTCAAAATTAGCAGCCAGTTCAGGATATAATTCTGTGTTTGTAAACTTGTTAATTAAGAATTCGGTAACTTGCCATCCTGATGGTCCACCATAAACAACGGCTTTGTCTGTTTCAGCATTCCAATTAGATATTTCAGGATCTGCAAATAATTCTTTATGATCAACTAAGTCAACAATATATTCAATATCATATTCATCAGCTAAATACTGTGGAATATAAATACCTTGATAATTATCTGAGAAATTCACACCAATTTGAGTATAATTTCCTGCAGCAATATCAGATTGATATGTAGGCATGTTATCTGACCATGTTTCTACATTAACCTGAATTGAACCATCTGTTAATGATTGAATCAATAATGGTGTATCAACAACAGTAACATCTACTTTGTTGTCATAACCCTCTTCAATAATATATTTTGCAACTTGATTGTAAAATTGATTGCTTTGCCAATCACCTTCACCTATCACGATTGTATCGGATTCATACTGACATGCAGCCAGTGATCCAACACTAATTAATAATAATAAAACTGTTAAAAATTTCTTCATTTTTTTCACTCCTCTTATCTATACAATCCATATTATACCATGAGGTTGTCAGTATGTAAAGGACAGGAAGTGTAGCAATAAGCCCTATTAGAACTAAAAAGAGCTTCTTAAAGCCCTTTAGAGAGTTTCTTTTATATGTAATGTAAGTGTTTTCTAATCTACTAATCAAAGAAATTTATTGTCTCTTTTTCTATTTCTTTATCTCCAAGGATGTAAAGAATGAGGTGTTCTCTCATAATAAATTTACTATCTGGTGCTTGATAAATCACTCCATCATCTTCAATCGCAAATACTAACCCTTTAGTTTTTTCCTGAAAATTCAGTGATTCAAAGGTTTGACCAAGATAACGATCCCCTTCCAATATTTCATAAGTAAAATATTCGAATGGGAAAACATTATTTTTAGAAGTATGTATTAATTTCTTAAATTTCTTTTGTAGTTCGTGGTTAACTTTTTTACTTGATTCTAAAAGGATATGAATTTCATTATATAATTCATTAGAAGATATTTGATTTTTATAGTGATCAATAAATCTTAAGGCAGATTCTTTTGATGATACATAGATGCCGACACGCTCTTTAACTTCAACGACTGAATAGTTAGATAAGATGCGCATTGCTTTTCTAACCGTTTCACTTGAAACATTATATTCTGAAGATATTAAAGAACGACCACTTAACTTTGAACCTTCAACCATTTCTCCTGAAACAATTTTCTTAGCAATTTCGTAAGCAATTTCTTGATACCTAGCTGTTGTTACAATCGATTCTTCCATTATATTAACCTCATTTATTTCATGTTTATCTACCTTAATTATAACACAGCCACAAGAAATCAGTAATATGAGTATAGGTCAACACACAAAAATGTTTATCTATTTAAAGAGTATAAAGGCATATAAATCAAAAGTATCTTAAACATTATTTATTTTTATCTAGAACACCTAGATTTATACATATGATGTGAGTACATCATATAGCACTGAAAGCTTCAGAATTAAATTTACGATAACTTTTTCTACAAACCCGCCAAATACATCAAGAATATTTATTGGTGATGTCGTAGTAAGTGTAAGTTAATCAATCAATTGAGGTGAAAAAGTATTAATTCCTATTTAGTGCATGGTGAGTGATATAATAAATCATGAATATGGATGTGATGATATGATTTCATTTTATGACTTTTTTATGAAACCTCTAGAAAAAAGAGGCATTAAAGAAGCACGCAAAAGATTAATGCGTCAAGCCAGTGGTGCAGTATTAGAAATCGGCTCAGGAACTGGGGCAAATCTTAAATTTTATAATTTTGATCAAATAACTGATTTGACTATAACGGATAAAAAATTATCTAAACGAATTCAAAAGATGGATCTTAAGCAAATAAAACTAGTAGAAGCTGATGTTTCCAATCTACCTTTTCCTGATGATTCTTTTAATACGATTGTTCACACACTCGTGTTTTGTAGCGTAACAGATGTTTCTAAAGGTATTTTAGAATTAAAACGCGTCTTAAAACCAAATGGTAAAATTATTTTTATCGAACATGTCCTACCAGAACATACTTTTTTAAAAAGAACCTTTAAATTCATCAATCCCATTTGGAGAACATTTGCTTCCGGATGTAATTTAACAAGATCCTATCAGGATTCCTTAGAACAAGAGGGGTTTGAGATTTCTGGATTAAGTAAATTTATGAAAACTGTTTTTATCAGTGGTATTGCTAAAGAAAAATGAATATAATATAGTAATCATAAAGAGCTGGTAATCAGCTTTTTTATTTTTTAAGTGCGTGAATGTTGACATTGAAATCCTTATTGTGTATACTGTACATGTACTACATACACAGATGAAAGAAGGTATTTAAAATGACGATGTTAAAAGTCAAGAATTTAAGAAAAGAATATCCTAAATTTCTTTTAAATGATGTATCTTTCGATATACCCAAAGGGTATATTATGGGATTCATAGGAGAAAATGGAGCAGGCAAAACAACAACGCTGAAGGCGATGTTAAATATCATTAGTAGAGATGGTGGATCAGTTGAAATCTTTGGTAAAAACATGGATGAAAATGAGTTAGATATCAAAAAAGATATCGCATTTATGGCGGGAAATTCTTTTTACCCTAAAAGAAAAATCAAAGAGATTACAAAAGTTTTTAAAAGATTTTATTCTAATTTTGATGATAATCTTTATCAACAGTTTTTACAGAAATTTGATTTAGATGAAGAAAAAAAGATAGATGAATTATCTCAAGGTATGAGTTTGAAATATTCTATTGCTTTGGCTCTATCACATCATGCAAAATTGATTATACTCGATGAACCAACAAGCGGCCTCGATCCAGTAGCAAGAGATTCATTATTAGAACTATTTCAAAATATTATCGAAGATGGAGAAGTAAGTATTCTATTTTCAACACACATCACAAGCGATTTAGAAAAATGTGCAGACTATATAACTTTTATCCAACATGGTCAAATGATTGAAAGCTTACCTAAAGAAGATTTGATTGAGAAGTATAGATTGGTTAATGGATCATTAAATGCATTAGATTCGATTCAAAGTGATTTAATATCCTTTAAGAAAAATGCCTTTGGATTTACTGGATTAATTAAGACTAATCAACTTAAAGAAAATAATAAAATTAAGATTGGTGCTCCAAGTTTAGATGATATCATGATTTATTATGCAGAAAGAGGTGCAACTCTATGAAAAACTTAGTCTATAAAGAATTATTTCTATCAGTTAACAAGTTTTTCTATATATTGCCTATCTTACTTGCTGGACTCATTATGATTCCTCAATGGGTTTATATGGTTGCTTTCATGTATTTCTTCTGGATTAGTATTCCTCAAATATTTAGTGCTTACTTAGCTCAAAGAGATTACGAATTCACTACTGTTCTACCTGTTAAAAAAAGCTATATCGCAATTTCTAAAGGATTAACTGTTATCATCATCGAACTCATTCATATTATCCTTATTGCTATTGCTGGAATCATTCATAATCAAGTTTATGGATCCTTTAATATCTTTATCGACATAAGTCCAGCTTTCTTTGGTTATGCATTGATGATGTTTGCTTTGTTTAATATTGTATTCTTACCTCTCTATTTTAGAACTGCTTACTATTTTGGGAAGCCCTTAATCTTAGCCGCTATTGTTGTAACTATCTTTGGTGTTGGCCTAGAATTATTGACTTTATTGGTTCCTTGGGCAGCTAGAATAATAGATAATCCAAATATGATCTATCAATTAGGGATGTTATTCATGGGGATTACTATATTTATTGTCTTAAATTGGTTTGCACTTTCCAAATCTGCTAGAAACTACGAGCAAATTAAGTAATGAAAAACTTCTTTATCAGCAATATGTCTGACATTCCCATATATCAGCAGTTATATGATCAGATTGTCGCACAAATATTGAGTGGAGAGCTAAAGTCTGGAACCAATTTACCATCAATCAGAACGATGGCTAAAGAATTAAGAGTTAGTGTCATTACCATCAAAAAAACTTGGGAAGAATTGGAGAAAAGCGGATATCTACGCACCATTTCTGGAAAAGGAACATATATTTCAACATTAACTGACAAAACATTAGAGAAAAAGAAATATGATTTAGTCAGAGAAATTTTTAGTAAAGATGTTTTACAATGTAAATCACTAGATATTTCAAAAGAAGAAATACTTGAAGTCATAGAAGATTTGTATAACAATAAAAAGTAAATAATTCAATCGATATACAAGCCTTGTCTTAGATTATAGGACAGGGTTTTTATGTCAAAAGCAATTAATCATATTGTGCATTAAGAAGCTTAAAATTGATTTGTAAAATGATGTATATCTATTAAATATACTCAAAAGTAACTTATTTGCTGATAAACAAAGTTTAAAAAATGTGAAATTTTGATATTATAGACCCGAAATTTACACAATAACTTAATCAATGTTACAATAATAAAAGAGGTGAGCATATGAAAAACGAATTAATAAAAACAAATTATTATGAAGCTGTCAATGGCAAATGGTTGGAAAATGCTGTCATTCCAAATGATCAGCCATCGATGTCAGCATTTTTAGAGTTACATTTAGGCATTGAAAAAATGTTGCTTGATTTAACATCAAAATGGGAAAAAGATCAAGCAGGCTTAAATAAGAATATTAAGAAATTTATTAAACTTTATCAAATGACAAAGGATTTTGATAAGAGAAATGAACTAGGAACAAGACCGTTTGATTTGATATTGAAGAAGATTAGTCAATTAGAAAATTTAAAAGATTTAGAAATAGCATTCAAAGATTTTACCTTAGAATCGATAGAAACACCTTTTGGGTTTTCAGTGATGCAAGATTTTATGAATAGCAATAATCAAGTTTTATATTTTGGGGCTGAAAGACTATTTTTACCTGATACCTCCTATTATAAAGATGAAGCGACCAAAGCTCAGTTAATTGGACTTTTTACTCAGACAACTACACAATTATTGAATCTATATGGCTTTTCAAAAGAAGAAACAGAGAAACTTATTAACGAAGCATTAGCTTTTGATGCATTATTAGTTCCTGTAACAAAGTCTAGCGTCGAGGCTGCAGATTATGTAAAGATGTATAATCCTTTAAGTAAAGCAGATGTTATAAAACTAACAAAAAACTTTAATGTGATGACAAGTGCTGAAGAACTTGTTAAGCAAAATGTTGAACAGTTAATTATTTTAAATTTAGATTTTATCAATGCTTTTGACTCCATTATTAATGAAGAAAACTTTGGAATCATCAAATCATGGATGATTGTTTCTAATGCAAAGAGTTTTGCATCAGAATTAACTGATGAAATCAGAGCTGCTGGAGGTGCATTTGGTAGAGCGTTATCGGGTATTAAAGAAGCTCAAAGTAAAGATAAATTTGCATTTTATCAAGCTTACAACAGATTTAGTCAAGTAGTAGGTCTTTATTATGGGGAAAACTATTTTGGACCAAAAGCCAAAGCAGATGTTAAAAAGATGGTTCATGAAATGATTGGCGTTTATAATGATCGTATTACAAGTAATTCTTGGTTAAAAGAGAAAACCAAAGAAAAAGCAATTAAAAAATTATCTACATTATCTGTTCATGTAGGTTATCCAGATGAATTGCCACCTTATTATGATCAATTTGAAATTGGTGGTTATGAAAATGGTTCAGATTTAATCAAAGAAAAACTAAACATGATCAAAATTGTGAACGAATTAAACTTTCAAAAATATAATCAAGCACCAAATAAAAATATTTGGGGTATGCCTGCAAGTATGGTTAATGCCTATTATAATCCTTCAAACAATCAAATTGTATTTCCAGCAGCAATTTTACAAAAACCTTATTATAGTTTAGAACAAAGTCCATCAGAAAATTATGGTGGCATTGGTGCAGTTATGGCTCATGAAATTTCACATGCATTTGATAATAATGGAGCAAAATTTGATGAAAATGGATCATTAAGTAATTGGTGGACCGAAGAAGATCTTGAAGCGTTCAATAAAAAGTCTAAAGATATGATTGCTTTATTTGATGGTGTTGAAACCGGTTATGGTGTTTGTAATGGAGAACTTACTGTTTCTGAAAATATTGCTGATAGTGGTGGATTAAGATGTGCTCTAGAAGCAAGTAAAAAAGGCGGAAAGCATGATGATGAAGAGTTCTTTAAAAACTGGGCAAGCGTGTGGCGTCAGAAATCTTCTTTAGAATATAGTCAATTATTATTAAGAGTTGATGTTCACGGCCCATCTATTTTACGTGCAAATATGCAGTTAAGTAATATGCCGGAATTCCAGGATTTCTATCATATTAAAGAAGAAGATCAAATGTATTTAGCAAAGGATAAGATGGTTAGCATTTGGTAATCTGTCTTATGAATCGATAAATTTTAAAAGCATCTCGTCAATTGACATTTTGAGATGCTTTTTCTTTTTATATTTTCCTACTATGATAATAGTTTAATAAGCAATGATGAATTTATGTCAAAAAGGAAATACCCGATTTATACTCTTCTTTATAGCATCACTTCAATACAATTCTTTACTATTTATAAACCTAAATAGAATCATAATCATAAGATTTGCATGTTCATAACAAAACCTTTATACTCGAAACAGTAAGGGAGTGGAAACATGTTTTCAATAGAAATATTACCTGGATTTGTACTTGGGATAAGAGAGGGTTTAGAAGCTTTTTTAATCATCGCAATTATGCTTGAGTACTTAAACAAATCTCAACGGCAACAAGATAAAAAATACGTTATTCAAGGATTATTACTTGGTTTTTCCATATCTTTGATCCTAGGCTTTTTTCTATTTTTTGTTTCAGATATCATTCAATCAAGCAGTTCTAACATATCCAAACTTTGGGAATTTTTCGCATCTTTTGGTGCATTGATTCTAATCACAACTTTTATCATCTTCACTTTGAAAAGTAAACAAAGTATGACTTCTGAAATTCGAGAGAAGATGAGCCTTAAATTATCTAAAAAAGCAATTGTATTGCTTGCGACCATCATGGTAGCAAGAGAAGGTGTTGAAGTCGTATTATTTATCATCGCTTCAGTGAATCAAACCTATTATTCAATCGGTGCAATCTTAGGTGTGCTTTTTTCAGGTGTTCTTGCGTTTTTGATTTATAAATCATTAGTTAAAATTAATCTTAAATTGATCTTCAACATAACAATTATCTATTTAATATTACAAGCTGGATTCATGTTAGGTTATAGCTTTCATGAATTATTTTCATATTTTAAAACTGAACAAATCATGCCTTCTTCACATTGGATTTATACTCAACTTTTTGATTTATCAAATACATTTTTAGATAGTAAAACTCAACCCATTGGTATAGCACTATATGCATTAATTGGTTGGTATAGTAAACCGGAAATATTTCAATTTATTATGCAATATTTATATTCAGGCGTATTTTTAATATGGTTTTTAAATCTTAATACAAAGGATAATACTACTGAAGTTATATAAAATTTAAGCAAGACAATATTATCAAAAACAACAACTCTAAGTTGTTTAAAACCCAAAAATAGAAAAGTGCTTCAAAACATTATGCATATCAATGTTTTTTTATGTTAATTGCAAATCCTTTGCTTAAGACCGGGTATCATTATTATACCTTTTCTCTAACTTTTTGGAGGCATTTCACATCTGGAAGTCTTGTCATATCCATGGAGCTGTGTTTGCATATGAAATATTAACAACAATAGCACAACAATAACGTGGTTTTTAAAGAGTTAACTGAGATATTATGATTGGACAATGTTAAGCATTGATTGAATCCGTTGAAGAATCATTATACATAGGTTAAAAAAATTGTATAAAATGAGGAACTGAATATAAGAAGGGTAAATTGAGGGGAATCAATGTCATCTACAATAATAAATTTTCAATCTCTGTCAAGAAAAATGTAATCATACGAAACTGTACTAATCATTGGAACACAGGTATCTCTAGAAGTTGGAATTTTATTTCTTGAAGATTTAGTCAACAGATACCTATGGTTTCTATTTTTTAATATATAAGTCTTTGAATTATTTCTCCAATTATATGAGATAATTGATGTCGCTCATTTTTTTCGGAAGAAGTAATCATTTTTTTTAAAACATAATAAATAAATTCATATAATAAACTTTTTGTGGAGTTCACAATCGTATAAATTTTATTTACATAAACCAAAATTGATTGTATAATATACTTAATATAATTAATGCGAATGGGAGGATTATTTATGCGAACTAAAAGATTATTTATAGGAATGTTTTTATTGCTTATATTAGGATTATTTTTATCATCTTGTGTTGATGCAATTGAACTGACAGTTCAATTTGATTCTAATGGAGGATCAACAGTTTCTTCAGTTGTATTAGATGGATCATCACAAGTTTCTATACCTGATAATCCAACAAAAGAAGGATATACATTTGTTGGATGGTACCAAGAAATAGATCTTATCAATATATATGATTTTGAAACAATACCAACAGTAGATATTACACTTTATGCTAAGTGGAATATTAATCAATATACAATACACTTTGATAGTAATGATGGTACTGAAGTCCTTGATATTACTCAAAATTATTTAACTATTGTTACAGCTCCAGATGATCCAATTAAAGATGGTTATATATTTGATGGATGGTATATTGATGAAGAACTAATTGTTGAGTATACTTTCACAATCGTACTTACTGAAAATATTAATCTATATGCAAAATGGATAGAAGACGATGGCATGATCCATTTACCCAATTTAACGATCTATTTTAGTCCTTCTAGAGACAATGAATCCTTACTTCAAAGCATGAACTATTTGCCAGATCTTTTAAAAATCGAAATGGCTACTTTGGGTTATTATATTGAAGTTATTACTGTAAATCTCGGGGTAACATATGAAGCAGTTGGCGAAGCACTAGCAACTGGAACAGCCGATGTTGGGTTTATTACAGGTAATACTTATGCTAGTTTTTCTAATGGTGTGAACATGGATGCTGCATTAACTGCAACGAGAACCGGACTTTCTAAAGATTCCACAAATCCTATGGACTGGAATGATGGAGAACCAACAGTATCAGATATAACTTGTCAATTACCATATTATCGATCAATTGGAATCGTTGGACAAACAGCTAAAGGCCGTGAACTCGCTGACATAATTAATAGTGGTGGAACAATTACATGGGAAGATTTACAAGATGCTAAGATTGGTGTTCAATCAGTTACATCGAATGCTGGTCGTGTTTATCCATCATTATTATTCAATGATTTATATGGTCACACTCTTGAAGATTTACCCGCTGCAAACATTATCATAGTCTCTGGATATGGAGCAGCTGCTTCAGCTTTAGCATCCGGTTCTGTTGATATCGCATTTGGTTATGCAGATTTTAGAAGAGATTATGCTGATGAATGGATTTCTAGTATAGAAGGCGGATACAACCAAGAAAATACAATTTGGGAAGATACGGACGTTATTTTCGTTACAGATGGTGTTTACAATGACACAATTACTGTTTCAAAAGTAACTGTAGATGATGCTCTTCAAGCAGCTATTGAACAAGCATTTGTTAATCTAATTCAAGATACGACACCACTTTCTAATCCTTCTGGTATATTTCAAATGGTCAAAGATATCTTCAAAGTATATAGTTATGAAGGTTTTGCAATTGCTGATGATTCAGATTATGATGTCACACGGGCAGCACTTGAGCTATTAAATGGATAATGTTTAATTTACAACATAGATTTTCATCATAAGTGAATCGAATATTTACTAAGATCATGAAAGTCAGGAACTGTCATATATCTTATTTTTATTGAATCAATCTAAACATAAAAAAATAGCCTTGATCTATAACTTATTAGTATAGATAAGGCTTTTTTACTCTTTCGAGCGCTAGGATTATTTTGGTGGAGATGAGGGGGATCGAACCCCTGTGCAAAACACTTTATAGAGTACTTTCTACATGTTTATTTCATTTATAATTTCATGCAGTATCCTAAACGAACAAAAGGCTACAACACTATCCTAAAGGGTTCTTTTATTATCTTAGGAACGATAATAAATATAACTTACTAAAATTGGGCCGCATCAGAACCGTAAGTAAATTCAGATTTGGCTCGCACCTGTTCTTAGGCAGCGAAACTTAAAGATTGGTTTCCGGTTATTATAACCTCTGCTTTTTTACATGAGCGACCATGACATGCTTATACGCTACTCCATGCCGTGACGAATCCAGAACATCCCCAGCGGATATATCTTACATCAAATAAATTACTTTGTAAAGTGATAATGTTATTTTAATAAAAATAAGGATGGTATAATATCAATGTGTTTAAAATCACAAAATGAAATACATGAATATGACGATATGTTACACATAAAAAGTGATATAATAGATAAAACTAACATAAGGGGACAATAATGATTAAAGCACTTATTTTCGATATGGATGGAACCATCTTAAATACAATTGACGATATTTCTACAAGTATCAACCATGCATTTACACTTAAAGGATATCCAAATCCAACTGTTGATGCTGTTAAGATGGCATTAGGCAGTGGCGCAATACAACTCATTGAAAGATTAGCTCCCAAGCATTTAAAAAAAGAAGAAATCAGATCATTATATGAAACTTATCAAGCAGATTATGATGTCAACAACAACAATTTGACAGGACCTTATCCAGGGATTATGGATTTACTTGATTACCTAAAAAAACAAGGATACTTGCTTTCTGTTGTTTCAAATAAATATGAATATTTAGTCAAAGAACTCAACATCAAATTATTTCACAATTATTTTGATGTTTCTATTGGTGATGCTCCTGGCATACCAATAAAACCTGCTCCAGATATGGTCTATAAAGCGCTTGACTTACTTAAAATTCATAAAGATGAGGCATTATTCATTGGTGATTCTGATGTTGATATCTTCACAGCACAAAATGCAGGATTAAAAAGTGTTGGTGTGACATGGGGATTTAGAGATCAAAAGACACTTGAAGCATGTCATGCAGATTATATTATTCATCAACCAAGTGAATTATTAAAATTACTTGAAGGGAATCCAAAATCATGAGTTTAATTCGTTTAGAAAATGTATCCAAGTACTATAAATCTGCTGAAACAGTTTCAGTAGGTATGAAAAAAATTAACCTAGATTTTTCATTAGGTGAATTTGTTGCTGTCACAGGTGAATCTGGATCAGGGAAATCAACATTGCTCAATGTAATCAGTGGTCTAGATGGGTATGAGGATGGTGAGCTTTACTTATTTGGTGAAGAAACATCACATTATACGATTGCAGACTGGGAAAGATATCGTGGGACCTATATTGGTTTCGTTTTTCAAAGTTATAACATCATTGATTCGTTTACTGTTCTTCAAAATGTCTTATTAGCTTTAGAAGTGCAAGGATATGATCCTAAAAAGAGAAAAGCTAGAGCACTAGAATTAATTGAAAAAGTAGGCCTATTAAGCCATAAAAATCATAAAGCTTCAAAATTATCTGGTGGACAAAAACAAAGAGCTGTTATCGCAAGAGCATTAGCCAAAGACTGTCCTATTATTGTTGCTGATGAACCAACAGGTAACCTAGATAGTGCTTCAGGTGCACAAGTCATGGGCTTATTAAATGACATCAGTAAAGACAAACTCGTCGTTGTTGTCACGCATGATTTTGAGCAAGTTGAAAAATATGCAACACGAAAAATTAAAATGCATGATGGTGAAGTCGTTGAGGACAAGAAGTTAAAAACAACAACTGAAGTTAATCTTATAGAACCACCTAAAATAAAAAGTATGCGTTTTTTAACTTTGATGCGTTTTACAATGAGAAATTTATTTTCTACACCTAAACGGTTAGTATTTTTAGTTATGATGCAGTTGTTAATGATGATTGCTTTCACATTGATTTTTACTTATCGCGTGAGCATCATGAGAGATACAGAGGTTACTCAATCCGCCAGATTTCCAAATGTACCTGAAACGAGGATATTGGTTGAAAGAAAAGATGGTCTAGCATTTACCACAGATGATTTATCATATTTTGAGAGTATTAGATATGTTGATAAAGTTTTTGAAAATGGGTTGAGTTTTTATAACTCCCTCCCTCTTTATGTTTTTGGTGATGAAAATATTGATATTTATGACTCGCAAATATATTACCATCAGTATCAAAATGTCAATGGAACTGATGCAGCATCAACTTTAAGTTCAAATGAATATGATGGTACGATGCCCGTAGGAAGATATGACGTGATCATTGGTGATACTTGGGGTGAGTATGAAATAGGCGAGACTATTTATCTTGGAACAGATCAAAATTATTATAATCCTACTGACGATGCATTCATCGGTGTGTTTACGATTACTGGCATCGATAAAGCCAAAGGAAATATCTTATATTTTTCTGATGCCTTTTTGAATAATTCTGATGTCGACCGTTTTACTATCAACGAATCTATAAGAAATAATTTGATAGAATCTGCAAGATATCAGTGGAGGGCAGATTTTGGTGGAGATGAATATAGTTTAGAATATAATCCTAATGTTTTAGGTAATCAAATCAATTTAATTCGAGATTATGAGGATGTAGCAACCTTTGTTGAGACAATAGATTTAACACTTGTATTTTATTTCTATGATACGAATACATGGGAGTATACGGAGTTAGAATACACACTTCAAGATGTTGATATCTACTCTGTTAGTGGCACAGTCTATTGGGGTCAGTTTGGTGATGATATTTATGATCAACTCGTTGATTTTCTCTTAACTGAATTAGAATACACTTATAAAATTGAGAATCGAGTTGTGGCATCGTTATCAGTTAAAGGTCTCAATGATGGGACAAAAACATTAGATGCTATTGATTATGAAACATATAGAACAATTTATCCTGCAAACATTCCAGATCCAGCAGCAGCTATCTTCACATTTATGAATGGACTTTATACAGGTGTATTTATGTTTGTTGTCGGTATATTATTATATTCAATCGTTCATGCAGTAACTAAAAATGTCATGCAGAGCAGGAAAAAAGATTTTTCTATCTTTAGATCGATTGGAACAAGCAAGACAACATTGGCAAGGCTCGTTGTCTTAGAACAAGTTTCTATTGCTGCAATATCAGCAACATTGATGCTCACAGTGCTTTTTTTCCTAGGTCAAAATGTACCTGCTATTTATAGCATGATACAATACATGGAAATTTCAAATTATATCACACTTATCCTATTCTTCTTATTCTTTGGTGGATGGTTAGGCTTACGATTCAATAAAAAGATCTTTAAACAATCAGTCATTGAATCCATTGTTTCAAGTAAGGAGGAATAATCATGATTAGAGTAGAAGGATTACACAAATACTTTTTTAGACATAAGAAAAACGAAATCCATGTGCTTAATGACATGACTATTGATTTTCCTGATACAGGATTAGTGGTTCTTTTAGGACCATCTGGTTCAGGTAAAACAACCCTACTTAACGTTATTGGTGGTCTTGATAATATTCAACAAGGAACAATTGAATTTGATAATCAAGTCATTCATGGATATAACACAGGTACTTGGGACAAATTAAGAAATGAATCAATCGGGTATGTTTTCCAAAATTACAATTTATTACCACATCTATCAGTTTTTGATAACATTGCTTTAGTTTTGAAAATGATGGGTATATCTGATCCTGAAATTGTTGAAAATAGAGTTAATTACATATTAAACGCTGTCAATATGTATCCTTACAGAAAGAAAAAGTCAACACAGCTTTCAGGAGGACAGCAACAAAGAGTTGCTATTGCACGCGCACTTGTTAAAAATCCAAGAGTCATCATCGCTGATGAACCCACAGGAAATCTTGATTCTAAGAATACTTTAGATATCATGAATATCATCAAAGAGATTTCGAAACAAAAGCTTGTCGTTCTCGTGACACATGAAAAAGATATTGCTAAAATCTATGGTGATCGCATTCTAGAAATTAAAGATGGTGTTGTCATTGATGATTATGTTAATGAAGCTTTGCATGATCATGAAGTTTCGGATGATAATGTCATATATTTAAAAGATTTAGATCAGTTATCTGAAATGAAAGATACACATGTTTCTATTGATTTATTTAATGACTCTAAACAAGTTGTTGAACCAGTCCAAATTCGATTGATTGTTAAGAATAAAACTTTATATATTGATGTTGATAGTCAATTTAATAAAGTGAAACTTGTGGATTCATCTTCAAATCTCGTGATTAAAAATGAAAACTATGTCAAAAAGAACAGAGAAGAAATGTTTGAGACAAGCTTTAAGTTAGAGGCTCTTGATAATAAAGATGTTCATCGAAACTTTAAAACAATTGTTTCTTTAAAACAGATTTTCATGTTAGCTTTACAAAAGATCATCTATTCTTCTAGAAGAGGGAAGATCATGTTATTTTCTTTCATCATGGCAGGAGCTGTTATAGCTGTTGCATTATCTCTTGCTGCAGCAACCATCATTCCCGATCTTTCTAGTAGAAGATTTGAAGATAATTATGTCATAGTGTCAGAACGTTTAACCGATAAAATAACTTACCAACAGTTAGAAGACTATTCAGGGGATAATGCTGACTTGTATGTTAACACCTTGAATCAACTCAATATCGAAGTTATTGATCCTGCCCATGAGGAAGATTCATTATTCACGTTTGCTGAGAATATTGATATTCTAGAACATGCAAAAGGTAAAATATTAGAAGGTAGAAATCCTATAGCAGATGATGAAATTATAATATCCAGTGTACTTGCAGATCGGATGATAAGTACAACAGGATCTGAATTTGGCATTTGGAGTTACAAACATTTACTTGTTGAACGTTATCGGACAAGTGGACAAGAAATTAAGATTGTTGGTGTTATTGAATCTGATATTTCAATTATTTATGTATCTAGAAATTTCAGTAATTTGATTTCTCCAATAACAGTGGAAATTACACCTTTAATATCACCTATTTATTATGGCACAATGGCAATTGAACAAGTTAGTTTAACTTATGGTATGATGCCTACCGGTGATCAAGTTTTGATTTCAAGAACACTCTTTGATGCACTCTCAAGTGACCCAATTGATAATTCTTGGCCCAAGACATTTGATGAGTTAGACCAAGTTGTAAGTGGTGTATATGATCAAATTGGATATAGTGTTATCGCATCCAATGAAACCATAGAAAAATATCGATTTGATATGAATACTTCATACTATGTTTATACAAGTAATCCCAATTTGCTCGTCCTAAATATGAGTGCAGATGAAATATCAGCTAAAGATGAAATTAATCAAATTATTGATAATTTCAACAATACCATGCTTGAATTGAGGATTACTGTTTCAATTGTTGCAGCTGTAGTCGTTTCGTTTGTTATGTTAGGATTTTATTTCGTTATGCATTCTTCAATGATTTCAAGAATCTATGAAATTTCAGTCTATCGTGCATTGGGTATGAAAAAAAGTGAATTGTTCATTTCATTTTTAGTAGAGATTTTAATTATATCTACGATTACATCTTTAATCGGTTTTGCTATTGCATCTTACGGAATCAGTTTGGCAAGTGATACATTATTAGGACAATTCAGAATTTTCTTAGTTACACCATTAACTGTCCTAATAGGTATTATCGTTGTTTATGGTATCAACATTTTAGGAGGCATGATTCCAATCATGTTACTTTTAAGAAAGACACCAGCACAGATATTATCACAATACGATATTTAATAAAAAAGAGCCTAACAAGGCTCTTTTCGTTACATCCAAGTTGTTATATCGTCAACATCTAAACGTATTGATGGATAGCCATCTTCAGCTCTTTTTCCTATGGATAAGATCATGACTGGTTTATATCTTTTATCATCTAGTCCTAAAGCGTTAGCAATTAGATCATGATTAAATCCACCTATTGGGCATGTATCATAACCGTGTTCTCTTGCGATGTGCATCAGTTGCATTGCTACTAATCCACCATCAATTAATCCTGATTTTTCAATACTTTCATCTTTTAAATTTGGAATCATATTTGCGATATTTCTAAGTTGTTTTTCTTTCACCTCAGAAGGCATCAGATTATTTTCTATAGCTTTGTCAAATATTTTTTCTGCAAACTCATACTTTTTAAGATCTGTAAAGATAACGATCATCGCTGCTGATGTCTCTAATTGGAGATGATTTCCCATTAATACATGTTTTAACTTTTCTTTGCCCTCTAGTGTTTCAATAACTATAAACCGCCAAGGCTGCATATTCATAGAAGAAGGTGCACGTGTCGCTTCCTCAAGAATGACCGTCATTTCTTCCTTTGTTATTTTGATTTTAGAATCATATTTCCTAATTGATTTTCTTTCTAATAAATTCATTTAAGTAACCTCCATTGCAGTGACTATTATAGCATGTTATAAAAATATGTGAAATGCATTTGCTTAAGCTTTTATGCTATAATATTGATGAAAGGGTGAGGGATATGACAACAGAATTTATTTTAGTAAGACATGGTGAACCAAGATACGACGAAGTGATTGAAAGAGGCTATTTTGGTATGGGTTACGACCTTGGTAAACTCACTGATAAAGGCGTTGCTCAAGCAGAAGCAAGAGCAAAAGATCCTGTATTTAATGGTGCAGATTTAATTATTGCATCACCATATACTAGAGCACTACAAACAGCATCTATTATTTCTAGAATTACACAAATACCACTGACTGTAGAAAATGACATCCATGAATGGATGCCAGACACAAAGTTTTTATTTGATCTAGATTCAAATCAATCTTTTCAAGAGTATTTAGAGGCAAAAGGTATGAGAAATCTTTCTCATCAATATCGATGGGAATCTTATGATGATTTAAAGAAAAGAGTTCAACTCGCTTTAATCAAATATAAAAACTACAAAAAAGTAATCGTTGTTTGTCATGGCATCGTGATGTCTACATTGACAAGATTTGATGATGTGATTGAACATTGCGGCGTGAGGGAAGTTAGACTTTAATGGATGTTAAATCTCTTGAAGTTTGGTATCAAAAAGATCACCGGAAGCTTCCTTTTAGAGAAACAAAAAATCCTTATATCATTTGGATTAGCGAGATTATGCTTCAACAGACACAAGTTGAATCTGTCTTGCCTTTTTTTGTGCGTTTCATCAAAAAATATCCCACAGTTAAAGATTTAGCATTTACTGAAGAAGAAACATTACAAAAAGATGTTGAAGGATTAGGATACTATAGAAGATTTCGCAACATGCATCTAGCAGCAAAGAAGATCATGTCTGATTATCAAGGCATTTTCCCTAATAAATACAAAGAATTAATTGAATTACCAGGTATTGGTAAATATACTGCTGGGGCTATTATGTCAATCGCTTATAATATGCCATTTAGTGCACTAGATGGCAATGTCATTCGAGTCCTTTCTAGATATTTAGGGATTTCTGATGACATGAGATTGGAAAAAAATAGAAAAAAACTAGATTTAATTAATCAAGAAAACATTGAATGCGCAACACCATATATCTATACACAAGCCATGATGGAACTTGGTGCATTAATATGTAAACCAAAAAATCCAAAATGTGATATGTGTCCGATACAGGAGCACTGTTTTGCCTATACCAATGATCAGATTGAAAGCTTACCAGTTTTATCAAAACTTAAGGAAAAGAAAATTTTTGAATACATTACTTTGATACTTCATACGGAAAATGGATATTTTCTACGAAAAAGAGATGAGGAATTACTAAAAAACATGTATGAATATCCTCAGTTTGAGGCTGAAAGTATTTATTCTGTTCTTTCTGAGTTGGAAAATCAAGACGTGAGCATAGAGTTGCTTGATTCAAGACAGTTAAACTATCAACATGTTTTCACGCATCAAATTTGGAAAATCAATGTTTATCATGTGAAAGTATTAAGTGGGAAACTTGATGATTGGATTTTAGTTGAAAAACAAAGAATTAAAGATATTCCGATGGCGATTGCTCATCGAAAGATAAAACTTATTTAATTATGATAAAATGGATTTGACATCAACATAAGGAGATTTATCAATGAATCATTTATTGGATGCTTTTGAATCGATTTATCAACATAATAAAGATTTAAGAGTTTTTTATTCTCCAGGTAGAGTCAATATTATAGGTGAGCATATCGACTATAATGGCGGCTTGGTTTTTCCTGCTGCAATATCGATTGGTACTTATGGTGTTGTCTTTTTAAGAAATGATCGAAAAGTGCGCTTATATTCTGCCAATTTTATTGATCAAGGTATAGTAAATATTGATATAGATAACTTAGCTTATGATGAAAATCATGGATGGGCTAATTATGCAAAAGGTATATTAAATCTATTGATCAATAAAGGCTATCAAATACAATATGGATTTGACTTATATGTTGATGGCAATCTTCCAACTGCTTCAGGTTTATCGAGTAGTGCATCATTAGAAGTCTTGATGACCTATATTGCTGATACACTTTACAAATTAAATTTGACACGTGTAGAAATGGCTTTATTATCTCAAGAAGTAGAAAACAAATTCATGGGTATGCACTGTGGTATCATGGATCAACTGATCATTGCCTGTGGTATTAAAGATAAAGCACTACTCATGAATACTGCAACTTTAGAAATGGAAGCTTCAAATGCAAGTTTTGATGGATATCAATGGGTCATCATGAATACAAACTATCAAAGAAAGACAACAGACTCTAAATATAACCAAAGAGTAAGAGAATGCAGTCAAGGTCTTAAGATACTCAAAGAAAAATATCAAATTAAATACTTATGTGAATTGAGTATTGACGAACTTCCTTATATTAGAAAATTAATCACTGATGACACTATTTTTCATCGTGTAAGTCATGTCGTAACAGAACAAAATAGAACGATCAAAGCAAAATTAATGATGAAAAAAAACGATCCTATAGGATTTGCTCAACTCTTAAATGAATCTCATTATTCATTAAAAAACGATTATGAAGTAACTGGTATTCACTTAGATACACTGGTTGAAGCAGCATTAAAGTATGGTGCTATTGGAGCAAGAGTAACTGGTGCTGGATTTGGTGGATGTGCAATTGCTTTAGTGGAAAATGATAAGATTAAACATATGAAGGAAAAAGTTAAAGAAATCTATAATAAAAAGACAGGACTTAACGTAGAGTTTTACGAAGTCACATTCGAAAATGGCGTAGGAGAGGTGAAATGATGAAGATTATTAGAGAACATAAGATTACTGAAGTTGGAGAAATTGAATTCATTACATTAAAAAGTGAGAAAGTTTGTGTTGAACTCACTTCTTATGGAGCAGCAATTTATCAAATTTATTTTAACGAGCATGAGATGTTATTAAGTCCACAGGATTTAAATACATTTTTGAAATCATCAGCATATTACGGTAAAACTGTAGGTAGAGTGAGCGGTAGATTGGCTGTACCATCTTACCAAATTGATGAAAAGTCTTATATTGTAGAGCCTGTTGGAGCTCCAAAGACAAATATTCATGGTGGAAAGATAGGCTTTTCATTTAAAAATTTTGAAATTACAAATGAGCAAATTACATCATCAGCTGTATCAGTAACCATGAAATATTTTAGTAAGAATGGTGAAGAGAATTTTCCAGGTAATTTGACCTTATTTGTCACATATACTCTAAATAACCAAAACGAATTACGGATGGATTATGATGCTCAAGCAGATGCTGATACTTTATGTAACATTACCTGTCATCCATATTTCAATTTCCAAAAAGACAAAACCAAAATTAATAAGCACATGCTCACAGTTCAAGCTGATCACTATTTAAATATTGATGCAGATTATTTAATCTTAGCTAAAGCAGAAGTAAAAAATACACCTTATGATTTTAGAGAACAAGCCAATTTAGGGGAACGTATTGCTCAAGTTCTAGATACTCCATTTGAGGGATTTGATCATTGCTGGGTTTTCAATCACAAAGCAAATCAAGTTGATCTTTATAATCCAGAATCCAAATTGGGGATGAAGGTTGACACAAATTATCCAAGTATTGTTATGTATACGCATAACATACCTGAATTGGTTCAATTGGAACAAGTAAGTGATGATGCAATTCACTCATCGATTGCCCTTGAATGTCAGTATGAACCAGGTGGGATTCACCACGACTATTTAAACTCAGCAATTTTGCGGAAAAATGAAGTTTATAAGCATTACATCAGTTATCAGTTTTATCGAAAGGATTAAATCTTCATGTATTTAAAGGATTTACTGACAAAGTTAATCGAATATGCTTTGGTTCATCATTTAATTGATGAGGATCAAATCAAGCAATCAGAAGACAAACTTGGCGAGATGTTTCTTGTTAAGAATTTTGTTGCTACCCAATCTCAATTTCATATTGATTACACGCATATGATGAAAGAATTGATTGATATTGCTTATAGAAATAAGCAATTTCAACCTGACTCAATTGATGAAAGGGATGCATATGAAGCAAAAATCATTGATGCAGTTATGCCTTCACCTGAAAGAGTTCGAACTGTTTTTAAACAACTTTACAAAGTGAATCCAGGACGTGCAACAGATTATCTTTACCGCTTATCAGTAGATGTTAATTATATTAAAAAGAATCGACTTAAAGAAAATATTTCATGGAATTATCCAGGTAAGTATGGTCATGTGCAAATGACCATCAATCTAGCTAAACCAGAAAAAGATCCTAAGGATATCGCTCGTGCATTACTGGAACCAACAATAATAGATATCAATATTCCCAAATGTGTCATATGTAAAGAAAATGAACAAAATTATTATAATGCACGGATGAACTTGCGCATGGCTCCAGTGATGCTTGGTCACGAATTATGGTATTTTCAATACTCACCATATCAATACTATAATGAGCATGCAATCATTTTACACGAAGAGCATAGACCAATGAAAATATGGGATAAAACATTCGAATATTTATTTGATTTTGTTGATCAATTTCCTACTTACTTTATAGGGTCTAATGCGGATTTACCAATTGTTGGTGGATCCATCCTTAATCATGATCATTTTCAAGCAGGTAAACACCATTTTCCAATTGAAGAAGCTGTAACCATAAAAACATATACGTGGCAAGATATAATTAAAGTTGAACATATCAAATGGCCATTATCAACCGTAAGATTATCATCAACTTCTAGAGAAAAATTATCAGAATTAGCATCTAAATTTTTACACCAATGGAAGTCATATGCATGTCAAGAATTAAATATTGTTCCTTTTACTGAGCAAACACCACATAACACGATTACACCCATCGTCAGAAAAAATCACGATACCTATGTTCTTGATATTGTTTTTAGAAACAATAATACAAATGATCAGTATCCAGATGGTATTTTCCACCCTCATCAAGATGTCCATCACATCAAGAAAGAAAATATAGGATTGATTGAAGCAATGGGGTTAGCAATCCTACCAGGAAGATTGAAAAAAGAACTTGAGTTAATTAAGACCTTTTTGCACAGTCATACTGAATTACCAGACGATCTCATTAAACATAAAGCATGGATCAATGAATTGCAATTGGTCAAGGATGTTGATGATCAATTATTGCTAGAACAAGTTAGTCAAAAATTCGAACGTGTTCTTGAAGATTCAGGTGTTTTTAAATTAACTGAATTAGGAAATAAAAAATTTCATCTATGGATTGAACATATACTCCAAAGCTAGCACACGCTAGCTTTTCTTTAAAAAAAACTGAACCCTAAGTTCAGCTTTTAAAGAATTCAATAAAGTGTTGATTATCTTTTAAACTTAAATAAATTGGAAAGCCAATCGCATACATGACTACAGCTTCACCAATGAATACCGATGGGATTGTATAATACAGTGGTCCTACTAAATAACCAAATGTTAAGATCAAACCGATGATTAATCCGTTGATAATCGCTGGCCAAGCAAATGCAAGAAGTGCATGTTTTCTTGTGATGTACATGAGAATACCAGCAATGGTTGTTGCAAGTGTTCCAAAAATAACATCAATTATAATTGCAGCTCCTAACCAGTTTGCTACAAAACAACCTATCGTTAATCCTATAATACTTTTCTTATCAAATAAGATAAGAATCATTAAAACTTCAGCAACTCTGAATTGGATCAATTCAAAGCTTGCAAACCTTAAAACCATTACCATAACAACATAAATTGCAGCAATCATTGATTGCTTAATTAAATCCTTTAAAACCATGTTTTTCATTTTTTAATCTCCCTGTTTTGATTTAGCTGGTTTCCTAGGGTACAGCTAATGATAAATACTTTAACATTGTATCAAAATTATGATATAATTACAAGGTAAAGGATGAGATTATGAGTATACAATTCGAAGTATTACATGTATGTAAGCAAAGTGGTGCCCGCTTGGGACGACTCACAACACCTCATGGGGTTTTTGAAACGCCTTTTTTTATGCCTGTGGGCACACAAGCAACAGTCAAGACATTGACTCCCGAAGAAACAAAAAAAGTCTCTGAGGGCTTAATATTGAGTAATACCTATCATTTGTGGCTGCAACCTGGTAGAGAGATCGTTAAAGAACATGGTGGCATTAGAGGATTCATGAAATGGGATGGGGCACTCCTCACAGATAGTGGAGGATACCAAGTATTTTCACTTACTGATATGCGAAAAATCACTGAAGAAGGCGTACATTTTAAGCATCATAAGAATGGTTCTGCATTATTCCTATCTCCAGAAGAATCAATTAAGATACAAGAAGATTTAGGTGCTGACATCATCATGAGTTTTGATGAGTGTCCACCACCTTATGAAACATATGATTATATGAAGGATTCTGTTGAACGTACACTAAGGTGGGCGAAAAGAGGTCGGGATGCTTTATCAACTAATCAGGCATTATTTGGTATCGTTCAAGGTGGCCTTGATAAAGAATTAAGAAAGCATTGCGCATTAGAATTGATTGCTATGGATTTTCCTGGGTACTCTATTGGAGGATTATCAGTTGGAGAAAAGAAACATGAAATGTATGAAATGACTGCCTTTTTAAATCCGATTCTTCCATTTGATAAACCTAGATATTTAATGGGCGTCGGTTCACCTGATGACCTTGTTGAAAACGTGATCCATGGGATTGATATGTTTGATTGTGTCCTACCAACTAGAATCGCTAGACATGGTAGTGCACTGACTACTGAAGGAAAAATAGTGATTAAAAATCAAACGTATGAACATGACATGAGACCTCTTGATCCAAATTTAAAAACGAAAGTATCTCAATATACTAGATCTTATATCAGACATTTATTTAAAGCAGAAGAAATGTTAGGTATGCGATTAGTTTCTTACCAAAATTTAGCCTACCTAAAGCATTTAATGGCTGAAATTAGACAAGCAATCTTAGAAGATAGACTTTTAGATTACAAAGAAGAAATGAAGAAAAAAACGAATTATTTTAAATCGAGATAAATCATCTTTATTTTAATGTGATATTCGTGTAAAATAGAATTAGTGCTAGGAGGGATACCTATGGTATTTGGCGAATCAGGAAATTTTGAGCAAAAACCGGTAATTAAAGTCATTGGTGTAGGTGGCGGCGGAGGTAATGCCGTGAATCGCATGATAGAAAACGATGTCAAAGGCGTTGTTTTTGTTGCGATGAATACAGATGCACAGGTTTTGAAAGTATCAAAAGCTGAAACAAGAATTCAGATTGGGAAATATTTAACTAGAGGTTTAGGTGCTGGTGCGAAATCAGAAGTTGGTAGAGCAGCTGCAGAAGAATCTATTGCCGAAATTGAAGATGTATTAAAAGATGCTGACATGGTTTTTATCACTGCTGGTATGGGTGGGGGAACTGGTACAGGTGCAGCTCCTATCATTGCTCAAAAGGCAAAAGAAATGGGTTGTTTAACCATCGGTATTGTAACTAAACCTTTTGCTTTTGAAGGTCCTGCTCGTATGCAAGCAGCAATTTATGGACTAGAAGCACTTAAACCACATGTTGATACTTTAATCGTTATTCCAAATGAAAGATTGTTGGCAATTTCAGGACCTACAACACAACTCCTAGATGCATTTAGAGAATCTGATAATGTATTGCGACAAGGTGTTCAAGGTATTGCTGAAATTATTGCATTTCCAGGACTGATTAATGTTGATTTTGCAGATGTTAGAACGGTTATGGAAAATAAAGGTACTGCTCTCATGGGTATTGGTATTGCTTCAGGTGAGGATCGTGCTGTTGAAGCTGCTAGAAAAGCAATACACTCTAAATTACTCGAAGTCAGTATTGATGGCGCAACGGATGCAATTGTTAATATTACTTCAGGAACAAATATCACTTTATTTGAAACCGATCAAGCATTATCAGAAATTAAGAATGCTACAGATCGTGATTTAAATGTCATTTATGGAACAACAGTGAATGAAGACTTAGATGATGAATTTATCGTAACTGTTATTGCAACAGGTTATGAACTCAAAGCTAAGGATTCTACCATTGAAAATCTTGCAAGTGAAATCTTTAATAAATCATCCGATGAGCAACTTAAATTAACACGTTCTGGACTGAAGAGTACTGACGATGAAATGGATCATGAAAATGACAATGTGCCTAAGGAAGGTAAACAACGCAATCTACCTTCATGGCTATCAAAAAAAGGAAAATTTTAAAAGGCGAAAGCCTTTTTTACTGGAAGGAAGTAAAATATGCTAAAAGCAGGAATTATTGGATTGCCTAATGTAGGAAAATCCACACTATTCAATGCCATCACAAAAGCTGAAGCACTTGCTGCAAACTACCCTTTTGCAACAATTGAACCCAATGTAGGTGTTGTCTATGTACAAGATCCAAGACTTGATGTTTTGGAACGTATTTATAAACCTAAAAAGGTTGTACCAACGGCTTATGAGTTTATCGATATCGCTGGTCTTGTCAGAGGAGCATCAAATGGCGAAGGATTAGGGAATCAATTTTTAAGTCACATACGTGAAGTGGATGCCATTTGCCAGGTTGTCCGTTGTTTTGACGATAACAATATCATTCATGTAGAAGGTAATGTTGATCCGATACGTGACATTGAAACCATTAAAATTGAACTGAGTTTAGCGGATATGGATTCTGTAGATAAAAGAATCATTAGACTAGAAAAGAAGGCGAAAGCTAAGCTTAAAGAAGCAATTTTGGAACATGAAGTTTTGTCAAAAATTAAAGAAGTTTTAGATCAAAATGGTAATCCAAGATTGATCCATTTTGAGGAAGAAGAATTAAAAATCGTTAAGAATTTTAATCTTTTGACCATGAAACCTATGATTTATATTGCCAATGTTTCTGAAGAAGATTTACATGATCCAAGTCATAATAATCATTATCAAAATTTGCTTAAATTGGCACATGCTGAAGGTACAGAAGTTGTTTTAATTTCTGCACAAGTAGAAATGGAAATTGCTTCATTGGAACCCGATGAACAAGTCACATTTCTAGAAGCCTATGGCTTAAAGAAATCAGGACTCAATGAAGTGATTGAAAAGAGTTATTATCTTTTGGGACTTAAAACATATTTTACAGCTGGAGAACCAGAGGTTAGAGCATGGACTTTTAAGAATGGTATGAAAGCACCTCAATGTGCAGGAATTATTCATACTGATTTTGAAAGAGGATTCATTAAAGCAGAAACCTTATCCTATAATGATTTACTTAAATATGGTACACCACAAGTTGCTAAAGAAAACGGTCGTGTTAGACTGGAAGGAAAAGACTATGTTGTCCAAGATGGTGACATCATGCTCTTTAGGTTTAATGTCTAATGTTTGACAATTATTTAGGAATAGTGGTTTGCGCATCAAAGTACTTTAATGCTATGGAAATGAGAGAACTCTTTAACAAAGATGTGACTCATTTTGGTGAGAATCGCGTTCAAGATTTACTAGCTAAACAAAAGGATCTTAATGATTTAAAAATCACTTGGCATTTCATTGGACATCTTCAAACGAACAAAGTTAAGGATATGATTAATCAAATAGATGTCTTGCACACATTAGACCGAATCAATTTAGCAGAAAGTATTCAAAAACATGCGAATAAACCTGTAAAATGTATGATTCAAGTCAATTTAACCAATGAAGACCAAAAAAGTGGGATTTTGCCTTTGAATTTGGAACAATTTCTTATAGAAATTAAAAAATATGATAAAATAGAGTTAATCGGTTTGATGACTATAGGTAAGGATGATGATCAAGTTCAAACAGAGTTAGCTTTCAAGACACTTGATGAGCTAGCCAAGAAGTATGAACTGCCATTTCGCTCTATGGGGATGTCAAACGATTATGATCTCGCGATCAAGCATCATGCAACACACCTAAGAATTGGAAGAAAATTCATGGAGTTGCTCGATTAGGAGGTATTATGGGACTATTTAGCGTTGGCAAGAAGAAGAAACCAAATGATTTTATCGAAGAGAAAAAAACGATGTCCGATCAGATTGTTTTTGAACAACTTAAAAATGATGATGATCATTATTTAACTGGTCTTGCTGATCAGATGTTAAATGGACACCCTCTCATTTTAAGCTTTGAAGAACTAGACATCGATCAAGCAAATAAAGTGATTGCATTCTTTTCCGGTATTATTTATGCCGTTAAGGGAGAAATTGTACTTGTTAAGGACAAAGTCTTCATGTTCGCAATCAATAATGTATATGAAGATGGTTCAATGGAAGAATTCTTAAAGGATATCGTAGAATAGAATATTGCGATGATAAGGACAAGCATACTTGAGGAAGTTACAAGCGATTTAGGGATGGTGTAAGCCTAAAAACCAATCACAAGTTATGGATCACCTTTGAGCAAAAAAAATTGAGTGCTAGGGAGTTTCTCTAGAACTAAGGTGGTACCGCGGAATTTTATTTCGTCCTTAGCTATTAAGGACGATTTTATTTTTTTTAAGATTAAAGGAGAGATACAAATGGATTACAAAAACACATTACTCATGCCTAAAACCGAATTTCAAATGCGTGGTAACTTAGGCGTTAGAGAATTAGAGTTTCAACAAAGATGGAAAGCAATAGATTTATACCAAAAGGTTTTAGAACAAAACAAAGATAACACACCTTTTGTTTTGCATGATGGCCCACCATATGCAAATGGAGATATTCATATTGGGCATACTATGAATAAAGTCCTAAAAGACTTTGTTTTGCGTTATCAAACCATGACAGGTAAATATGTGAGATACATTCCTGGTTGGGATACGCATGGTCTACCAATTGAAACTGCATTAACTAAAAAAGGTATTAACCGCAAGGAAATGCCTCTTGCAGATTACCGCAAATTATGTCAAAAATTTGCTTGTGAACAAGTAGAAAAACAAAAAGTACAATTTGAAAGACTTGGTATACTAGGAGAATGGGATCAACCATATATTACTTATGATAAAGACTTTGAAGCAAGTCAAATTTTGGTATTTGCTAAAATGGTTGAACGTGGATTAATCTATAAAGGACTTAAACCAGTCTTTTGGTCTCCATCTTCTGAATCTGCTCTAGCTGAAGCTGAAATTGAATATCAAGATAAACAATCAACATCAGTTTATGTTGCTTTTGCTTCAGTTGCAAAAGAAGGGTTGCTTAAGGACGCTTCATTTGTTATTTGGACAACAACACCATGGACATTACCAGCAAATCTAGCAATATCTGTTCATCCTCGTTTCAATTACAGTGTGATCTTAGCTGATGGAAATAAATATGTCGTTGGTGAATCACTACTTGAAGAACTTAAGAAATTACTTAACTGGAAAGAAGTTTCTGTTTTAGGTACCCTCAAGGGTAAAGAACTAGAACATGCACAATATAAACATCCTTTATATGATAGAGTATCTCCAATTATTGTTGGAGAACACGTGACAGATACCGATGGTACTGGACTTGTTCATACAGCCCCAGGACATGGTGAAGACGACTACCGTATTGGTAGAACTTATAATCTTGAAATCTTATGTCCTGTTGATGATAAAGGGTATATGACAGAAGAAGCAGGACCATTCAGCGGTCTTTATTATGAAGTTGCCAATGAGGAGATTGTAAATGCACTTGAAGAAAAACAAGTCTTACTCAGAAAAGATCGTTTTACCCACTCTTATCCTCATGACTGGAGAACGAAGAAACCTGTTATTTTTAGAGCAACACCACAATGGTTTGCTAGTATTGACAAGTTAAAAAATGAATTATTAGATGAAGTATCAAAGGTATCATGGATTCCTGTTTGGGGAGAAGTGAGAATTTCAAATATGATTACGGGGCGTGAAGACTGGTGTATTTCAAGACAGCGTGCATGGGGTGTTCCAATCCCAGTATTTTATGCTGAAGATAATGAGCCGATCTTAAATCAAGAAGTTTTACAACATATCAGTGACCTATTTAAAGAATTTGGTTCAGATGTCTGGTATGAAAGAGAAGCAAAAGATTTACTACCTAAAGGATTTAAACATAAAGGAAGTCCTCATGGTATATTCAGAAAAGAAACAGACATCATGGATGTTTGGTTCGATTCAGGTACTTCATATTCTGTTTTAGAATCTAGAGGATTATCTTATCCGGCTGATCTATATATGGAAGGTTCTGACCAATATCGTGGTTGGTTCAATTCATCGCTTATCACAGGTGTTGCTGCTTATGGTAAAGCACCATATAAGAAAGTGGTTTCTCATGGTTTTGTTCTAGATGGACAAGGAAGAAAAATGAGTAAGTCGTTAGGTAATACTGTGGATCCTTTAGTTATTATGAAACAACAAGGTGCTGATTTACTCAGACTTTGGGTTGCTACAGTGGATTATCAAAGTGATGTTAGAATCAGCAATGATATGATGACTCAAATTTCTGAAGGTTATCGTAAGATTAGAAATACATTCCGCTTTATGTTAGGTAATCTTGATGGATTCAATCCAGAAAATGATTATATTGGTTACTCGATGCGAGGCAGATTAAACCGCGTCATGACTTTAAAGTTTAATGATGTTGTTGCTCAAGTATTAGATGCTTATGAAAATTATGCATTTGATAAAGTTTACCGCGTTGTTGTGCCATTTATGACCAATGAGTTATCAGCATTTTATTTAGATTATACAAAAGATATTTTATATATTGAAAAAGAAGATAGTTTTGAACGTAGAAGTGTTCAATCTACACTTTACGATATCACGCTTGGTATGCTTAAATTATTAACCCCAATTCTTCCTCATACAACATCTGAAGCATATTTATTATTGCCATTTAGAGAAAAAGAAGATGTTTATTTAGAACAAATGCCTGGTGTTGGTAAGAAGATGGATGAACATCTAGTTGCTGCTTTTGATATCTTTGATTCAGTGCGTCAGGTAGTTCTTAAGAAACTTGAAGATGCAAGAGAACAAAAAATTATTGGTAAATCACTAGCTGCTCAAATCGATTTAACTTTAACTCAAGAACAAATGGATGCCATTGATACATTAGAAATGAAAGTCAATCAAGTGCTCATTGTTTCAAAGGTCAACATGACTTTAGGTAAGCATCTTAATGTGAAAGTATTACCTGCAGAAGGTGTCGTTTGCGATCGTTGTTGGAATATCGTTGATCACGTTCATGAAAATGGACTTTGTGATCGATGCAATCATATCCTAGGAGAAGATAAATAATGAACATTTTAGTTGTTAATGATGATGGATATCAAGCTGAAGGTTTAGGCATTTTAGTTCGAGCTCTTACGCCTTTTGGTAATGTCTATGTTTCAGCGCCTAAAGATCATCAAAGTGCAAAAAGCCACGCGATTACGATTAGAAGTCGCATTGAGACGTTTATGACAGAACCTATTTTTGGTTCAACAGCAACGCTTGTTGTTGATGGTACACCAGCAGATGCAACACGTTTAGGTTTAAAAGTATTTAATGTTGATTTTGATTTGGTTGTATCAGGTATCAATTATGGACAAAATATAGCAACTGACATTTTATATTCAGGTACTGTGGCAGCAGCACTAGAGGCTAAAATTTTAGGTGTTGATGCAATTGCTATCTCAGCTCATAATACGCATTTACCCTATTTATATGATGAAACGATTAAATTGATGGATGAAATCATTGAAGCTAAGCTTTATGAAGGTCCTGGTATTTTAAATGTAAATTTTCCTAGAGATACTTTTGCTAGACCAAAAGGTGTTAAAATCACTCAAATGGGTCAAAGACTGCAACATGCAGAATTTTTAAAAAGCGAACGTCCTGATGTTTATCACATCAAATCTAGCATCATCAGTTATCAAGAAGATTTAGACTCAGATGTCGTTGCATTTGATGAAGGGTACGTATCAATTACACCTTTGATCATCAATCGGACTGATTTTAACCGTATTAAAGCTATTCTGGCTATTGAATAGTTAGTTATTAAACATAGTTTATGATAAAATGAGAACATAGGGTAGGTGAATTTATGGCGCATTTTAATATCCACTTTTTTAAGGAAAAAAGCAGAAAAATTGATTTAGATCTATTAATTGCTTTTTTTGAAGAAGTTGAAGGCATCACAATTGAAATGGATGAAAAGAGCGTACGTTTTAACTACTTGCATCCTAGACTTCAATATGAGGCTCGTTTTTTAATCACGCCAAAATCTCAAGTTCCTGATATTTACCGCTTGAGTCCAAAATTTCTAGACTTGAATTTTCATATGGAAATGGGTATTTTAACACCTGATTATGCTGCAAAACATCTATTTGATATCGTTAAGAAAGTTTGCGAGAAATTTGATTTTCATATCTATAATGAAATGTTTGAAGATGTACTTCCATTTAAGATAGATGTCGTGAGTAAAGTATTTAATATGCTAAAAGAGGCTTATATAGAAAAAAATCCTATCATTTTGGCGGACTATCATCTTTTACCTAAAGATAAATTGAATTCAATTCTCAGATATTTAGATGATCAGGTTGAACTACAAAACTATTATAAAGAGCTAGAAACATATGTGCCTAGATACCATTTTTTGACAACTGAAAAAAAAGAACTCGTCATTGGTATAGAATGGAAAGAACATACTTTGACTGTATTTCCTCCTTACCTTGATTATCTATTTTATCGTGTAAATAATGAGATAAAAATCGTTGCATTCGATGAGGCATTCCCTTTAATAGAAAAATTATTACTTGATGTCCCAGGATTTATTAAAGAAACAAAGGTTTTGCCAAAGAAAACTGCTAGTAAAGTATTTAAAATAATGAAGAAAACTAAATTCAGTTTAATAGACCATACTTTCTCAAAGGAAAATGTTAAACGTTTATTGGATTAGTTGAATATAAAAGATTAAAAATTAAAGAATAGGAGATATATTTTTATGAAAATCAATAAAATGATTGATCACACCAAATTAGGTGCGAGTATCAACAAAGACCAAATTGACAAATTGATTGATGAAGCTAAACAATATGATTTTAAAAGTGTTTGTGTAAACCCAGTTTGGGTCGAATATGCAAAGCATGGTCTCAAAGGTAGTGATGTTCTTGTCTGTACCGTTATTGGATTTCCCCATGGAACACATCAACCCAGTGTAAAAGAATTTGAAGCAGCTCAAGCAGTACTTGATGGTGCAGATGAACTCGATATGGTCATCAATGTATATGCTTTGAAGTCAAAGGATTATCAAACCATTTTAACTGAAATCAAAGGTGTCGTCGATAAAGGTGAAGGTAGAACTGTAAAAGTAATTATTGAAACTTGTTATTTAACACCTGAAGAAATTGTTAAAGCTTCAAAACTTGCTGTAGAAGCAGGCGCTCATTTTGTTAAAACATCTACTGGATTTGGAACTTATGGTGCAAGAGTTGAAGATGTTAAACTCATGAAAAATACTGTTGGTAATAAAGCCGAAGTCAAAGCAAGTGGTGGGGTTCGCACCTATGCTGATGCATTAAGAATGATTGAAGCTGGAGCAACACGTATTGGTACATCAAATGGCGTAGATATCGTCAACCAAAAGGAGAATGAAAATGATTCCAACACCACATATTGAAGTAGAAGATAAGAATTTAATTGCTAAAACAGTTTTAATGCCTGGAGATCCATTACGTGCTAAATATATTGCTGATAACTTTTTAACAAAAGTTGTACAAATTAACAACGTCAGAAATATGTGGGGATTCACTGGTTATTTCGGTAAAAAGAAAGTCACCGTTATGGGATCAGGTATGGGTATGCCAAGTATTGGTATTTATAGTTATGAATTATTTAAGTTCTACGATGTTGAAAATATTATTCGCATTGGATCATGTGGCGCTTATAGCAAGGATTTAAATTTATATGATGTGGTTCTTGTTGAACAAGCATTTTCTGAATCTAGTTATGCTAAAACAATGGGCGTTTCATCAAGAAAAATTCTTTCAGCAAATAAATCTTTAAATAACAGATTGAAAAGAGCTGCAGAAAAAATCAATGTGACATTACATCCTTCAATGATTCATTCTTCAGATGTTTTCTATCGTTTAGATACAGAAACAGGATTTGATGTTTACGAAAAATATGGTGCTGTTGCTGTTGAAATGGAATCATTTGCCCTTTTTGCAAATGCTAAAGCATTAAATAAAAAAGCTGCTTGTTTACTGACAGTTTCAGATTCCTTGGTGACACATGAGGCAACCTCATCACAGGAACGTCAAGAAGCTTTTACAAAAATGATGGAAGTAGCTTTAAATAGCATCTAATGCTTTTTATACAAAATGATTTTAAAACGATACAATTCGCTGTCTACTTCACTGATTTAGACGAAGATGAAACACGTGTGTATCGTTTTTTGTTGCCTAGACTATTAACTACACATACCAATCAATTACTTAATAAAACAGTGATGAATGAAAAGCTTGAAGATTTATATGGAGCTTATTTTAAGTCGCGTGTTGAACGTATTGGTAATTATTCTGTAGTGAGTATCATTTTAACCATTGTAGACCCTAAAATTGTTGAAGATGACCAATTATTAGATCAAGCATTGAGTTTGTTCAATCAAGTCTTATTTGATCATACTTCATTTAATAAAGAACTATTCTTAGAAGAAAAGCGTATGGTCATTGAGCAATGGGAAACACTTTACGATAAGAAACGTCTTTATGCACAAACAAAATTCTACGAGCATTTTTTTGAAGGTGATGCTTATGGGAAACCTTTAAGTGGAAGCTTAAAAGATATTAAAAAATTGACAGTTGAAGAATTAGAAAAATATTATCATGATGTTTTCTTAAAGAATACGAAGAAATTTGTTGCTAATGGCAGAATCAGTGAAACTGATGAGAAGAAAATTGAATCTATAGTCTCACATGATATGCATTTAATTCATCCATTCACAACAACTTTTAGACCTTCACGCTCTGTATTGGTTATTGAAGAAGAAACACAAATGAAGCAAGCAATTTTGAAGTTGGGGTATCATTTCCCAGTCTTTAGATTAGATAAACTTTATCATGCTGCGGTATTACTTGATACCATTTTAGGTGGTTACCCAGAAAGTAGATTATTTAAAGAAATCAGGGAAAATCAAGGTTTATGTTATGACGTTTCTTCAAGTTATGATTATTACAAAGGTGTCATCATGATCAGTAGTGGTGTAGACTTGAAGCAAAAAGATCATGCTTTAGAGGCTATAAAACAGCTTGTTTTAGATATGATTGATCAAGGCATCAATGAAGAAGAATTAGAGCATGCTAAAGCGTATTATGCTCATCAGATCAAAAATAGTTTAGATAATCAATCATTTTTGACTAAACGTGCTTTTATTCGTGAACTCTTGAATCAAGATGATACATTTGAAGAAAGATTAGAAGCAATCAATAAAGTAACCATAAATGACTTAAAAGAAGCATTAGAAAAAATCACATTAGATACCGTCTATGTGCTTCATGGAGGTCAAAATGATTAAGAAAACATTTGAGCGATTTAATGAAACAGTTTATGAACTTAAACTGAAAAACGGGATGAAAGTACACATCTTACCAAAAGATGATCCTTATTTTACAACTTATGTTGAGGTGAGTGTTCCTTTTGGTGCACTAGATTTAAAATACCAAACAGAAGTTGATATCAAAGAAACACCATTTGGAACTGCACACTTTTTAGAACATAAGATTTTTGCTATGCCTGAAGGAGATGCATTTTTAGAGTTTTCTAAATTAGGTGTTGATGCAAACGCAATGACTTCTTATAATCAAACCTCATATTTATTTGTAGCAACTCAAAATGTGATACCAGCTTTAGACCATTTATTCAAAATGATGGATACACCGTATTTCACTACAGAAAATGTGGATCAAGAAAAAAATATTATTGCTGAAGAGTTAAAAATGTATTTGGATGATCCAAATGTTGTTATGCAAAATAAAATGATGGAAATGATGTATCATGTCCATCCATTAAAATATGATATTGGTGGAACGCTAGAATCAATTATGGATGTAACACCTGAAGTTTTAAGCGATGTGTATCAACGGTTTTATCATCCATCCAATCGTCTTGTCACAATTGCTGGTAAAGTTGATTTAAAAGCACTAAAATCATTCTTCTCAATATATGATCAAACCTTTCCAAATAAGGACAAGAAACCAAAAACGATTCTTCCTAAAGAACCTAAGCGTTTAGTTGAAAAGTATGTTGTAGAAACTAAAGATGTCGGTATTGATAAATTAATGATTGGTATTAAATTAATGCCATCTAAAAAGTCCAATAGAGATCAAATCAAAAAAGAAATGGCAATTTCAATGCTTCTCAATATCCTTTTGGGACCATCATCAAAGATATATGCTGAACTTCTTGAAAAGAAACTGGTCAATCAAAGTTTCTATATTAACACAACATTTGAGAAACAAGCAGAAAATATATTATTATTTGCTGAATCAAAGAAAGTTCATAAACTAAAGAAGATTTTAATTGATCTAATGACTGTCGATGCTTTAAATCTAATGACAGAAGAAGCCTTTGATCGTTATAAGAAAGTTTATTTAGGCCAATTCATCTTTGCATTAAACAATTTAGAGACTAAGGCATATCTATATGGAAAGTATTATCATATGGGATCATCCTTGTTTGATGTCGTTGATATTTTAAAAGAAATCAAATATGAAGATTTAACATTGGAATTAACAAATATTCAGAAGAAATATATTTCAGTACTCATTCATAAAAAGGCCTAAATAGGTCTTTTTTTATTGAATCAAAAGCTATGATTGAATTCATTTGGTTCTAGAAAAAGATGAGGTTGTTTTCTATATATAATATATACGCGGATGTGAGATGAATCATGATTTGGCAATTATGCCTTCCTGATGATGTAAGATATACTGACATTAAATAAGGAGGTATTATGCTAAATCAACTCATCATTATTGGTCGCTTGACACACGACCCAGAAACAAAAATACTTGAAGATGGAAGAAAAGTAAGTGATATCACACTTGCAGTGCAACGTACTTTTAAAAACATGGATGGTAATTATGATACAGATTTCATTAAAATTACTGTTTGGGAGGGGTTAGCAACAGCTATTGAAGCTTATTGTAAGAAAGGTGTCATGGTTGCTGTGAAAGCTAGACTGCAAAGTTGGAAGTACGATTTACCAGATGATCGGAAGCTTAATATGCTTGAAGTTGTTGCTGAAAGAATTAGTTATTTATCACCATCTGGAAAAAGTGATTTTAAAGTGTCAGAAGAAAGTTCAGTAAAATGAACTTTTTTTGTTGACATTATATACTATGCAATGTATAATATAAGACATAAGGCAGTATGAGGTGAAATTATGAAAGAACAAGTAAAAAAAGGAGTCCTTGAAATATTCGTTCTTGCTATCTTGATGAGAAGCGATTCCTATGGTTACAAAATAGTAAATGATTTGATACAATACATTGAAATCACTGAATCTACACTCTATCCAATTCTAAGACGTCTAGAAAAGGCAGATGAGTTAGAGACATATAATGTTTTGTTTCAAGGTAGGAATCGAAAGTATTATAAGATTACAAAAACAGGAAAGAAGCATATCGATGAGTTCTTGCTTGAATGGGAAGACATTCGCAAGATTTACGATATCTTAATGAAATGAGGATAATATGAAAACATTTCTTAAAGAATTAGAAAGAGAATTAAAGATTAGATTTTATCTTACTGAAGCAGAAGGTATTGTTTCATATTATGAAGAGATAATTCAAGAAAGATTAGATAATGGCGAATCGATTAATGATATCTTGAGTGATTATGATGCAAAGGAAATTGCTAAATCCATGACAGCAGAAGTTGTGATGAAAAGAGCAAATGATACATATAAGTCCATTGCAAAAAGTTCTAAACAATTGATGCTATTCCTATTATCTTCACCACTGCTCATACCTCTAGGATTCGCATATGGAATTGTATTGATCGTTTGTGTATCTTTAATGTTTGCATTTGTCACAGTGATCGTAGCTAGCATGATTGGCATGGGTGGATTATTTATAAATATGTATCAATCTGGACTTGGCACAAATGAAATTATAGGAACCATTGGTGTTGGATTGATGGTTTTCTCATTGCTAATAATTATCTCGATATGGCTTTATCAAGCCATTCAACAACTTGCTAAGAAATTGATATATATATTTAGTAAGTTAGCTAAAAATAAAGGGGAAAGAAAATGAAATTTTTAATAAAATTTGTTATACTTGTATTTTTTATAGGTTTGATTTTGACAGTTGTTGCATTTGCAAGTGGTGTTGATTTAACAAATATAAATGATTATTTTATAGATGATGAAGCATATGGTGATCAAATTGAATATGTCACAACAACTTCAATTGATGCGCTCAATATTGATGTTGAGACAAGAAATATTTATATCGTTTCTTCAACAAATGATTCGATTGTTGTCACTTATTATGCTCATGAAAAGGATACTTGGAATGTTGAAGAAGTCAATGGTACTTTAAATGTTGTACAGTCTTCAGAACCTATTATATTTAGTTGGTTTAATTTTAAAAGAGCATCAAATGAAGTATTAACAGTCTATATTGCAATACCTGATGATTTGATCTTGGATTACTCAATGGGTACAGCAACGGGTGAAGTAATTTTCTCACAAGGTCCTGATCTGTTACTAGATTTATCAATTGATGCAAATATTGGGGATGTCATCATCGAAAACAAAACTATGGAATCATTGCGCATTCGAATGAATACTGGTGATATATCTTTAAATGGTTTAGTTGTTTCAGGTATCCTGGATGCAAAAACAGATATTGGTGATTTAGATATTAGTGAAAGTTCATCTGATCAATTCATTTTAGAATCAAGTACTGGTGATGTTGCTATGAATAATCTTGATGGAAATCTAGTAGATGTAAGTTCAGATACAGGTGATATTCATATCAGTGACGCGAATATTCTAGGAGTAATTGAATTGTCAACATCTACAGGTAATGTCACTGTAACGGATGCAATAGGTACTGGTTATGACATATCTTCTTCAACAGGTAACGTTTCATTTACAAGTACTACTTCGATGGATATACGCTATAATTTAGAGACATCAATTGGTACAGTTCGAGTCAATGGTGACAATCAAGGAACCAAGCACACAACGACTACAGGTGCGATTACACTTAAAGTTGATGTGAGCACAGGAAATATAACAGTCAATGTACAGGACTAAGTCTTGTACATTTTTTTTATTATATAAAAATCAATTTGCCTTGCTTGATAAATAAACTTTCGCTTTGATCATTAATTGTTATTTTGTCAATATAAGCAGCGTATCATGAGATTTCTTATATTGCAGGGCGAAAATTAGTTGTTTTTTTATTCAATTATGATATGATTAAATTGTAATTATAGATAGGTTTAAGCATATTAAAAGCCACTAACAGACTTGCTTTGTCAGAGTAAATTGCGGTTGATTCGATTGACGTGTTTCTTGTCACTAAAAATTGATTATTTAAATCATTTAACTAGTAGAGGGGTTAAATGAATTGAGTCAGGGTCTATCGCCTTGACTTTTAATTTGTCTAAAATAGCTATTCCATAATGGGTTTTGATCATCTCATATGCCGTAATGAACTGATTAGACCTGAGTTTATAACTGTTGATTGCACTGATGACTCGATTGAGTTTTTCTTGAGTTAAGAAGTCTAATGACTTACCTTTTGGAAAAACATATCTTAAAAGACGATGAATACTTTCAATAGCCCCTTTCTGATAAGATGCTAAAGGATCACAGTAAAATATATGTGTGCGTCTTTGGTCTTGATCGTTTAACTCAAGAGTCTCTGGGTCATAAAACTCGCTACCACGATCCGTCAAAATCACTGGAAATAAACGCCTAAAATCATCATGCCCTAACGTGTTATACAAGCTTGAAAATGCTTTGGTGACTGGTCCTAATCCTTTAGGAATCACACAGGCATAGAAAAAATGAAATTCAATTAAAATAAATGTTAGGATATATAATCTATCAGACATTGCACCGTGCACTGTGTCCATTTCAACAGTAAAGGTTTGTGGGTTTTTAGCACAGTAAGCCAAATAATCCATGAACTGCCGATCTTTGTAGTGTGGTTTTTCTTGTGTCTGTGTTTTTCTCTTTCTTTTCTTCATCTTGACTTTTAATCTTAAATCATAATTCTTGATTGAAAGAACGTTATTTTCTACATGCCGATATAAAGATCTCACTGAAATCGGTAGTTCTGGATGGGCTGCTTTAATATGCTCTAAAGATTGTCCTTGATTCACACCCTTTTTGACGACTGTATCAATATAGGTGTATTCGCTTGCTGTTAAATTGATTCCTTGCCTTACTTGACTTAATACCATCCTGTAGGTCTTATCTGCTAGCTTAGCATCATAAGCATAAAAATCACTTGTACAGCTCGATTTCAAGGTGCACCGATCACAGGTGAATGGATATCTTTTATGTCTTTGACAATACGTTTTTGGATGGTTGTTGTACTGAAATCGATTGTTTTCTTTTCGTATGAGATGCGTTTGGATTTCATATGAAATGGTTCTTGGACTCTTTTGGATCTTCTCTGCTATGTCAATCAACTTACTGCCTTCTTTTAAACCTACTTGAATTTCAATTCTTTGAGATAGTGTTAAATGTTTATATTTTTCAGTCACTTCTCATCATTCCTTTCATATGACAAGAAACACCTTTATTATATTTTAAAAAGGCTAAAAAAATTTAACCCTTCTATAATCTCTTGATATAGTTACTTTCTTAATTCTATTGAAACAAAATTTACTTTGTCAAATTAAG
>JAHISX010000088.1 GCA_018817915.1 Bacillota bacterium
AAAAAAAGCCATCGGATACCTATGAAGGTCATCTGATGGCTGATTTTTATTAATTTGGGTTGAAAATTGAGTGTTGTCAAGTATGTGTCAAGTATATAACAAGTACTATTTTAATGAAAGCAACGTGATAGACTCTACATGGACTGTTTGAGAAAACATATCAACAGGCTGAACAGAAACAAGTTCGTAACTTTTAAGCAATATAAGTATATCTCTCGTCTGAGTTCTAGGATCACATGAAATATAGACTATTTTTCTTGGTTTGACATTTAAAACAGCATTTAAAAATCCTTCTGATGCTCCATCTCTTGTGGGATCCATAATTAATATATCAGCTTTACCTTGATGGGTTTGTAAATAAGGCTCTACATCACTATGAACCATTTGAATGTTTTCGATTTGATTATATTTTTTGTTGTTTAATGCATCTTGATGTGAGGACAAATTTGACTCAATAGCTATAACTTGTTTAGCTCTTTTAGCAGCTAAGAGCGAAATTGTTCCAATACCTGAATATGTGTCTATAACGACATCATCAGGATTTATTTCAGCTAAATCTAATGCTGTTTTATAAAGTTTAATCATTTGCATTGGATTGATTTGATAAAAGGATTTAGATGATAATCTAAAGGTAATATCATCAATTTTATCTTCGATATATCCTTTACCATATATGATTTTCTCTTCATCCAAAAGAACTATTTTAGTCTTTTTGCGATGTATATTTTGAATGACAGTTTGAACTAACGGATGCTTTTTTACTAAGTCAGCTGCAATTTTTTTACCATTTGGCAATAGATTACCATTGGTTACAATAACAACTAACATTTTCTTATTTTGATAAGATTTTCTGATCATAATATGCTTAATAATGCCTGTATCTTGATCAATATCATACGCAGGAATCTTATATTTATTTAGCAATTCCTCCATCGTTTGAAGCACAGCATTACCATCTTCATCTTGAATATGACATTTAACATAAGGGATGATAACTTTACTGTTTTCTTGAAAGAGACCTAGTCTTAATTTCTTGTTTTTTGTGGTTGCACTTGCAACAATCTTATGTCTATAATTAAGTGGCTTCTCACTTTTTATTATTGGTAATATTTGTGTCTTAATATTATTTCTTAGAATAAGTTTATAGATGAGATCCGTTTTCATTCTGAGTTGTTCATCATACTTTATATGTAGAAAATCGCATCCTCCACATTCATAAAAAATCGGACAAATCACTCTTGTGCGATGAATAGATCTAGTGATGACATCATGCTCATGAATAACTTTATTTTTACGGTTAATAAATTCTGCTTTCTCTTGAGGAAGCATATACCGAACTTTAAAATTATTTTCACAAACCGCTTCTGTCATATCATTTAATTTTATACAATTGATTTCCATAAATTACCTCTCTCATATTATATCATTAAAAAGGAAAAAGGGCTAAGCCCTTCTACTTATTGTTAGTTTATTTATTTTGATTTCAGCAATTCTTCATGCTTGATTTTATAAATTTCTTCAACTGCAAAACTTAATTTTGTAACAACATTTTTCTGAGTTAATGGGTAAATATAATATGTGTCATCGTGAGTGGACAAATCTAGACAGTCACCCTTTTTAAAATAGTCATATTCAATATGCAAACCATACATTGAAAGAGGTGGTTTAACCAACTCTAATTTATGATCAAATTCTTCTCCCTCAAGAACAAATCCATTGAGATCATGTTTCAGTTTACCCTTTCCTAATGGAATATATCCGTCAGCATTAGGTAATGATTCAATATTTACTTCATCTTCAAATAAATATGTACCTGCTTCTATCTGTTTTCTAACAAATGCTCTCTCAAACTCATACCAATCGGGTATATGAGGGAATTCTGTCATGCCTTCTGTAGCTTTTAGTCTTCCATAAAAGTCCATCACATAGGTTTTATGACATGATGTGCACCAGATTTTATCATGATCTGAATCCATGACATGCTCTTTCAAACAACTTGGACATTGATACAGAGGTTTATGAAGATTCTTAGCTCTATCCTTAAAATCAATTTTTATCTTATTATCAAACTGCCACTTATATTCATCATAAACAAAAGCCTTATTAATTCTGGCATTGATTTCATCAACAGATAAGGTATCAATCTCATCTTTTGTAATGATTTGTGTCATATCAGCTGCAAGAGGTACTTTGCGCATATCTAGATTCCATACAGGTTGAGTTAAGTAATTACCATGCATATTGAGCATAACAACAGGATGCTTTAAAATTTTAACCATTTTACTCAAAGAATCTGGTAGAATTGCATTTGTCCCAATCAAAGAATATCTTGCTTCCGGATAGATCGCAACAATATTTTTTAATTTATCTAAACTATACTTAATCTGTCTGACTAGTTTAATATCACTCGTAAATTTGCGTTTGCAAATTGCGCCTACATTTCTAAGCAACCACTCTCTATTGATGAAACCATCAATTGCGACAATATAGTTGGCTCTTCTAGGGAAAATTGCTGCTGTTGTGACCTTAAAATCAATAAATGCATGATGTGTAGCAAGTAATATATAAGGTGGTTTTAGACCTTTCATATTAACCTTATTCACTTTAAGTTTCCTATTCCAAATCGTTGGAAAACTAAGTAAATACGCTATTGGTGTTAGGAAAAACTTTTCTTTCATAGGTTTCTTATCAAAATCAAAATGCTTGAGTTCGTCCATAAATACCTTCCATTTCCTATTGATTAATATTCTTTGTGCAAATAAACTACTTTATTGTTACCCTGACTCTTTGCAAGATACATTGCATGATCAGCTCTATTGATTGCTTGCATTAAGCTTTCTTTAACATCCAAAATAGTTGCTCCAATTGAAATCGTTGTCTTAAGATTTTGTTTTAAACCTCTGGTAGTTGAATTCTTGACTAAAATTCTTAATTTTTCAGCAACATACTCCACATTATCTTGATCTATATTTCTCAAAAGAACAAGTATTTCATCACCACCATACCTTATGACATAGTCATGTGCCTTCAAGTTGTATTGAATTGTTTTTGATATTGTTTTTAAAATTTCATCACCTATTAAATGTCCATGTTTATCATTGATTTGCTTAAAATCATCAACATCTATAAAAAGGATGCCTAATCTCTCATCAGTTGATATGCCTTTTGCAAGGTTTGGGAAATCTTCATGAAGAAATCTACGATTAAATAGCCCTGTTAAAGGATCCAGTAACGAGAGTTTCTTTTGAATCATTAGTTCTTCAAGTAAAAGATTCTTTTCAGTAACATCTGTAAATACTTCAATGGCACCAATAATTTTGCCATTTTCTTCATAAGGAATCACTCTGACATGCACTCTTACGCGATGACCATTTCTATGATGTAGATAGACAAAATGCTCCATAATTTCATTTCTTTTTATACTTTCAACTAAAGGGCATCCTTCAATACAAAGATTTTTCCCATCATCATCCACATGATTAAGCTTATTATCAAAACAAAACGAGTTGACCATTTCATCTTGTCCAAATCCGCTAATTTGTGAAGCTACAGGATTAAAATATAGAATTCTTCTTTCAGTATCAACAATGTATATTGCTTCATGAAATGATTCAAAAATCATTTTAAGCTTTTCTAAAGTTTGCATCATCCACCTCTATTTATTTTACTTGGAAGCCTTGTCGGGTTTGATTTCCCCAAGAGCCAGTATCTCGTAATGCCGAGAAAGTAGAAAAAACACTTTGAAGACTAATCAATTGACGATAACCGATGTTTTCAAGAATTGATATTAATATTAGTATACCAGTTTCTTTATCAGAGTAGAAAATATTTCTCTTTTCAGCGATAAATAATGAAAACAAAGAGATCACGATACCAAAACCAATTGTAACAACTAATAAAACAATGATAAGAGCTGTGTTTAAAATACCCATTACTAATCCTACGAATAAAGCAGCATAACCAACGATTTCTAAAAATGGACCAATCATTTCAAAAACGAAAAAATATGGAAAACTAATCATGCCAGGTTGTTTATATTTGAGATTGAATAGTAATTTTCGATGGTAACTTAAAATATCTAGTAATCCTCTTTGCCATCTATTTCTTTGTCTTAACAAACTTTTCATATTATTTGGCAATTCAGTATAGCAATTCGCATGATGAACATATTCAACTCTATATGCATTTTTAGCTTTAAGTGCTTCATATGTTAATCGAACAACTAACTCCATGTCTTCACCAACAGTGTCTTTTTTTAATTCTCCACTTATTGTTAAATAACCACCCGTGTCTAATAAAGCTTTGCGTTGAAATATACCAAATGCACCAGATATGATGAGTAAGCTATGGATCTTAGACCAACCAATTCTTCCTGTCGTAAAAGCTCTTAAATATTCTAAAGTTTGAAAACGAACCAATGCTTTAGTATCTAATCCACTATGTTCAATCTTCCCTCTATCAACGATACATCCGTTGACTGGAACAATATTTCCACCTAAAGCAATATGATTTGTTGCATGATCAAGAGTAACACTCATTAATTTGAGTAAAGCATCTTCCTCAAGTAAAGAATCAGCATCAATACCACATACATAATCATTTTTAGCAACATTAATTCCTAGATTCAAAGCATCAGCTTTACCACCATTTTGTTTATCAATGACGATGAGATTAGGAATTTGTTTATTAACATAAACACCTCGTAGTGCTTTAGTGTTCAATTTTAAATTAAAAAAAGGATGTTTTCTTTCTAAGTTAAAATGATTGATTAAGACTTGAACAGTTTGATCTTTCGAACCATCATTAACAACAATAACTTCATATTTTGGATATTTTAAGTTTAAAAGTGATGTCACACTCTCAATAATACTTTTTTCCTCATTATAAGCAGGTGCCACGATAGATATGCTAGGTAGGATATCATGCTCAAACAACAACGTTTGAGTCTTGATTTTCCATAGGTCAAGTCTTTCTTTCGAACCTTGAAGAGAAATTAAAAGCAATAAGATATAAATACCATTAGCAAGCATAAAGTATACAACTAAATATCTATTGATACTGACAATTAAGTAATTGAAAACATTAACTGTTCCACTAAATATGACACTAAGATGTGAAATGAAGAAAATCAAAGGAAATAGTAAAATTGCAAATATAATCCATGAAATAATCCAAACAACTTTCTTTTTTTCAAAAGGAGCTTTTTCTCTAATTAAAACTGGTTGTTCCTGCTTTGATAAACCAATTTTCTTTAATATTTTTGATTGAACATAAATTGTAAATTGTTCATTGAGATATTGATCACTTGCTGCTAGTTTCTTCATCATAGGAAGTAACTGCTTCTCAATATTCAAATCTCTATTCAAATTAAGAAAGTCAATAATATCTTCAATAATATGCAACTTCATCATATCTTCAATAATGTTTAAAATATAATCAAAGCCTGGAGACTCAAGTTTTAACATAAGATAATCGATTCGATGAGATAAGACTTTGGCTATAGCAATTTGCTGATGTTTGTTTTTTATCACATGATACTTTTCTAGAATGTAGAGCAGCAAATCGGCTGAGTCAAATACAATTTTAGATAAACTGCTCGTCCGATCAGCATCGAGTGAAGTACCATTCATTGATTTGAGTAAATGATCTACCATTTCTTGAGTGACAACTGATGCTGATGCTCTGATAGAAACCCTTTTGATCTCATCACTTTCATTTTTACAAAATAAATCATTTGCGATTTCATTTGGGTGCATTAGAGCAATAGCTTCAATAGCAAGGAGTTTGATATCACTTTCTAACACGGATTCATGAAAAGTTCTTAAAGCATAATCTTTTAGATTTTCGTCAATATAATTTTTTGCTAAGACAAGTAATAGTTTTTTAACTTCTTTTCTTTGATCATTAAAATACTCAGGAATATAAGATTGAATTTTAACGTAATGATTTTTCATGAAGGCAAAAACCCATTTTTGATAGTTCTCACTTGATCTTTCTAAACTGTTAATAATTTGATCAACAATAGAACGATCAAGAATATCTCTCAAAGAAAAAATGAGATAAAACAAAACACTTTCATTCTTTTCTTTAAGTAATCGTTTTTTTAGAAGTTTCCATGATAATTCAGTTTTAAGGACACTAACGTAAAATATTGCCATCTTTCTTTTAATTTTATTGAGCGAGTTTAATTTTCTCATTTGAGTTTTAGTGAATTTCATTAAACTCAAATCAGCAATAACTCTATTTCTAACCTTTGGTTCTATTTCAACATGAGTCTCAATATCAATATATGCATCAAAAAAGAACTGATTTGTAAGTTCAGTTGTTACATCTTCTTGATCAATATATTTTTTGAATAAATAGTCTCTCGCTTGACCTTTAAGCTTAAGCATGTGATAGTTATTATATTTTTGAATTGCAATCGCAATAAAAAGGATAACTGAAATAATAATAAAACTAAAGAATATAATCCATGCTGTCGTTATACTCATTGTTGATTCACCCAAGTCTGGAACCTTTTAACATGTCCAATCAGTTCGTCTGGGATAATTGGCTTTTCCAGCATTAAATTGACGTTGAGTATATTACCTCTTTTAATATTCTCTGATGTTTTATTATGCGAAACCATAATGAAAGGTATTTTAGCATGATCTCTACTCTCATTTAACATTTGTTTTAATGTGAATCCATCAATCTTAGATAAGTTGATTTCAGAGATAATAACATCAATTTTATGTAGATCAACAATTTCAATAGCTTCAACAACACTATGTGCTATTTTTACATCAAAATTGATCCGTTTAAAAATTCGATTCAGCATGTTTAAATTAACTTCATCTTCATCGATAATTAATAAACTGCCTTCAATATTTTTCGCGGTAACAGTACTACTATTTACAATAGAACCAGTACCTTTTTTGATTGCTAATGAAATTCGTTTATTCAGTAAATCAAAAATATCTCTGATTTGTTGGTCAATATCGAGATTTGAATCAATCTCATCTAAATCAACCGTGCTTATCGATACGGAAACAGATTCTATAAATAAATTTGAGTCTGCGATTCTATTTCTAAAATTTAGAGCTGATGTTTCAATATTTTTCGGAATAGTACTTTCTTGATAAATAATAATACCTGGCCCGTTTTGTTTGAAAACTAAAGAATCAGGTCTAATGGTTTGCTGAATTTCATAAGCCATATTTCTAATTGTTTCATCACCAGTTTCTTTTCCATAGCGACGGTTGATATCCATCAGTTGATCGAGTTGGACAAGAATGAACCCCTTAGTTTTGCCTTCAGTTCTACCTTTATCAAGATCATTTTTTAATAATTACTGGAAAAAGTCTTGATTATATAGTTTTGTGATTGGACATCTCATAAAGCGGTCCATTGTATTTTCTATTTCATTATTTAGCTCTTCAATATGAAGTACTAATTCATCATTTGATTGTTTTAATGAATCAGCCCTCATCGACATTTCGATAAATTTAGACAAATATACATTAGGTTTTGGAATGCTGTAATCACTGTAGTAACGATTGACAAGTGGTTCAAGTATTGTGATCCATGACAATCCTTTTTTAACATAAATATTTTCAAAAAAACTATGCCATAATTTATAACCATCTAATGTCGTTTTATTTAACATCAATGGATCTGGTTGCAGATTCATCGATGTTCCTACAAATGCATTCAAAATTTCAATTTTAGGATATGATTTTTGTAAGTGATTAATCATGTGGTTAATGATTTCTCGATAATTGATACATTTTTCTCCAGCATCATCATAAAAGAAGACTTGATAGTTATTATAAAAGTCAAGTTGAATTTCAAACTCCATGATATTTTCTATGATTTGATTGGTTATGATATAACCCATTGTTGGATAAATCGTTTTTATATTCAGCTCATGAACAATTCTGAGAGGTTCTTGTAAGAATGTACTATTTGGCATATTACTTTTATGATAAGAAAAGATAGAGTTTTTAATATGATTTAAACTTGGTAATAAAATACCATCATAATAACTAGAAAACAAGCTAGATGAAAATAAAGCTTGATTCATTGGAATATAAGTCATAAACATTTCAGGGAATGGTAAAAAGTTCATAGGAATAAACTTAAAAATGAATTGATCCTTAAAAACAAGTTCACAGTTCATGGAATCGATGACTTGGATTTTAACAATTTTTGAAATACTACTCAGTTGTTTTGCAAAATACTGATTTGTTAAAATTATGCCTCTAAACCCATCGACAAGCAATTCTTTTAATGAATCTAGTGTAGAAGCGTTTACTTGTTGAATGACAATATGAGTCATTTTTTTAATTTCAATATATTGCTCAATTTCAGTTTTAAAAACCTTGACAACCTGGATAGGAGGTATGTCAATTAATATATTTAACTGCTTCATTTGAATCAAAAAGCTGTTATAAGCTACATTTCTTTCGATGATTAGCGGACCGATGTGTAAAATTGGATTTATAATCATTTTTTGTTCTTCAGAAATTGGCATCTTATCCTCCTTAGTTCATTTATAATTTTATCATATAATTTAAATCATTTATTTAGTTTCCCCAGATAAAGATATTAAGATTATCTTAATTTAAGAAAAAAGCCTAGAAATCTAGGCTATTAACTCCATTTTTTTGGCTGTTTTATATATAATCTCGACAGCTTTATCTAACTGTTCTTTTGTATGTAGTGCAGAAACCATGCATCTAATTCTACCTTTACCTTTTGGGACGGTTGGAAAAATAATGCCTGAAACATAGACACCATTTTTGAGTAAATTTCTAGAAAATTCCATTGTTTTACTCTCTTCACCAATCATGATTGGTGTAATTGGTGTTTCGCTATTTCCAATATCAAATCCATATTCAACAAGTTGTTTTTTGAAATATCTAGCATTATCCCATAATCTATCTGTATGCTCAGTAGATTCTTCTAACATGTGAAAAGCTTCAATGATTGCTGCTACAGCTGAAGGCATCATGGCTGTTGAAAACAACAATGGTCTACCTCTATGAAGCAGCCATTCTTTCATCGCTAGTGTTCCACAAACGTAGCCACCAACAACACCAATTGCTTTTGACAAAGTTCCAACAATAAAATCCACTTGACCATGTAAACCATAATAGTCAACAGTTCCTCTACCTGATCTACCAAGCACACCAGACCCATGTGCATCATCAACATAAGTTAATGCTTTATATTTTTTTGCTAATTTAACAATATCAGGTAATTTTGCAATATCACCATCCATCGAAAAGACACCATCAGTAATGATCAAAACATTATGATATTGGTCTCTTTTTTCCTTAAGAACTGTCTCTAATGATTGCATATCACTATGTTTGTAAACGGCTCTACTAGCTTTAGAAAGTCTCACACCATCAATAATAGATGCATGATTAAGTTCATCTGATACAATCAAATCATGTTCATCAGTAATCGCTTGGATGACACCAGCATTTGTAGCAAAACCAGATTGAAAGACTAAAGCTGCTTCTTCATGCTTAAATCTAGCAATCAATCGGTCTAATTCTTCATGAATAGTCATGTTGCCAACGATGGTACGTACAGCTCCTGCACCTACTCCGTATTGATCAATAGCTGCTTTAGCAGCAAGCTTAAGTCTTGGATGATTAGCAAAACCTAAATAATTATTGGACGATAAATTGATAACGGGTTTACCATTGAGTTTGATGATTGCATCACATGGACCATCATTAACCGGTAACTTACGATAAACGCCATCAGCCTTTAATTCATTAACTTTTAAAAGTAGATATGACATACTTTCCTCCTCTATTTGCTATGGTATAAGAACGACTTTCCCACTATTTCCAGATGCCATCAAGCGAACTGCTTTATCATATTCTGACAAAGGAAATACGTGTGTTACTATTTTATCTAAATCTAGTTTGCCACTTTCAACGAGTGCAGTGACTTGATTCCATGAGTCAAATAAAATACGTCCAACAACACCATAAATGGTAATGCCTTTAAAAACGACATCATTTGATAAGTCTATTTCAATATTTTCAGGTGTAATACCTAACATGGACATCTTTCCACCAGGTTTAATATATTTGAATGCAGCTTCAATGGCTTGTTTATTACCTGAAAACTCTGCAACCACATCAACACCCATACCACCAGTTTCTTCTAGTACACGCTCAATAACATTTTCTGTAAGTGGGTTGATGACAACATCTGCACCTAATTCTTTTGCTAATTTAATGCGATATTCATTGACTTCAATTGCGATGATTTTGCTTGCTCCGACAACTTTTGCAATGTTGACACCCATCATGCCAATGGGACCACAACCTACAACAGCAACTGTTTTACCTGAAATCTTAAAATGAAGCATCGTATGTACAGCATTTCCTAATGGTTCTTGGATCGATAAGTACTTAGGATCAATGCTTGCATTATTAATAATTAAATTTTCAGCTGGCATTCTCGCATATTCTGCGAAACAACCATCTGTATCAACACCAATAATTTTTGTATTTTGACAAATATGAAATTCACCTCTACGACAAAATTCACATTCATGACAAACAATATGTGTTTCAGCTGAAACAATATCTCCAACCTTAACTTTTTTTACTTCGCTCCCAATATCTAAAACTTCCCCACAAAACTCATGGCCAACAGTAAGAGGTGGCTTAATTCTACCTTGACTCCAACGATCCCACTTGTAAATGTGAACATCTGTTCCACAAACTGATGTTGCTAAAACCTTAATAAATACATCATTTGGGCCTAAAACATTTGGAACTTCTTTTTTGACAATCTTGAAACCAGGTTCTCTGGCTGCTTTGATTACAGCTGTCATTTCCATTATTCAATGCTCTCCTTTTTTATTCAATTGTTCGTATCTTTAATTCTATTATACGCCTGTGTGTAAGCGAGTGTATACCTATTTTATATTTTTAATATTTATCTTGAACAATTCTTAATAATGCAGCACCGGATTGTTTGAGTTTAACCAAGTAATGGCGCTCATTATAGACAAATCCAAAATCTCTTCTTAAAGTAATTGTTGCATTTGTAATCTCATCAATTGGTATAATTTCTGATGAAGCTCCAGAAATATGCAAAGCATAATCATGGTAATCAATATTGATCTCACCAACTTCATCTAAATGATCATCTTCTCTATTCATGTAATTAAGGAATCCGCTTGAATGAATATTTGCTGCTCTAAGCTCTTTAGAAAAAGTTCTTTGGTATTTATTCCAATCAAGTAAATTATCAAATTTAAAGTCTTCAATGAAACCAAAAATATTCATTGTACCCTCGTGTTCACACGCTGTACATCTAACCTTATTATTCTTTGATTCTAATGTATTAATAGATTGACAAAAAGGACAAACGTAAACAACATTTTCAATACCTTCTGCAAGTTGTTTGCCAGGATGAGGTATCATCATTTCTCTTTGATATACATAATCATTATGATAAAGTGCTTTTTTTATGATTTCATTGATTTCTTCAACACTTAAATCTTCAATTTCTTCTTTTCCTATTGTTAATTGATAATTTAAATGAATTCTTCTGTTTTTTCTCTTTCCAGTTGCCCATCTTGGTTTATTTAAATAACCACCACTCACATTGCACGTGATGACATCCACTCCAAGTTTCTTAATAAGTTTCATAGTTGATTCTTCAATGTATCCTGTTTCTCCATAAAATGTTGTATCGCCTTCAGGAAAGATTAAAATTGGGTATCCTCTACGGATGGTGCTAATTAAGTCTCTAACTGTTGAAGTATCACTTGCTCCTTTAGATTTAGGAATCACGTGAGCAACTTGAGTAACTAAAAATTTCGTTGGTTGTTTTTTAAACAAAGTTTGTGAAGCAACAATAAAAGGTACCTTTTTAAAAGGTAGTGGTACATGGATGACATCAAACAAAAATGTATGATTTGCAAGCATGACATAGGGCTCTTTTCTTTTGAAATCAACACCTGGTCCTTGAGTAACTTTGCGCTTAGCATCCATGCGCATCCAAATATGGACTAAAGGTCTAATTAAATTCAATAAAAATGCCTGTTGTTTATCTCTATTTTTTCTTATCATACGTTCACACTTAAAAGATAAGCTTGCAAAAGAATTAACGTCTTTGCATCACCAATTTGCTCTGTTTTGATTAAGTCTTTAACCTCATCCAAACTTAAAAAGACACATTCGATGTTTTCATCAACATCCATTGCCTTAGGATTTTCTATTTTTTCGCAGTTCTTTGCAATAAATAAGTCAACATACTCGTTTGAATAACCAACACAAGGATAGATACGTTTAAAAAAACTCATTTCGGAAGAGATATGACTCGTTTCCTCTTCTAATTCTCGGTGTGCACATTCAAAACTATCCTCATTGATATCATCTTTCTTACCAGCTGGAACTTCTAAATTCACTTTTCCAATCGGGTAACGATACTGATTGATTAAGATGATTTTTTGATCTTTTGTTATTGGTAATATTGCAGCTGCACCAGGATGTTTAATATATACTCTTTGGCTTGTTTGCAGATTATCTAAAATCACTTCATCTTCGTAAAGCTTCATAAATGAACATTCATAGACAATCTTACTTGATTTTGTAGTTTCCTTCATTTTTAAGCCTCTTATTCTAATTAACTAAATTTCGATCTTTTTATATAAATTCACTTGGTCAACAATTAAGTTTCCACCATGTACATCATAAGTAACAATTGCAGGAAAATCTTTAACCTCAAGTTTGTAGATTGCCTCTGCTCCAAGATCTTGGTAAGCAACAACCTCACTGGTTAAGACACATCTTGAAAGGAGAGCACCAGCACCACCTACTGCTTGTAAGTAAACGGCGTCTTCTTTAATCATATCTTGGATGAATGCATCACTACGATCGCCTTTACCAATCATGACTTTTAGTCCCTTTTTCATTAAAGGTGTGCTATAACTATCCATCCGGTAACTTGAAGTTGGTCCGCATGAGCCAATCGGTCTATTTGGTTTTGCAGGTGTTGGACCTGTATAATAAATGACTTGACCATCAAAATTGACAGGTAATTCATTGCCTTGATTTAATGTTTCAATCATTCTTTTATGTGCAGCATCTCTTCCGGTGTAAATCGTACCAGAAAAATAGACGATATCTCCCGCCTTCATCTTGATAATATCCTGTTTTGAAATAGGTGTTTTCAGTTTCATGTTATAGCCTCCTATATCACAACTGATTTATGTCTTGAAGCATGACATTGAATGTTGATTGCAACGGGTAAGGATGCAATATGACAAGGATAAGATTCAATTTTAACTGCCAAAGCAGTTGTTGTTCCACCAAAGCCCATAGGTCCTACACCAAGTTGATTAATTTCATCTAGTAATTCTTTTTCTAATCTATTTAATATAGGGTCTGGATTTTCATCTTTGACATCACGCATTAAGGCTTCTTTTGCAATGAGTGCAGATTTTTCCAAATTGCCACCTATACCAATACCAACTATTAATGGTGGACAAGGTTTACCACCAGCATAAAAAATGGTGTGTAGCACCAGTTTTTTGATGCCTTCAATACCATCAGAAGGAATAAGCATTTTAACTAAACTCATATTTTCACTTCCTCCGCCTTTTGGAGCAAGTGTTATTTTTATTTGATCACCAGGAACCATCTTTATATGAATGATTGCTGGAGTATTGTCATTTGTGTTGATACGATCAATCGGATGCTTAACAACGGACTTGCGAAGCAAACCTTCTTGATATGCTTGTCTGACACCCTCATTGACGGCATCATACAAGTCAAATGAAAAATGAGTGTCATATCCTAACTCTAAAAAAACAACAACCATGCCCGTATCCTGACACATCGGTTCATGGGCTTCAAGTGCAATTTCATCATTTTCGATGATTTGCTCTAAAACATTTTTTCCAATCTCAGATTTCTCTTTTTTTATTGCGTCTCTTAAGACGTCAATAAATGATTTTCCAATATTGCAATTTGCATCTAAGGCAAGCTCTTTAACAGCTGTAATAATCTCACTGATATTCACATTTCTCATAGTTTTCACCCATCCATATTATAACATTATTTATCTTAAACGCAAAACAACGGATTACAGTTGTTTTTTTTATCGTTTTGTATTAAAATACAAGTGATGAAAACGTTTTATTTTTTTTGAAAAAAAACAGTTTAAGAGCAATATGACCGGAGGAAAAAATGAAATCTATAGTTATTGGTGTTATCGGAGCTGATGTTCATGCTGTAGGTAATAGAATCATTGAGTATACATTAACACGAGAAGGTTACAATGTCGTCAACGTTGGTGTGTTATCCACTCAAGAAGATTTTATTAATGCTGCTATCGAAACATCGGCTCATTTAATTTTAGTCTCGTCACTATATGGACACGGAGAACTTGATTGTCGTGGTATGAGAGATAAATGCAATGAAGCTGGCCTTGATGATGTTTTGCTCTATGTTGGTGGAAATATCGTTGTTGGCAAACAAGATTTCTCTGAAGTTGAAAAAAGATTCAAAGAAATGGGATTCAATCGTGTTTACGCACCAGGAATTACCATCGATGATGTTTTAGAGACCATCAAGGAAGATTTGGGTGAAGCATAATGCAAAAATACCTACTCGTTGATTTTGGATCAACATTTACTAAACTAACTGCTGTTGATTTAGATAATGAAGATATTATCGCAACATCAAAAGCAATCACAACAGTCGATACCAATATCATCTTGGGATATGAAGAAGCATTAGAAAAGCTTTATAAAAAAATTGGATCAAAGATTCATTTCGATAAAATTCTTGCTTGTTCTTCTGCTGCTGGTGGCCTCAAAATGGTTGCTATTGGATTAGTTGAGGAACTTACTACTGAAGCAGCAACAAGAGTTTGTCTTGGTGCTGGAGCAAAAGTTGAACTCGTTTTATCTCACAACATTAACAATGCTGAAGTACAAAGTATATTAGATAAAAAAATTGATATTGTTTTACTTGCTGGAGGCGCAAATGGAGGAAACTCTGAGTGTGTAATTCATAATGCAAAAAAACTTGCTGAATCCTCAATTAAAGCACCTATAGTCTATGCAGGTAATAAGGATGCAGTAGATGACATTACTGAAATATTATCTACAGCAAAAAAAGATTTCTTCATTTGTGAAAATGTCATGCCAAGACTTAATGTTCTAAATATTAATAGTGCAAAAGATCAAATCAAGGAAATCTTTGTTAAAAATATCATAGAAGCTAAAGGGATTAAGAAAATTGAAAAAACAATTGATCGTGTCGTTCTACCAACACCAAATGCTGTCTTAATGGCTGCTGAACTTCTTTCTAAAGGTTTTGATAATGAAGAAGGTTTAGGCGATTTAATGATTGCTGACGTCGGTGGTGCAACAACTGATCTTTATTCTATGGCAGATGGTCTACCAACGCAAATGAATGCTTTACTGAGTGGTCTCGAAGAGCCATTCGCGAAAAGAACTGTTGAAGGAGACTTAGGGATGCGTTACTCAGCACTTGGTATTTTAAGTGCAATGAGTCCTTCAGAAATTAGCCATTATCAAAAAATGGATGTCGATATCGTTATGGAAGCAACCAAACGATATGAGAAAATAGATTTCATCTCTGAAACAGAACATGATTACATTGTAGATGATATTCTTGCTGCTAAATGTATCGAAACAGCAACAACTAGACATGTAGGTACTTTAAAAGGCGTTTATACACCTATGGGTATTATGTACTATCAAGTTGGTAAAGATTTAACTAAAACAAATTACTTCATTGGAACTGGTGGTGTCGTTATTAGTAGTAAAGACCCAGTTACAATGCTCAAAAGAGCAACGAAAATCGAAAGTAGAACAATGGAGCTCAGACCAGTCAATCCTAAATTCTTGCTTGATAAGGACTATATCTTATCTGCAATGGGTCTTTTAAGTATGGATCATCCGGAAATAGCATTAAAGATTATGAAAAAACATATAACAGAAATCTAGGGAGATAAGAGATGCAAGTTGTAAACAAAAAATGGCCTTTAGAAAAATTTCTAGAGGTAAGAAAAGAAGTCTTATCATCATGGCCAACTGGAAACGATCCACTTTTGGATCTAGATGTTGCCGTAGAAACCTTGCGCAATGTTCCTCCGCACAAGAATTTTGCTCTCAAATTGATTGAAGCTAAAAAACAAAATAGAACCTTTATTCAACCAAGAGCTGGTGTTGCTCGTTTAAATGAACATATTGAGCTCATGCAGTTTCTTGAAGCTGCTGGTGCTGATTTTTTACCAGCAACTATCGACTCTTATACAAGACATAATCGATATCAAGAAGCTGAAGAAGGCATTCGAATGAGTGTACAAGAGGGTAGATCATTACTCAATGGCTTTCCTGCTGTCAATCATGGTGTATTAGCTTGTAAACGTGTTCTCGATTCTGTTAATGTACCAATGCAAGCCCGCCATGGAACTCCAGATGGTAGATTGCTTGCTGAAATTATCCATGCTGCAGGATGGACCTCAAATGAAGGTGGAGGTATTTCTTACAATTTACCTTATGCTAAAAACATCTCAATAGCTGATTCTCTTTATTACTGGCAGTATTGTGATCGTTTAGTTGGATATTATGAAGATCATGGCATCAGTATCAATAGAGAGCCTTTTGGTCCTCTGACCGGAACACTTGTTCCCCCTTCGATTGCTATCTCTATTGGTATTATTGAATCTCTTCTTGCTGCAGAGCAAGGTGTAAAAAACATTACTGTTGGTTATGGTCAATGTGGCAATGTAATTCAAGATATCGCATCAATTCGAATTTTACAAGAACTAACCGAAGAATACTTAAAAAAATATAATTACGAAAATATGACTGTAACGACAGTCTTCCATCAATGGATGGGTGGTTTCCCTCAGGATGAAGCAGCTGCTACTGGGTTAATCTCGATGGCATCTACTGTTGCGGCACTTGCTGGAGCAACTAAGATGATTACAAAAACACCTTATGAATCTATCGGTGTTCCGACAAAAGAAATTAATGCTTATGGTATTAGAGCATCAAAAACAGTTGTATCGTTACTTCAAGATCAAAAATACCCATCAACATCAAAACTAAATAATGAAATGAAACAAATTCGTAAAGAAGTTACCTGTCTTTTAGACGAAGTCTATAAGTTAGGTAACGGAGATTTAGCAGTAGGAACCATTAAAGCCTTTGAAATGGGAGTTATTGATGTGCCTTTTGCGCCAAGCAAGCAAAATGCAAATAAAATATTACCTGCTCGAGATAATGAAGGTTGTGTTAGAATATTAGAATTTGGTAATTTAGGTATGAATCAAGAGATTAGAGAATTTCATAAAGCAAAACTTAAAGAAAGATCTAAAGCAGAAGGCAGACCAATTACCTTCCAAATGACTGTTGATGATATTTATGCAGTCAGTCATAGTCAACTTATTGGTAGACCAGCAAAGGAAAAGAGTAAAAAATGAAAATCATTGATGTTATATTAACAAAATCGTATACAGGTTTTTATTTTGATGACCAAAAGGCGATCAAACGTGGGGCAGACAAAGATGGCTTCTTATATGTTGGAGAGCCAATGACACCAGGATTTAATAATATTAGAGTGCCTGGTGAAGCTATATCAATCCAACTTCTTCTAGAAAATGGAGATATTGGCATTGGTGATTGTGCAGCAGTTCAATATTCAGGAGCAGGTGGTAGAGATCCTCTTTTCTTAGCAAGTGATTATATTCCCTGGCTTGAAAAGCATATTAAGCCTTTACTGATTGGTGAAGATGTTTCTGTCTTCAAAATTTTATCTGAAAAGTATGATGCACTCAAAGTAAATGGTAAAAGAATGCATACAGCAATTCGTTATGGTATTTCACAAGCACTTTTAAGTGCAACTGCGATATCGACTAAGAGAACCTTAGCTGAAGTCATTAGAGATGAATACAATCCAACTAATGTTTTGCTCAATAGAGTTCCTATATTTGCTCAAACTGGCGATGACAGATACACAAATGTTGATAAAATGATCTTAAAACAGGTAGACTCATTACCTCATGCATTGATCAATAACGTGAAAGAAAAACTTGGATATCAAGGTGAATTATTACTTGAATATATTAAGTGGTTGAAAAATAGAATTTTGACACATCGTCAAACTGATGATTATATGCCTATTTTACATGTCGATGTTTATGGTACCTTAGGTATTGCTTTTGATCATGATATTGATAAAATTGTTGCTTATACAAAAGCACTTGAAAAAGAAGCTTCTCCTTTTAAACTACGATTAGAAGGTCCAATTGATACAGGAGATCGTGAAGGCACGATGGTTGCACTTCGAGATATTAGAAAACGTCTTGATGATGAAAAGATCAATGTAGAGATTGTTGCTGATGAATGGTGCAATACTTTAGAAGATATTAAGTACTTTGCAGATAATAAAGCTGGACATGTCCTACAAATAAAAACTCCCGATTTAGGCGGTCTAAATAACATTGCCGATGCAATCATTTATTGTAAGAACCATCAAATTGGTGCATATTGTGGTGGTACATGCAATGAGACAAATATTTCTGCAATAGCTACTACAAATGTTGCCATTGCATGTGAAGCAGATCTATGTCTTGCTAAACCAGGTATGGATGTAGATGGTGGCTTCATGATCGTCAAGAATGAAATGGAACGTGTCATCGCAAGATCTAATCAAAGAAAATAGGTGATTTTATGAGGTTTGCCTCAGCAGGTACATTTGAATCCAATGATTGTTTGATCACTGTTCAAGAAGATACGCAAATAACAATCGAAATTCAAAGTATTGTTTATGATCAATTTAAAGATCAAATAGAAAAAGTAATCAGAGATGCATTAAGTGAATTAAACATAACCAATCTTTATGTGGATTGTAATGATAAGGGTGCTCTTGATTATGCAATCAAAGCTCGTTTGCTAACTGCAATAAAAAGGATGAGTGATCAACATGCGTAGAAGTTTACTATTTATTCCAGCTAATTCTCCTGCTATGCTTCAAAATGCAGATGTTTTTGCTAGTGATAGTGTTATTTTCGATCTAGAAGATGCTGTTGTGTTATCTGAAAAAGATGCTGCTTTATCCTTAGTAAATGAATATTTGAAAAAGTTTGAGTTTGATAACCTCGAAATCATTATTAGAATCAATGGTTTAGATACTCTTCTATCCAAAAACGAATTAGATACCATTGTAAATGATAAAATTGATACAGTTATGTTACCTAAAGCAACATATGAAACAACCCTTCAACTTTCAAAGATGCTTGAAAAGATTGAAAAACAAAAGAAACTCACAAAGAAGATTGGAATCATTCCAATCATTGAGTTAGCAAAATCAGTCATAGAAGTTAATCAGATTGCTTCTGTTCGAGGCGTCACAGGTCTATTACTTGGCGGTGAAGATTTAGCAACCGATTTAGAAGTTGAACGCACTGAACAAGGTCTTGAAATCTTATTATCAAGAAGCATGGTTGTCCTTGCAGCAAAAGCTAATCAAATAGATGCAATTGATACACCTTACACTCAAACACAAAATGATGAAGGCCTACTTAAAGATACTTTGTTTGCCAAAAGTCTAGGTATGAGTGCTAAAGTATGTATCCATCCAAATCAAATTGAAACAATTAATCAGGTCTTTTCACCAAATGAAGATGAGATAGCATATGCAGAGAAAATCTTAAATGCTGTTTCTCAAAATATGAATAATCATAAGGGTGCTTTCTCAGTGGATGGTAAGATGATAGATAAACCAATTATTGAGCGTGCTCAAAAGCTACTTGAAAAGGCTAAAAAGTGGAAGTTATAAAGGTGAGTAATGAATAATTCTCTAAATCGTCCTGTCCCACTAGGTATGATGCCATATCAAGGTGCAGATCACTTCAAAACAACTAAAATAAGAACCATGCTTCCAGAAGTGTTGACAAAAAACAGTGAAAAATCAATAAATAATATTGCTTCTCTTTTTGATTTGATTCCGATTGTTGATGGGATGACACTTTCATTTCATCATCACCTAAGAAATGGCGATGCCGTTTTGAATATGGTTGCAGAAGAAATCAAAAAAAGAAATTTAAAAAATATGACACTTGCTCCAAGTGCCATTTTTCCTATTCATGCACCTTTAGTTGAATTGATTAAAAATAAGAATGTAACTCAAATCATCACAAACTATATGAATGGTCCTGTAGCTGACATCATCAGCCAAGGGTATATGGAAAATCTAGTCATTATGGATACACATGGTGGTAGACCTCGCGCCATTGAATCCGGTGAGCTCAAGATTGATGTTGCTTTTATTGCTGTTCCTAATAGCGATAGATTAGGCAATGGCAATGGCATCTATGGCAAGAATGCTTGTGGATCACTAGGTTATATCATTGCTGATATGAAGTATGCAAAACACAAAGTTGTTATCACTGATTCCATAAGTAAAGATATCAATCCAATTGAGATTGAAGCAAAATATATTGATTACGTTATTGAGGTCGACTCTATAGGCGATATTTCTGGTATTGTCTCTGGAACTACAAAACCAACAAAGGATCCCGTTCAATTAAAGATAGCAAAAGACACTGTGGAACTGATTGAAGAATTGGGTTACTTAAAAGAAAACATGAGCTTCCAAACGGGTGCAGGTGGTACAAGTTTAGCTGTTGCTGATGAATTGAAAAAGAGAATGATTAAAAAACATATTAAAGGTTCCTTTGCATCTGGAGGCATTACTAGTTACTTAGTTCAAATGCATGAAAATGGCTTATTTAAGCACTTGTACGATGTTCAGTGCTTTGACCATGAGGCAATTTCTTCGCTTTCAAGAAATATCAATCATCACTTGATGAGTGCATCTAAGTATGCTAATCCATTTGAAATAAAACCTATGGTCAATGATTTAGATGTTGTTATTCTTGGAGCAACTGAAATTGATCTAGATTTCAATGTCAATGTTACAACTGATTCACACGGAAAAATTATAGGTGGATCTGGAGGACACGCTGATACTGCTTATGGATCTAAGCTTTGTATCATTACAACTAACCTAGTTAAATCAAGAACATCAATGATCAAAAATCATGTAACTACCATTACAACTCCGGGGCAAACCATTGATTGTCTTGTCACAGAACGTGGCATAGCAATTAATCCACTGAGAGTAGATTTACTGAATCATCTTAAAAATACAAAATTAAATATCGTCCCTATATCTTCATTGCTTGAAAAAGCTTATCAGATGACAGGAGTTCCTAATGAACTTCAAAAATCAGATCATATCATTGGTGTTGTAAGATATAGAGATGGCTCTATCATTGATAGTATCTATCTGATTGGAGATCATGAATTATGAGTTATCAGATCATTGATTGTACGACTGAAAAAGAACTAAAACACGTTAGACTACTTCTCGAGAAACAAGGATTAAGATTTGAGGACAAAGTGACTTATACCTTGGGCATTTATGATAGAAATCAGTTGATAGCAACTGGTTCTCTTTATGAGAATGTTCTTAAGATGATTGCTGTTGATCAAAAGTACCAAGGGGAAAATTTAACTGCTACAGTTTTAACAACGCTGACTCAAAAATTAAATGAACAAGGTATTCAAAAATATTTTTTATTTACTACTCCAAAAAATAAGCATATCTTTGAAGCTTTCTCTTTGTCATTAATAGTTGAGAATGATGAAATTGTTTTATTTGAAAATAATTTCTTGCCTATCGAAGAAAAGCTCAATTTGATGAAATCCTTATTGCCTTTTAATTCAGGTCAAACAGCAGCCATCGTTATGAATTGTAATCCAGTAACCAATGGTCATCTATATTTGATTGAAACCTGTGCAAAAGAAAATGATAATGTCATTATTTTCTTAGTGGAAGAAAATAAGTCAATTTTCCCTTTTGATATCAGATTTAAATTGTTGAAGAAAGCAACTCGATTAATGAAAAATGTTCATATCATTCCTTCAACACAATATATTATTTCTCGAGCAACCTTTCCAACCTACTTCTTAAAAGAATTAAATGATGCATCGAAATTATTCATGAGATTAGATATCGAAATTTTTATAAAATATTTTATGCCAATTTTTTCTATTGATAAGCGCTATGTTGGTAACGAACCATTAGATCCTACAACAAACGCTTATAATGAAACGATGCAATCTCTTCTTAATGATAAGTTAGTTGTTATTGATAGATTAGAAAGAGACAATCAGGTCATTAGTGCTTCATATGTTAGAAAAATGGTTAAAGAAAATAATTTTCAAGCTTTAGAGCATTTTGTACCTAAAGCAACCTTCAAATTCTTAAAATCTCATGCAGGAATTGCTTTATTTCATGAAAAATAATATCCTAGAGGCTCGAGAAAAGAGATCACTTGAAATCAAATCACACTTGTCAGCAAATAAGGTAATCATTTGTATTAAAGCAAATATACCAGGTGATAATAAATCCATTAAAGAAGCGCATGTCTTAGTGCGCTTGTTTACTTTGCTTATTCAAAAAAAATACGATGTTAAATCATCTACCCTTAAAAAAAGTGAAGATGGACCATATACTTTATTAGAAATAAATTCAGATGAAGGATATCAAATAAAAAAAGAGATGATTGCTATCGAAGATACACATCCTATGGGTCGGTTTGTTGACTTAGATGTCTTTTATCAAGATGGTCAATCCCTATCAAGAAGAGCACTTCATATAGACCCCCGCAAATGTTATTTATGTCAAGATGATGCACATCTATGTTCTAGAACACAAAAACATCCCATTTCTACTCTTATTGAATTCATTCAATTAGAAGTTAAATCTTATCTGAAAACCCTAATTCAAGGGTACATAGAAGACTCGATTTTAGAAGAATTAGAATTGGAAGATAAATTTGGACTTGTCACTCCATCTTCTTGTGGTTCCCATCCGGATATGGATTATCAACTCATGATCCGTGCTAAAGATGCGATTTTGCCTTTTCTTGTTGATCTATTTATCTTGGGATATCAAGCAGAACAATTAGATCATCTCATAATGCAAGCTAAAGCAATTGGTATTGAAGCCGAAAATAAAATGTTTGAAACAACTCACGGAATCAATGCATACAAAGGATTAATCTATATTTTAGGTTTGGCATTGGTTAGTTTAGGTTATACAGTTGCACAGCAACAAGACTTCAAAAACATATTTGAAAATATGAGTATCCTTTCTGAATCTGCATATGAAGATTTTGATAAAGAACCTATAACAGCTGGGATTTCCCTTTATCGTAAACACAACATTACAGGTATTCGTGGTGAAGCATATCGAGGAATTCCATCAGTCTTATCAGCATTACCACTTCTCATAGATCATACAGATATCACCTTAAGAAATGTTTTAAAGCACTTAATATTGGTTTCAGAAGACACAGTTTTTCTCAAACGAGCACATACTATAAAACACTATAACGAAATCAAAGATACTTTAAGACAAACAGATCTTAATGATCAAATACAACTCAAAGCTTTCAATCAAAAAACGATTCAAGAACATCTAAGCTTTGGTGGATCTGCTGATTTACTTATCGTTACTATTTTCCTAAAGGCAATTCATCCGATATTTTTTAGATAAAAAAGACATGTCTCCATGTCTTATTTTTTTTATAAAGCTTCTGATACGGTTTTACCTTGCATATGTAAGACTAAGTAATCTGGTCCACCAGCTTTAGAATCTGTACCACTCATATTGAATCCCCCAAATGGTTGATAACCAACAATGGCACCAGTGCACTTACGATTCAAATAAAGATTACCTACATGAAATTCTCTTCTAGCCTTTTCAAGATGTTCTCTGTTTCTTGAAATGACTGATCCAGTCAGACCATATTCGGTATTATTTGCTACATCAATGGCCTCATCAAAGGATTTGACCTTACAAACTGCAAGAATTGGTCCAAATATTTCTTCCTGCATTAAAGTCGATTGTGGATCTAAGTCAACAAATATTGTTGGATCAATAAAATATCCAGTCGAATTATCCGCTTTACCACCTGTAACCAAGCGACCTTCTTTTTGACCAATCTCAAAATAAGATGTTATTTTTTCAAATGCTCTTTGATCATTAACTGGTCCCATGAATGTGTTTTCCTTTTCAGGATTACCTACTTTGAGTTGTTCTGTTAACTTAACCATTTTTTCTATGACCTTGTCATAGACATCTTCATGGATGATTGCTCTAGAACATGCACTACACTTTTGTCCTGAAAAGCCAAATGCTGATTTAACAATCGATTCTGCAGCTAAATCAAGATCTGCATCACTATCAACGACAATCGCATCTTTACCACCCATTTCAGCAATAACTCTCTTCAACCAAATTTGACCTTTATGAACTTTAGCTGCTTTTTCATAAATGCCCATGCCGACTTGTTTTGATCCGGTAAAGGATACAAATCTAATTTTTGGATGCTCAACAATGTAATCGCCAATTTCAGCACCACTTCCTGGTAAGAAATTTACTACACCATGAGGTAATCCTGCTTCTTCTAGAACTTCTATGAATTTATAAGCTATCACTTGTGTTGTACTTGCTGGTTTTAATAAGACTGTATTACCAGAAACAATAGCAGCTGTTGTCATGCCAGATAAAATAGCTAATGGGAAATTCCAAGGTGATATGATAGCTCCAACACCAAGTGGAATATATTTATATTCGTTTCTTTCTATGTTTCTTCTGCTTAGAACAACATCATCAATTCTATTTAAAGCAAGCATTTGTCTACCATAATATTCTAAAAAATCAATGGCTTCAGCAACATCTGCATCAGCTTCTGGCCATGGTTTGCCAGCTTCTTTAGTCATTAGAGCAGAAAATTCAAACTTTCTACGTCTTAAAATCGCTGCAGACTTAAATAAAACGTCAGCTCTAACTTCAGGAGAAACAAACTTCCAAGTTTCAAATGCACGTAGTGCAGCTTCAATTGCTAAATCTGTTTCAACTTTTGTTGCCTGAGATATGGTACCAACAGTTTCCTTGAAATCAGATGGATTTAATGATGCCATTTGTTTTTGCGTTTTTACACGTTTACCATCAATAATTAAGTCATAATGACGTCCTAAATAGCTATTGACAATATCTAAACCTTCCTGATAGTTCTTAATGCTTTCTTTCTGTGAAAAATTGGTAAGTGGTTCTGTTTGATATGAATAAATTGCCATATAATTAATCCTTTCTATACAACTGATTTTTCAATATAGTTAAATCCTTTTTCTTTAAATCTATCTAAGTGTAATGGTGCTAAATCAACGGTTGTTTTCTCATTTAAAATGATTTCGCTTAATAGTAATCCTGTGATTGGAGCAAACATGAAACCGTGTCCGCTAAACCCACATGCCATATAGAATCCATCTAACTGATCTGTATCACTGATAATAGGTTGCCGGTCAGGCGACATATTATACGATCCTCCCCATTGTCTAATGACTCTTAGATTTCCTAAAATTGGCATAATATCAACCACTGTTTTAGCCATTTCATCTAAAAACTGCCAAGATGATTCTACGTGATGACTCTTTACTGCTTGTGGATTTCCTCTACCCATCAAAAATGCGCCATGAGGAACTTGTTGACAATATATATTTTTAGAAAATGACATAACCATAGGTCCTTGTAGTTTCTCAATAGGTTCTGTCGCAAGGATTTCATGATTTTCAGAATAAACAGGAATTTCTACACCAGCAAGTAGTCCAACTTCTTTGGCATATCCTCCAGCAGCATTAACAACCTTTTCTACTTGATATGTTTCCTTGTTTGTGACAACTTCTGTAATTTTATGATCATTAACCTTGATTTCCAAAGCTTCTTCATAAAATGAGAAGGTCACACCAAGCTTTTTAGCTGCTAAATAATATGCTTCTGTCATTTTAAATGGATTCAAGTGTCCATCGGTTTGACAAAATGTTGCACTAATAAATGCATTAGGGTTTAAATGAGGTACTATCTCTAGAGCTTCTTTCTTTGTTAACTGTTTTGATGGAATACCTAATCGATTTTGTAATTGAACATTTTTTGTAAATTGATCATGCTCTGTCTCTGTAGTAGCAAGAATCAAATAACCTTCTTGTTTAAACTCTAGGTCACCTTGATATTCTAATGTCTGTTTAGCATGTTCAAAAAAATCAATACTCATTTTAGCTAAAATACAATTGCCTTCTGTTGCCCATTGCTGTCTAACACCAGCACCACATCTTCCAGTAGCTCCGTTGGTAAAGTATCCTCTATCAATAACGTGAATACCTTTTACGCCTTTTTTTGCTAAATTATAAGCAATACTAACTCCACTGATGCCAGCACCAATAATGAGAATGTTACTTTTCATCTTTTTGGTCCTCCGCAATCATCTTAAGTAAAACACCAGTTGTCATCGGTCTAACTTTATGAATTGGGACTTCTTCAATGTTTTTATTGAAGTGCTTGCTTATTTCTCTTTGAATCAAATGTCCACAAGTATTTGCTTGACAAGGGCCCATACCGACTCTAAGAAGTCGTTTTAAGTCCTCAAATGTGGAATAACCTTGATCAAGTAAATCATGAATTTGTTGTAAGGTGATGTCTTCACAACGACATATAATGATATCTTTAGCTTTCATTTTTAACTCTAATTGTTACAAAATCATGCATATGAATCACTGGTACTGATACCATAACAAGTGCAGTGTGATCTTGCTTTTTATTAATTAAAATTTGATCAATCTTCGCATCGCAGATGACATCACCACTGCGATTGATACCGTGCCAAACCTGTCCTTTTTCTGGATAGGGTAGGAATTCATAAGGTATCTTAAATTGTGCTTCATTGCCCTTCATTTGAACGACTATAATTGCAAGTCCTGGGCAACTCGTTACACA
>JAHISX010000089.1 GCA_018817915.1 Bacillota bacterium
CTTCTCATCATTCCTTTCATATGACAAGAAACACCTTTATTATATTTTAAAAAGGCTAAAAAAATTTAACCCTTCTATAATCTCTTGATATAGTTACTTTCTTAATTCTATTGAAACAAAATTTACTTTGTCAAATTAAGTACAAATCGATATTGGTAATTTATTAATTATAAGCTTTATGCTATAATCATATCAAATAAACATTGTGGGGGCAAATATGTCAAAAAGAGATAAATTGCCAAAAGAGTTAAGGGTCAAAAGATCTGTAGCAGATAAACCAATTTATGATCAATCAAGATACATACCATTAAGAAAAAAGTCTAATGTGTTGATTGTTTTAATTACTGTTATTGTTTTTTTGGTAGTTGTTCTTGTATTTTTTAAGGATAATATTGAATTAGCAATCATTATTGTAGCATTTGTATTTATCATATTCATGTTGAATATGGCTTTGGGTAGAAAATAGATTAATGATTAGATTTGTTTAGATAAATACAATATTTTAGGGAGACATAAAATGAACAAAAAAACAAAATATTATTTTTTAATTACCAGATTGATTTCCATATTCATATTGATCTTAGTTATAGGTGCTTTGATTCAGATAGCTGACATCTATCAATATGTAGAGACTTATAGCTTTTCTATAATAAAAATTATTTTGCGTGTGGTCAATACGATCTTAATTATTGCTTTATGCTTTGGTGGTACTTATTTGATTTATCAAGTATATAGTTACCGATCATCTACTTTCTATAGAGATTATAAGATTGGAACAATCGAAGCTTTATCACATGGCATCATGGATATGCATTTGGTATATGATAAAGTCAGAGTATTAGCTGATAGTAAAACAATTTCGGTTGATTTTACGAATAACATCATAACATTTACACGAAAGTTCAAACACTATTCAATTATATTTGCTGATCTATTTGGAAAAATTGATGGTAAAGAGGGTAGTGATTACTGGTTTTCACAAAGAAAGCCACAAAAGAAATATGGCAGACTAGTTTACGCGATTAATATAAGATTTTCCAATCCTATAATGTTTAACCAAAAATATGTTGTTGAGTTAACAAAAGAGACGGGTAAAGAGTATATAGATTATGTTGTTTTAACCGGTTTTTATCAATTAGAGTTTACAAATAAAAAGATAATTTCACCCTATGAAATCGTGTCAAAAGTTGATCAAGGATCACAAGAGTGATTCATTGATTTACACTTAGATCATTTATGTTAATAATAGGATTATAAATCCATAAGTTGTAAGTTGTCTTTTCGATATCAAAGACAGCTTATCAAATGTATCAAACAAAAGAAGGTGTTAATCATGATAGAAAGTAAACTTCAATTCATTTCCTATATATTAATGATTCCTATTTTTATAATGACATTATTACTCATAAAATGGGAATACGAAATTGATGGAATACTGGTTATGGGAATACTGATAATCTCTACTGGTTGTTTATCAATGATCAAATCGAGTAAACATTCTGAACTGGGAAGACTATTTTGGCTAAAGAAAGATTATAAGTTATTTAAATTCATAGAATATGATAAGGATGAGTATAGCAAATTGCCAGTTATTTATGTGCTATTCACACTGAATTTCGTATTATCTTTAATATTGGCCATATTCACTTTTATTTTTACAAGTTGGAATATGATTCCGATTATTATAGTAATTGTAAGTTTGATTGTACTGACCATTGTATTTTCAATCATAGAAGTCATTATTGATAAAATAAAAAGCTAATCTTTTTTTTAGGTCGTTAAAATTGTTATAGAAGATTCTTCTGAAAGAAACGACTGAAAATCCCATACTTAATATCAAGTTTTAAAATCTTAATTTTGAGGTGGAAAATGAAACAAAGCTTCTTTAAATACCAATCTAAAACATATATGTTTATATTTATTTTTATCTCAACTCCAATATTTCTCTATTTAACAAAAGCGATAGTTCATGACAACTCAGAGACAATAAATATTTCAGCATATCTTCTGACAGTATTAATTGGTGAGTCATTATTCATTTTTGTAGGTTTGATTAAAGGGCTTCATGAGAAGGTTTATGTAGATAAAGAAGTGATATGTCTTAAGCGATTTGGACGGACGATTCAATCTATTAATTGGCTCGATGTGAATAAGGTTTATCGCGAACAGGGTAAATACGAAACACAAATTATATTTGAAAGCATAATATCTAAGCAAAAAATTGCTATTCCACTCACATCACTAAACACGAAAAACACCAATAAAATATATGCTGTATGTTCAGAATTACGAATAAGACAATTGATTGAGGAAATAAATATTTAATAATCATAGAATAGTAAACAGTAAGTGAACTGGCTGAAATTTCATGTGTTATTTATTATCTTTTTGGTTTCTAAAAAGGTTAATACAATATATGATCATCATAATTATTGAAATGAAATTATTTTCAGAGAGAAGACAATATGGAAAGATTGAAAATTTCTATGGAGAAATTAGAAAAACTAATGAGATTTTTTGCCTATAAAATTGGCGTTATTTTATTTTTAGTTTCGAGTGTAACAAGTCTTGTATTATTCATTCTAATAATGAAGAAAATGTTATCCCAACCCCCATTATTTTTGTATGGCTTTGCTATCTCTTTATAGTACTTGTAATCGGATTAATCTGGTTGATTCTAAATACTTATAAGTCATATCTGAATAATAAAAAAATGAGATAAATATTGCATGAAACGACTGAAAATCCTATAGTTGGAAACTTGTTGAATATATGCATAATAAGGGGAATAGATGAGAAAAAAAGATATAGTGCTAATATCCACTCTATATATCATAACTTTTATTTTTTTCTATAGGTTTTATAATCTCAACTTTGACCGTGGATTCTTCTATATAGAGTTTATCAATATTCTATTTTATGCATTTGCAGTTATAATGCCAATCTATTATTTTCTTAAACTAATGAGTCCTTCTAAAAATTACATATTACATTTCATTGTATCTTCAATACCAATTTTATTATTTGTAATGCTTATTTTATATTTTTTTATGGGTATTTGCTTTTTATTTTGAATAGATAAAATTATTGCTTATTTGCAATTTTGGACTGAAAATCCTTATGATGTTATTATATGATTTTCTTACCTACTCACAAAAAGGAGATAAACGTGTGGGCTTTTATATTGTTTATGGAATTGTAGCCATTTTCATTATTGGAGTATCAATTGTAATGTTAGTAAAAAAAAAGATTCATACTCCTATACTGGTTCTTGTTCCAACTATTTTCAGTTTGTTTTTTTTCTGGCTTTTTGCGTATGCTAATCACTATTGGGCCATTGTATGTGATGAATCGGAAGGATGCATGAATGAAACTGGAATATTAGGAGCGATATCTTTCTTTTTTATTTTTGTAGCAATCATCATTTTAATTTCATCGCTATCAATCAGTATGATAATTAAATTAAGAAAAAAAACAAGCATACATGCAGAGTAAGAATCTGAATTAATCAACGAGTCTTTAGTTAGGTGATTCAAGAAATCCAGATTAAACACATCAAGAATTGTGTGAAACGACTGAAAATCCTTATTTCTATAATCTTTTAAAGGAGTAGTGTTATTATGAAAACATATTTTAAAGTTGAACATAAACACAAGTTAATAGATCATTACGAAAGAAAACTTATTGGTATATATTCATCATCAAAAAATGCTGAAATGGTTATTAAAATTCTTCAGAGTAAACCCGGATTTAAAGATACACCCGAAGGGTTTATTATCAAGAAAATAATAAGACTATCTAAATATAGATTTCTTGACAATACATATTGGGTTGAGGGCTATGATACATACACATATTGATATTATATGTTTTAATTCTACATGTCAGTATTTAGTTTAATATTTAATAGTGCATGAAATGACTGAAAATCTAATAGCTGAAAATAATTAACCAAATATTATACGAAAGTGAAGGATAGAAAAATGAAAAATACGCTAAAAAATATAATTGATGAGTATTCAGTTAATAAAATTCCCGAAGGTAAAGAAAACGAATATTATACAAAAGAACAATTGCTTGAAATAAGTAGAAGATTCAAAGCAATTGCAATAAATCAGATGATTCTATTTGCTTGCTTAATTGCTATATTGGTAATTACAGTTCTCAAATATTTTATAGAATTTTCAAGATGGATAGAAATATCGCTTTCTATTCTTGCTAATGTAGGGATTATAATTTCTGTAATAATAGGTGCTATCCAGTATTCACACATTAGAAAATTCACAAAAGAAACATCGGAAGATTCACTAGATAATTAACCATTCTTTTGTGCAGAAAACAATTGAAAGTCTCTGTATTAGAAGTTCAATTCCACTTGAAAGCACTAGATTAATGCGCACGTTATTTGATATGAATGAAATTTTGAAAAATCGAACAATCCTCAGCAGGATTGTAATTGATGTGGAGGATATACAATGAAAAAGTTTTTGATTATCTTGGGGATGATATTTATACTCTCAAGTTGTAACAAATCTCCAACCGAAACTTTTTTTGATTGTATTAATGATGAATGTGAAGTAGAAGAATCATCAGAGGTACTCATAAACTATCTTGAAACTTTAGATGATGTCATTGATCTAAATATTGAAAATTTCGAGATTGAAGGATATATTATAAGTCATAGTGATAAAGATAATGTTGTTGTAAGTTTGGCATATATGAGTGATGATTTGAATTATACTGAAGGATTTAATTATTTAGATACCATTTATTCAATATTTTTAATAATGAAAGAAAATATTATACCATTGGATACAGACAAGATTATCCAAATTTCTGTAGCTATTTTAATAGAAGATGGAAATAACAGCCATAGATATATATTTCAGACAAATATAGATGATGGGTCTACACATTTAGGTATTGAATTAGATGGGTTTGTTGATGAATATGAAGTCTTTATTGAAAATGTCACGGATGAACTTGCACAAGTATTCTCATACAGCGATGAATCAGATATTAACATTTTACTCATTACTGATATAGGGTATATACATATTGATTCAAATCAAAACTCTAATAGCATACTCTTAGATGTCAATTCCTCAAATACAAGTGAAGCTTTTCAAATATATCTTTTAGAATTAAAGGGTTCAATTGAAGAAGCATTAGACTATGAGTTTGTAGTGACTTTAGATGAGTATTGATTACTTACAAGTAGAATATCCGTTAAATATGTTTTTATATTGCATTTAGATTTGTTAAAGTAAGTTGAACTCTATGTAATTGAAATTCAAATCAATGACATTCATATATTTTTTGCAGTATTGGACGGAAAATCCTTTTGTCAATGGTTAATTCTTCCTAAAGCCACACGAACACTTAAAATAAGCTATTCAATATGGCTTTTTTAATTTCTAATTGATATAATCATTATAGATAAGCTTTTTGGGGTGGCAAGAATGAATAAAAACAACGTTCTAAATTTAAAATTGAATTGTGAGAAAGAAGAAGCAATTCGATATATAAAGAAGATAGACTATAACAGAGATTACATTAGAGTTTCTGATGATGATCATTATGATGTATGTCTTGAATTGACTTGGCGACAGCACAGTGAACCATATGTTGAATATCGATATGTGGCCAATATCGAAAATCAAGAACTTAAAGGGAAAATAGTTGAATATAAAAGAATCAATAAAAATCAAGGTACTTCATTTAGAGGATGGAGCAAATTGATTTTATATTTGCTTGCTGCACTACTACTTATTTACGGAGTACCATTTTTAATATTATTTGCAATATCTGATAGATTATTCTTATCACTTGGTCTTGGTGTAATTCCAATGGTTGCACTAATTGTGTTTATTATAATAGAGGGTAATCATATGCCTGTACATAAGGAAAACATTATAATAGCACTGTCGCCAATTTTAGGAAACAAACAATAGTATCAAAATGCATGAAACGACTGAAAATCCTTGTGTCAACATTCATTATGTAATCTAATATTTTATATAAAAGTAGTATATAAAGAATATCCAGAAACAAGCATTAAGGGAGAGAAGATATGAAAGACAATACTAAATTGAATAAAATAGTTAAAATTTCATTATTATTGATTTTAATGTCAACATTGTGTTTATTTCTATTTTCATGTGGTCCTAAAGGTGTAATAATAAATATTTTTCACCCCGGTGAAATGATTTATGATAATGCTAAATTTGAAAGTAATTCGTTTGATGAAACACAAATGTGCTATATCTATACTCTAAAATTTACTCCAGAGAATAATGAGATTCTTGGTGACATATTAAAAATATTGTCTATTGAATTGCTTTATAGTGATGAAAATTATTCTGCTGGTGATAGTTTTGCAAATAATCTGGTTTACGGAGAAAATTATCAAATATCGGTTGATGAATTTAATGTAGTGAATAGCAACTCTTTTGAATTGACTATGAACGTAGAGTATAAGATAGATATTCTTATATATGTCGAAGATACATATTTCGATACAGAATCAATCAACTTTGACCTCGTTCAACAAATCATAAATATTGAACTGAATCGTGTTGTAATTATGTTGGAAGTGGTCAACCCGTTGCTTAGGGAAATCTAAGAATTTTGGACTGAAAATCCTTTTGTTATTAATTGAAATTATCCGAGACCAACCAAGATGGAGTATAGTAAACTGTTTAATATAGTTTTTAAATTATAGGAAACTAGAGTAATTTAAATAGTTGTCTATTTATACTTCAAAAGTAAAAGATTCGAAAGGAAAAGTATATTATGGGATATGTCATAACATCTGAAATAAGCGCAAAAGAAAGATTTTTTGATAGCGTCATTAGAACCTATATTCATCGTCGTAGTTATAATTTTCTTTATTTAGGATCTAAAATATTTTCAATATATAATTTGCTATCTGGATTTTGGGTTACACCGTTTCTTATTGTAATGAATTTATTCTTGTTTTTTTACTTTGACATATATATTATTTATAGATATTTTAAAATCAAACAAGGCATTAAATATTTTTATGGTGACGATTTAACACAAACGCTTTACTTAAAACAAGATACAATTGAAATGGAAACAAAAAATCAGTATCTCACTATGCATTGGAAGGACATTTCATATGTTAAGGAAACAAGATGGTATATTTTCATGTACAATGAAAACAAAGTTGTTTACAGTCATATTTTTAAATGGTTTTTGACAAAAAATGAATATGGCATACTTACGAAATATTTTGAAGAACAAGCTCAATTAGGGAGAAAAATCACCCTTAGGAAGAGGCATATATAGGCTAAGTATAGTAAACTAAAATGCTAAATATATATTGAATTGAAAACATTGCATGAAACGACTGAAAACCCTTATAGCTATTCAATATCTAAAAACATAATGCAAATGATTGAGGAGTTAAAAATGAGAAAAAATAATTATGCAGTAAAACTTATATATAGAATTAACTATCAAAAACATGATAAGTTATCCGATTTAATTTCTTGGGAAGAAAGAGTGATCTGTGTAAATGCAAGTAGTTTTGATGATGCATTTAGAAAAGCAGAAAAATTTGCTATTGAATATGAAACCGAATATGAAAATACTTTAGGTGAAATTGTAAAAGTTCGGTTAGCTTATACCCCAAATTGTTATCTTTCAGATTTAGTTGACATCGAACCCGGAACAGAAGTGTATTCATCTGGATTCTTTGATGCTACAGAAGATGAAATGAATACATTACTTGATATAATGTGTAACATAAAAAAGTAATTTAAATGCATGAAACAACTGAACTCTTTGTGTCGTTATGTTCAACGGGTAAACTTGGTAATGACATGACCAATACTTTTTGTGATTCAAATAGTTAAAGAAATGAATATTAGCATTTAGAATAAAACTGGAACTTCCAAAGTATATTGAAAGAAAAGGTGTATCTATGAATGAGAAACTGACATTTAGTAATATCATTGGTAAAATGTTATTAGTGGGTATTACAAGAAAAAATAATGAAGGTAAGTTTATAGCTTATGAACAGCATCATGGTAAAATTTGTTATGCTGATGAGCATAAGGGCATAACGATTAGAAATCCTCAAGGGAAAGAATTTACTATTCCACCCCAATTATCTAATATTCATGTTGCAGAGCCAGGAATATATGAAGAAGAAACCACTGGAATAATTATTGAAAATCCAGACTTTATTTCATCTTGGATTATTAATGAACCCCAAAAATAACAGTGAATTTGACTATAAGAGATTTTGAACAGCATATTATTTTTGCTGTATAATTATAGCGAGTGTTATTAAATAACAACATTTAGATAGGAGATGTTTGAAATGAAGCACGCAATTAATAAGTTTATAGATTGGTTTGACAATAAATTCAATTTCATCATCGATATTATAGCTTTAATAGGTGGAACATTTTGTATTCTTTTGTCAATTTTCGTTTTTGTTATGGTTATCGTCATCGATTTTACAGCACTTGATTACATTGGAATTATATTAATTCCTGGTGCGATAGGATTCTTTGGCATCATCATTTTGTTTGCTTTAAGAATTACGAGAAGTATCACAAAGAAGAATAAACAAGAAGATTAAAAAAAGTATTAGATTGGAAAATGAAGAAGCCATCGATGGCTTTTTTTATCATATCATGTGGATTGGTTAAATTAGACTATCATTTTCTTGTATAATGTATATAGGTGATTAATATGGAAATTAAACTACAAGAAATCAAAGGTGTAGGTCCAAGTATACTAAACATCTTAAGAAATAATCATATCTGGTCAACCTATGACCTTATTTTAAAGTACCCAAAAGCGTATGAAGATTTTACGATCATATCCCTCAATCAAGCGAACCATAAAGATACCATTACTGTACAAGCAACCATCACATCAGAACTTCAAATGCAGCGATATTCTAAAAGGGAACGCGTTTCATTTCATGTAAAAGTATTTGATCAAATCATAGAAGTCATTGTTTTTGGTAGAGGATACTTAATGAAGCAACTCAAGGTAGATGATCAAATTGTCATTAAAGGCGTTTATCATTTATATAGAAAACAGATTGTTGCTGCTTCAGTGATGATGTTAGATAAGAATGTACCTATTAAACCAATTTATGGTATTGAAGGGGTCTATGATCGAATATTATCTTCAATCGTTCAAACGATTTTTAATGAGGATAAAGTCTCTATTTTTGAAACAATCCCCAAGCAATTTCTTGATATGTACCATCTGCTCCCAAGAGTAGAAGCCTATAAGAAATTACATCTTCCAAAAACTGTTGATGATATCCATCAAGCTGAAAGAAGATTCAAATACGAGGAAGCTTTTTACCTTCAATTGAAGCTCATGACAGATCAATCAGCCTATCAAAAAAGAGCACCTAAACCTTATGATTTAAATAAAGTTAAAGCAGTTATTTCAGAATTACCTTATACATTAACTCAAGACCAAAAAGATGCTGTCAATGATATTTTTAGAGACTTTAAAAAGCCTTATGCAAGCTACCGTTTGATTCAAGGAGACGTTGGTTCAGGTAAGACACTTGTCACACTAATTGCAATCTATGCAACAATTACTGCAGGGGAACAAGTTTCATTTATGGCACCTACAGAATTACTTGCTAATCAACACTATCAGTATTTTCAAACACATTTAAAATCATGTAGAATCGCCTTACTAAGCGGTAAGACAAAAAGAAAAGATTTGCTTAAAGCGGCCATTAAGAATCATGAATATGATCTAATCATAGGGACACATGCATTGATTGAAGATGATGTTGAGTTCAACAATCTAGGATTAGTCATCATTGATGAGCAACATAAATTCGGTGTGAACACAAGAGATGAACTCATCGCTAAAGCTCATGCGAAAGATGTAATCTATTTAACTGCTACACCAATCCCAAGAACACTAGCTATGATTGCATTTGGTGAATCACATGTGAGTATCATCAAAGAAAAACCTAAAGATAGAATATCGATTGAAACCTTCTATATTCAAAAAGATCAAATTGAGGATTTATATACCTCGATTGATTCTGCAATAGAAAGAAATGAACATGTCTTCTTAGTTGTTCCAGCTATTGATTCTACTAAAGTTGCTGACAATATTGATTCAGTATATGAAGAAATATATGCTAGATTTTCATGTCCTATTTTTGTTCTTCATGGGAAACTACCAAATGAAGAAAAAGAGAGAATCATGGAGAACTTTATTTATAGTCCCGGAAGTATAATGCTTGCTACAACAATGATAGAAGTTGGCATCGATATCCCTACTGCAACGCTCATTGGCATTTACTCAGCTGAGCACTTTGGACTCAGTCAACTTCATCAACTCCGAGGACGAGTAGGTCGTTCAACCTTAAAGAGTGCATGCTATCTCATTTCAGAAAAAGAAGATGTTGAAAGACTCGAACTCTTGTCAAAGATTAATGATGGCTTTAAATTATCAGAATATGATTTAATTGCTAGAGGTCCTGGTGACTTCCTAGGTGTTGAACAAAGTGGTTATGTAAAGTTCAATTTTCTAGATTTAATTAGCGATTATCCAATCTTAATTGAAGCACAAAAAAATGTTTCATCGCTCATTTCTAAACCAGATTTTAAAACAAATCCGATCTATAAATATTTGAATAAGTACATTACAGAGTCTTTGAAGATATGATATAATGATTAATAACGAAAGAAGGGTATTTTATGATACGTTTAGCAGTTGATGGCATGGGTGGAGATTATGCACCAGAACCAATGGTTAAAGGCACATTACAGGCTTTAGAACAATTTGATAATATTGAAATTACGCTTTTTGGTGATGAAACCAAAATGGCGCCATTTCTTAAACAACATCCAAGACTTCACGTCGTTCACACACCACACTATTTAGCGATGGGAGAAAAAGATCCCATTAAACAATATCGTACCAATAAAGAATTATCCATGTTTATGGCAATGCAATTTGTTAAAGATGGCAATGCTGATGCAATCGTCAGTGCTGGTCCAACACAAGCATTAGTTGTAGGTGGTCATTTTATCATTCGCAGAATGCCAAGCATGAAAAGAGTTGCGATTGCTCCAATCATTCCTTCTTATGATGGAAGAGGTAGAATCTTACTAGACTCTGGAGCTAACGTTGATTTTAAACCTGAGCATCTCCTTGATTTTGCGGTATACGCAAGTATCATGGCTGAAAAAGTATTAAAAAGAGAGAACCCACAAGTTGCATTAATCAATATCGGAACTGAAGACGGCAAAGGTAGAGAATTCGATAAAGAAACATTTACTTTGCTTAAGGCAAGTAAAGATATTCATTTCTATGGCAATTTGGAACCTAAAGAAGTTTTCTTAACGGATGCTGATATTTTACTTTCAGATGGATTTACTGCAAATATAGTAATGAAAACAATGGAAGGTACAGCTAAAGGATTAGGACAAGTCTTAAAAAGAGAAATCAAATCTTCAATCTTTGCAACCATTGGTGCATTATTCATGAGAAATGCTTTAAAACGGTTTAAGAAATCACTTGATGCTTCCGAAATCGGTGGTGCATTACTCATGGGTTTCAATAGTGTTGTGATTAAAGCACAAGGTGCATCTAAAGAAAAAGGATTTTATAATGGTATTCGTCAGGCAAAAGAAATGGTTGAGGCTCATGTGATCGAAATTGTTTCAGATGTATTGACTAAAAGAGAGGTACCTGCAGAATGAGGGATTTATTAGAAAAGCTAAATCTCCCATATAAGGATGAATCACTTTATGAAATGGCGATTACACACTCGTCATATGCTTACGAAAATCAAACAGGTAAAAACGAGAAACTAGAATTTCTTGGCGATGCTGTGATTGAATTACTGATGAGCGATTATCTTTATAAAGAGGATTTAGCAGACGAAGGAGAAATGACAAAAAAGAGAGCAAAAGCAGTTTGTGAAGATGCTCTTGTTATGTATGCAAATAAGATTAGCTTAGCAGATTATATTAAACTTGGTAGAGGTGAGAGCTTAAAAGGTCCTAATAAGGCCATGATTGCTGATGCCTTTGAAGCACTATTTGCTGCAATATATCTTGATTTAGGATTGGAAGAAGCGAGAAGAGTCTTTTATTCTATTGCTGTTCCACATTTTCCAAATGTTTGGAAAGCAAAAGACTATAAATCTTCTCTTCAAGAATTAATTCAAAGTGGTGACAAGCGCGTCATTTCATATCATACGATTAAAGAAATGGGACCCTCTCATAACAGAGAGTTTGAAGCAGCTGTCATGTTAGATAATTATATAACTCTAGGTGTAGGCCGAGGCAAAACAAAAAAAGAGGCAGAACAAAATGCTGCACATGAAGCGTTAAAGAAGGGGAATTATGATTCTAAAGAGAATGTATGAGGATTATGATTTAGCAATTGAGCGTATTTTGATCAAGGAGTATAAGAGATTAAAATTAACCATGCAAGAAATGTCTGTTTTGCTTGCTCTTTTTTCTATTTACAAAAAAAGAAAGACATTTTCGATTTCAGCCATTTCAAGAAGAGTGGAACTCAGCCAAAATGAAATAGGTACTTCAGTTGAATCATTAATGAACAAAGGCTTTATGACCATCTTATTAGAAAAGAAAGATGGCAAGGAAAGAGAAGTGTTTGAACTCGATCCAACGTTTAAAAAAATCGAAGAGTTATATCAACAAGATGATCTTGAAAAGTTAAAACTCATACATGAGTCTTCTATTGGTATAACAATCAAGCTTTTAGAACAAGGTTTAGGCAGATTGCTTATGGGACATGAATTAGAAAATGTGCGTAGATGGTATGATGAAAAGAACTATACTCATGAAGGAATCATTGAAGCAATAGAACTAGCTAAAGATCGAGTGAGCATAAAACATGTTGAGCGCTTTTTGACACAAGTGATTCCTGATCCAGTTGAAATTGATCAAGATGTAGAAAATGCATTAGATGAAATCTTTAAGAAGATCAAATGAATAAAGTATTACATATCTTAGAAGTCTTAGACCAAATGTTTCCAGATGCAAATGTTGAACTTGTTCATCACAATCATTTTGAATTATTGGTTGCAGTTGTTTTAAGTGCTCAGACAACAGATATCAGTGTCAATAAAGTCACACCTGCACTATTTGAAAAGTATCCCACACCAGAATTGTTAGGACAAGCTGACCCAAAAGATATCGAGAAACTCATTCAATCGATTGGACTCTATCATAATAAAGCTAAAAACATCAAATTATTAGGTCAAATGATTCATGAAGAATTTCATGATGTTGTACCAAATATCAGAGAGCAACTAGAATCTCTTCCAGGTGTTGGAAGAAAGACTGCAAATGTTGTTTTAAGTAATGCATTTGGTATTCCTGCTTTGGCAGTTGATACACATGTGGCTCGCGTAAGCATACGTTTAGGTTTAGCTAAATCAACTGATAACGTTCTTGAAATTGAAAATAAATTAATGAGAAAAATACCAAAAGAAAAATGGCAAAAAACCCACCATCAATTGATTTTCTTTGGTAGATATCACTGCTTAGCAAAAAAACCTAAGTGTGAGGCATGTCCACTATTTGATATTTGCAAATATCCAGATAAGAAATCAAATTAATAAACATATAAACGGCATCCATGCCGTTTTTTTTATGAGTCGATATATTTTTATCAAAGTATTTTTTGATTTTAAAAAAACCCAAAAATATAATGACTGAAACATAAAACAGGGGGTTTCAGATGAATGTCAATATGATGTATATTAGAAAAGCAGTTAAGAGCAGAAAAGACCAAAAACTCTATGAAACAAAACCAATAGGTTCAGCCATAAAGTTTAAAAGAAAACAAATGAATATGACACTGGAAGAAGCTGCAGATGGCATATGTAGTGTATCGTATTTATCAAAACTAGAAAACAATCAAATTGAAGTGAGTGATCAGTTCATTCCTCCTTTAATGAGCCTTTTTGGACTTGACGATATTTATGAAAAGATTGATGATACATATGAAGATGATTTAGATCTCATCATTGACCATCTCATATTTTATCAAATGTCATCAAAGGATTTAGTAGAAAAATATGAAGGGCGATATGACTATCAATCTGAGCTGGTTCGTATGGGATACTACACTTTAATAAAAAATGATGAAGAAGCAAGAAAATCATTTCGAGATTTGAAGTCATATATTCCTAATTTTAAGGATAAAGATTTTACATTATTTCTTATTATCTCAAATATCTCTTTATTTAAATTGAATCGATTTAGCGAGGCATTTGAATTTTTATCATTTGTTCCTAAATTTGAAGTGCTATCACAACAACTGATTCTGCTGGTTTTGAAATGGCGATTGCTCAATGCCTTTCGAATGCACAGGATTTCTGAAGTATTTAATACTTATCCTGTTTATGTCAATATGCTTGTCGATATGGGACACTATGATTTATTACAAGATATTAGGGATGCTTATGTCCAGTTTGAAGCATACTTTCAAAATCCACAAAATATTAAAGAAACACTTGATAAGATGCACAATTTAAGTCGAGAGAATAGAGATTTTGTCATCGCGAAATCATTATTTTTTACTCAAAAATATAGAGAGGTTATTGATTTATCAAAACCTTACTATAAAAATTCTAGTCAATGGCTGGTTATCTATCTTATGAGTTTGGATAATGAAAGAAGACATGGTGAATTAGCTGAGCTTCTTGCTCATTCAGATGAACTGAATGAGGTATGCAATACCTCTAAGTTACTCATCTCACATTTAAAGTATAAATATGGAGGAGATAAAGAACAACTTCTCAATTATTTAAGAAGAGAAATACTAGGAATCAAGCATTTAACTGATGAGTATCATGTCTTAGATTATCTCATGAATGATGCTCAAAGATTATTCTCAAAACACCAGCATTATAAGGAGGCAGTTCAAGTAACAACGCACTACCTTCCGATTCTAAAAATATTAAAACAGTCTAGTAAGACTGCACAAAATGAAGATTAAAGGGTAGAAATATCCTTTTTTTCATTTAATTTTCAAATATATTTCATCATAAATTGACTTAATAAAAAATTTCCTATATACTTATATAGGCTAAGGAGGGAACATCATGCGAATTATAAAACTATTCCGCTTAGCAAAGGGCTTCACAGTACTATTCATGGTTTCGGCATTTCTAACAGCCTTTCACCAATGGACTTACTCGAACGTTCCCTTGTTTACACAATACCTAATTAAGACCTTGCTTGCTCAACCAGGTATAGCGGTTGGCAATGCCTCAGTAGGTGAAGTTAATTTACCTGTTTTTTTGCTTAATTATTTTAGCAAGACTCAAGATGTGATGGAAATTGTCATGCGTATTGCCATTTCTTTAATGGTTCTTCAGCTCTTTAGATTTAGTTTGAGATTCGTTGAAATGTGGACAAAAGGGTATCTTCAAGAACGCATGGGAGAAAAAATGCGTGTCCGATTATACGGTCATATTCAAGATTTAAACTATAAATTTCATAATAATGCTGATACTGGAGATTTAATTCAACGTGTGACAACAGATATTGAATCAACAACCGGATTTTTATCAGGCAGAATGCTTGATGTTGTGCATTTATTAGCAACATTATTCTTTGGAGCTTATCAACTCATTTTAATTAACTCGACAATGGTTTGGGTAACTCTAGCGATTGTACCATTTGTTGCTGCATCATCTGTTATTTATTTTATGAAGATCGATAAGATTTTTATGAATATTGAACATATGGAATCAAAGATGATGACTGTGATTCAAGAAAATCTTTCTGGAACAAGAGTTGTTAAAGCATTTGCCAATGAAGTCTATGAAACAGAAAAGATGGATACTAAAAATAGAGCATATGCAAATGAGCTTAAAAGAGCAAATAGAATTGCAGCTGTTTATTGGGGTGCTATGGATTTCATAGGTATCAACCAATATTTAGTCATTATTGCGATTGGTGTTTATTATGTTCAAAGAGGTCAAATGGATGCTGCTGGTGTTGTTGCTTCCCTATCACTTGTTGGTATGTTGATATGGCCAGTTAGAGGATTAGGTAGAATTATTAACGATTTTGGTAAAGCACTTGTCGCATCAGATCGTATCAATGAAATTTTAAATAAGCCTAGTGAATATGATAACGATGGGACACAAACTCCAGAAGTTACAGGAAATATAGAGTTTAAAGATGTATCATTTAAGTTTGATGATACAAATGAGCATTTATTAAAGAAAGTAAGTTTTAAGATAGAAGCAGGACAGACAGTAGCAATTATTGGTCGTACAGGTAGTGGTAAGTCAACGATTATTAATCTATTGCTTCGTATGTATGATTACCAAAATGGAGATATTATCATTGATGGCATCTCATTAAAAGAAATTAAGAAGAAACATATACGTAGCCAGATTGGTGTTGTTTTACAAGATCCATTCCTATATTCGAAAACTGTTTTTGAAAATATAGCAATCGCTCATAAAAATGCGGAAAAAGACCGTGTTTATCGTGCTGCTGAAACAGCTGCACTAGAAAAAGATATTAAAACATTCAAACAAGGATATGAAACCATTGTTGGTGAAAAGGGAACAACCTTGTCTGGTGGTCAAAAACAAAGAGTTGCAATCGCAAGAGTATTGGTTTCAGATAAGCCTATACTGATTTTTGATGATGCACTTTCAGCAGTAGACACTAAGACTGACATGATGATTCGTGAAGCCTTATTAAATAAGACATATAAGAACACAACGATTATCATTACCCACAGAATTACAACAGCTAGAGAAGCAGATGTGATTATTGTTCTTGAACAGGGTAATATTGAAGCAATTGGAACTCATGATGAATTAAGCGTGAAACCAGGGCTTTATCAAAAGTTGTGGAGTATTCAAGGAAAACTCGAAAAAGAATTCCAAGAGCTCGTGGAACGAGGTGAGCCAGATGCATCTTGAAGATGATAATGATATTCAGTATAAAGTAGAGCTAGGCACATGGAAAAAGATTATTAAGATCGTTTTTAGATCGAAAAAAAGAATCTTTCTTTTGGCATTTTTCTCTGGCATGATTGCAGTATTAGACGCAACCTTCCCTTTAATTAATCGTTATGCAATTGACGTATTCTTCATTGGTGGAGATTATTCAACATGGCCATATTTTATTGCAGTTAACATTTTAGTTGCCTGTGGGTTTGGATTATTCATTTGGGGATTTATTTATCAAGCTGGAATCATCGAAGCTGAAACAAGTTTCGAATTAAGAAGACAAGCATTTAAAAATTTGCAGAAACTATCATTCTCATATTTTGATAAGACACCTCAAGGGTGGATTATGGCTAGAATGACATCGGATGCAAGAAAGTTATCCCTAATCATTTCTTGGGGAATCATTGATTTCGTATGGGCAGCATTTTCAATGTTCATTATCATGGTTGTTCTTTATGTAACATTCTTTAAATTAGCATTAATTGTAACGATTGCATTACCGATCATGCTTCTTGTAGCATTTGCTTTTAGAAAGCTAATTTTAAAGCAATATCGTATTGCTAAAAAGCATAATTCACAATTAACAGCACAATATAATGAAGGATTCTTAGGTGCTAAAACAACAAAGAGTTTAAGCATTGAAGAAAACAACTTTATGGAATTCTCAGAAACAGCACATCGATTGAAAAGAGCAAGTGTTAAAGCTGTTATATCATCCGCTTTATTCTCTTCAATTCTCTTAGTTGTTGCTTATTTTGCAGTAGCAGTAACAATGGTTCAAGGCACTGTTTTTATCTTGGAAGTTGCGATTACGATTGGAACTTTGCAAATGTTTATATCTTATACTGTGAACTTTTTTGAACCAGTTATGGCAATCTCAAGAACGTTATCAGATTTCCAAAGTGCTCAAGCTTCAGCAGAACGTATTGTTGGCTTAATAGAGACACCATCCGATCTTGTAGATACACCTGAAGTTGAAGCTAAATATGGCACTTTATTCAAAGATATCAAAGAGAATTGGGAACCTTTAGTCGGTGATGTTGAGTTTAGAGATGTGACATTCTACTATAAGGAAAACGAAGATATTTTAAAGAATTTTAATCTAAAAGTTAAAGCTGGACAAAGTGTTGCTTTAGTGGGACATACAGGATCAGGAAAGACAACTTTAGTTAACTTGCTTTCAAGATTTTATGAACCTAAAGCAGGCTCTATTTTGATTGATGGTAAGGATTATCGAGATAGAAGTATTCACTGGTTACACTCCAAATTAGGATATGTGCTTCAAAGTCCCCATCTCTTTAGTACAACCGTTATGGAAAATATTAGATACGGCAGAATTGATGCGACGGATGAAGAAGTGATTTATGCAGCTCAAATGGTTGGCGTTGATGATTTTGTTCAAAAGCTAGATCTTAAGTATGAGACGTTTGTTGGTGAAGGTGGAAACTTATTATCAGTAGGGCAGAAACAACTTATTTCATTTGCTAGAGCAGTCTTAGCAGATCCTAGAATATTGATATTGGATGAAGCAACTTCATCCATTGATTCTGAATCGGAAATAGTCATTCAGAAAGCTACAGATCAATTATTACATGATCGAACAAGCTTTATCGTCGCTCATCGTTTATCCACGATTGTTAATTCTGACTTGATTGTTATGCTTGACATGGGCGTTATCATTGAAATGGGTTCTCATGAAGAATTACTCGCTCATAGAGGGGCATACTTTGAACTCTATAAAAACCAATTCATCAAAGAAAAGGTCAAAGAATTCGAAGATAGCTTATAAAAAAAAGTAAAAGGATGTACCGCCTTCTATCATAGGATAGAGGTGATGGTATGTCCTTTTTATTATGGCTTACAAGTTTTATGTCTATTTGGACTGTTCAAGTTGAATGGATTCATCAAATTCTAGATATTCCATTATTTGATAATGTAGGAGACTATAAAGAAATTCCTGAAGCAGAACTATATATTGATGGTATCAAAGTCAATGACCCTTACATTTACTATGAAAGAGATGGGGTAGATCATACCTTTTTTTCAGTGATTACTTCCAGTCATGTTAGAACATTTACCATCAGGTATCGTGTACATTTTCCGACCTATGATGTGATACATACACAAGACATTGTCTTCAATATTGTTGACTTGATTCCTCCAGTGATTGATCAGGTTTCTGATTTTAGAGTACCATTAGGACAATCTATGCCTGATCTTGATGTTGGTTTTATTTATTTTGACAATTATGATGAGATGGATAGTTTACTTGTGAGCATCAATAGTATGGAAGTAATTCTAGATGAAACAGGCATTTATCCTGTTTACTATCAGGTTTCTGATTTATCCGGAAATATGACATATACGACTGGATTAGTTGAAGTTTATGATTTTCTAGCTCCTGTTATCTCTTTAGATCATCCGATTATATTAGCATTTGAAGACCCTTTTATTTGGCAAGATTTTATTGATGTCAAAGATAATGATGATGTATATCCTTATGTGCGTGTTGATGATTCCATGGTAGATTATACAACCTTAGGAGATTACACAATTCAAGTTTACGCCATGGATAAAAATGGATTATCTTCGACGAAAAATTTTGATATATCAATTGTAGACGAAGTTCCACCAATCATCACTTTAAAAAGTGCACCTCCGCCTATTCCAGTTTTTTCCAATGTGTCTGATATTGATTTTTTATCTTATGTCATTCGAATTGAAGATAATTATGATTTATTGCAAATTGAAAGAGTTACTTATGATCATGACATAGAATTCAATGTTCTTGGACAATATGACATCTATTATCAATTGATAGATTATTCAGGGAATCAAACTGAAGTAAAGATGAAAATCAGTGTCATTGATGATCTGAAACCAGAAATATTGATTTTATATCCACTTATTTTTGATGTTTTTGATGTTGAACCTTTTTTCATTGATTATATTGATTATTTTGATAATTACACAAGTCATGATCAATTAAGTTTAAAGATGAGTGAATCCGTAAAAATGGATGTCATCGGTATGTATCCTTTGACGATTGATGTGACAGATGGATCAGGCAATAAAACAACACTAAGAACATATATTGAAATTATTGACCCAATTGAGCCAGATATTATTCAACTCAACGACATCATTATTACTGATTTTACTCAAAAAGATCTCACATATTACTTTGAAGCTAGCGATAATTATGATGATATCTCTGATATTGAAGTGATTGTTGATGATACTTTAGTTGATTATGAGCAGATTGGAATGTATTCAATCAAAGTACTAGCTACTGACTTATCGAAAAATTGTGCAGTTTATGATGCTGAGTTGATGGTTCTAGATATTGAAGAACCAGAATTTGTTTTAATACAAAGCATCTTATATATCGATATTTACAGTTCACCCCTTGATTATTCATCTTTTTTGGTTGATATTTCTGATAATTATGATTTGCTTTCCATCTTAGATATTACATACGAGGGAGAAGTTGATTACAATAATCTTGGCATTTATCCAATTGAGTTTACTTTACAGGATACATCCTTGAATACAATTTCAAAGACACTTTATATTACTGTTGATGATTTGGTTCCACCAACCATTGAATCATCAACACTTACCCTTTATATAGGTGATTTTTTTGATCCTTTGATTGGTCTAGAGGTTTATGATAATCTTGGGAGTGTTGACGTTACGTGTTTTCCACAGCTTCTTGACACAAGTACACCTGGAACAAAAATAGTCAACTATGTTGTTATGGATCAAAGAGGCAATTACACAACCTATCAAAGAACTGTAATTGTTGAACCCTTACCTCAAACAATCAATCCTATAGATTATATTCCAGTAGTACTTGTTAGTATCATTGGAATTAGTGCTGGTATCTACTTTTACAAAAAGATGTCTTAAGTTCTATCTTTTGACTTACACAACCATTTTTAATATAATATTTGCGTAATAACAGAGAAATATCAAAAGGAGAAATAAAACTATGGCTGATGTATTACTCGTTTATTGGAGTGGAACAGGAAACACAGAAATGATGGCTGAAAAGATTAAAGAAGGTCTTGAAAATGCTGGTGTTTTTGTTGATTATAAAAAGGTTGATGAAATGAGTCCAAGTGAAGTGTCATCTTATGAAAAAGTAGTATTTGGATGTCCATCCATGGGTGTAGAATTATTAGAAGAAGATGAATTTGAACCTTTCTTTGAAGTAGCTGAAAAAGAATTGTCAGGTAAGAAAGTTGCTTTATTTGGTTCATATGGATGGGGCGAAGGCGAATGGATGGATGGCTGGATTGATCGAGTCAAAGAAACAGGCGCAGTTCTTTATGAAACAGGTTTAAAAGTGAATTCAACACCAAGTAGTGAAGAAGAAGTTGCTTGTGTCCAATTTGGTGAAGGTTTCGCAAAATTTTAATTACGATTAGAAAATGCTGAGTTCAGCATTTTTTTTTAGAAAAAACTCGTTAAATTGATATAATAGATATAGGTGAAAAGTTATGTTTGGAATTCTTTATTTACAAAGTTCATATAGCATGCTTAAAAATGCAATCCCCCTACCTTCCTTGATAAAGGAAGCAAAACAGGGGGGATATGATTTTATTGCCTTAAGCGATGATAACCTACATGGTATGCTAGCCCTTCAAAAAGAGGCAAAAAACAACCAAATAAGACCGATTTTAGGGTTGAAGATTAAAATCGAAACTGACCTTGATGAAACAGGGTTTTTAGTTTATGTTAAAAACGAAATTGGTTACCAAAATCTTTTAGCCTTAACACTTAAAAAAACAATGAATTTAGAAGAACTCATCACTTATCAAAAAGGACTTATTTTTGTGAGTTCAGGCTTTGATTCTTTAGTTGATCAAGCAATTTTGAATCAAGATTATGATTTAGCTAAACATTGGATTATTGAGTTTAAAAAATATTTTGATGATTTTTATTTAGGTTTATGTTTAGATACATTTGACATGGAGATGAAAGTTGCTCCAATCATTTATCAATTATCTGAACAGACCAACGTTAAGATGCTGCCTATACATCAAACCTCATATTTAACAAAAGAAGACAAAGATGTTTATGAAGCTTTGCGTAAAATTGAGGATGAAAAAAATGAAGTTTTACCAGATGCAAATTATGCATTTTTAGATAAATCAAGTTTAATCGATTTGTTTTCAGATTATAGTTATGTCTTTGATTCCTTAAATCAGATGATAAAATCTATCTCATATGAATGGCATGCACCACATTTTGATATGCCTATCTTCAAGGTTGAACAAGGAACACCTAAGACATATTTGGAATCACTTGCTAAAGTAGGTCTCAAAAAAAGATTAACTAAAATCGAGAATGCAGATGAAAAAACGTATCAAGAAAGATTGCTTTATGAACTTTCTGTTATCCATAAAATGGGTTTTGACCATTATTTTTTGATTGTATATGATTTTGTTAAGTATGCTAAGACACACGATATCTTAGTTGGTCCAGGACGTGGATCTTCTGCAGGATCACTTGTTGCTTATTGTTTAGGCATTACGGATGTCGATCCAATCACATATGATTTATTGTTTGAAAGATTTTTGAATCCAGAACGCATCAGTATGCCTGATATCGATATGGATTTTCCAGATGATAAAAGAGATGAAGTGCTTCAATATGTCAAACAAAAATATGGTGATCATCATATTGTTTCAATCGTCACTTTTGGTACTTTTGCACTACGTTCATCGATTAGAGATATTGCAAGAGTAATGAAAATTGATCCATCTCGTGTTAAAGGGATTATTCAAAGAGTGATTAATGATGATGTCGATCAGACTGACCACGAAATGGTCCGTTTGCTTACAGTTGCTAAAAAGATTGAAGGATTACCAAGACATACGGGAACACATCCAGCTGGGATGATTCTAGCTGAACAAGATTTAACAAAATTCATTCCATTACAAAAGGGTTTATATGAATTCAATCAAAGCCAGTTAGAAGCTAAAGATTTGGAGTCATTAGGGCTATTAAAAATGGACTTTTTAGGTATTCGTAATTTAGGAATTATCGATGATGTTGTCAAGATGATTCAAAAAGAAGGGGGAACACTCCACTTACCTGATTTAAAGCTTGACGATAAAAAGACTTATGAATTACTAGAAAGTTCTGAGACAAGTGGTATATTCCAACTCGAATCTGCGGGTATGCGTGCATCACTTAGAAAGCTTAAACCTTACCAATTTGAAGATTTAGTTGCTATTCTTGCTCTATATAGACCAGGCCCTATGGATAACATTGATGAATACATTAGAAGAAGAAATGGCAAGACCTATGAATTTATCCATCCTAAATTAGAATCGATTTTAAAACCAACCTATGGTATTATAGTTTATCAGGAGCAAATTATGCGCATTGCACATGAATTTGCTGGATACACTTTAGCTCAAGCTGATTTACTCAGAAGAGGTATTTCTAAGAAAGATAAACAAATATTAGAAGAAGAACGAATTAGATTCATTCAAAAGTGTCATGAAAAACATTATAGCTTTGATATTGCAGAACAAATCTATGATTATATTGTGAAATTTGCTGATTATGGTTTCAATCGTAGCCATAGTGTAGCTTATGCAGTGGTTGCTTATCAGATGGCCTATTTAAAAGCAAATTATTTTGCAATCTTTATGACAACACTATTATCAAGTGTTACAGGTAACGAAGGATTGACCAATGACTATCTTACTGAGATTAAAAAACATCAAATTAAGATATTACCTCCAGATATCAATCTATCAACTGATCAATACATTCACCAAAACGGATCAATTTATCTACCATTACTAGCAATTAAGAGCATTGGAAGAAATACTGTCCAAAAAATCATTGAAGAGAGAAAAAACGGTATCTTTGCGGATTATCAAGATTTCAAACTTAGAATGAAAAAAGAGTTGAATGAAAAGAATTTGGAAATGCTCATTCATAGTGGTGCACTTGATCAATTTGGATTGAACCGTAAAACGTTAAATTACCATAAACAAATCGATGATGCAGGATATGAACTTTATATTACTGACTACAAGATGAAGATTACTGAAGACTATACATTTGCTGAAAAAGCAGAACTTGAAAAAGAAGCTTTGGGATTTAATTTAACTTATAGTCCAATTATGGCTTATCAAGATATTATTACAGCACAACATCTTAAGAGACTTAGTGATTTAGAACAACTAGATGAAGTAGAAGCCATCGCATATATTAAGAAGACAAAGGTTATTAAGACCAAGCAAGGTCAAGAAATGGCATTTGTAGAGCTTGATGATGGTGCAGTTCAAATTGAAGCAACCCTTTTTACAGATACTTATGGTAAGTATAAGAACTCGTTATCAAATGATATATGTATCTACAGGGTTAAATCAAACTTATATAAGAACCAAAAAACATATGTTGTAGAACAAATAAAACCCATAAAATAAATAGACATAAAGGAGATCATCATGCGATTTGAAAAATGGAATAAACAACAGAAAAAAGAACTAGAACAAGAGTATATAAGCCTTTTTGGCGGGCAGATATATTCAATGAAATCATTGTATAAAACAAATGCAGATGAAATTTTGTTTGATGAATTACTTGAGAATGTAAGTGCATCTCTATA
>JAHISX010000015.1 GCA_018817915.1 Bacillota bacterium
AACTTCGATTTAAATAATTATGAAGATTGCAAAAGCGTATTTCATCGAATTGCAGTGCGAGCAATCATCATCAAAAATAATCAAATTGCACTTATCCGAAGTGTGAAATTCAAGGAATATAAATTTCCTGGTGGTGGACAAGAAGATGGGGAATCTAATGTTGATACACTCATAAGGGAGACTCTAGAAGAGACAGGGTTAAGAGTTATTGTTGATACAATTAAACCTTATGGTATGGCAAAAGAAAAAAGGAAGTCAGTTCTAAACCCCAATGATTTATTCCAAATGGAATCTTACTACTATGTTTGTGATGTCTTTGATGGTGTAGAACAGACCACACTAGATGTTTATGAAGATGAATACGGTTATCAACTCCATTTTGTCGACATCGATGATGCAATACTAGCAAATGAAAAAGCTGCAATCATTTATCAACAAGAGGCACCATGGATCAATAGAGAACTTGCTGTATTTAAAGACATTAAACTGAATTTAAATTTATAACTAAAATAAAATAAAACCGCTTAATTAAGCGGTTTTACTATCAATGATATAATTTTTATAAATCGTTGTTTGTTCAGGAGTTAATATCACTTTAACATAAGTACCATCTTCTTCATATCTTGTTTCTAGTATGGTATTATTTTCCTTAAGATGAGAAAATATTTGTCCTTGATCAAATGGAATTCTTAATAGTTGTATGCGATTGGATTTATATAAATGACCATAAATAGAATCGACTAAGACATCAATATTTTCTTTTGTTCGATTTGATACATAAATATAATCTTCATCAATTGGAGGGGTTGTTAATGCAATCTCTTTTTTAGTTAAAACAAGCAGTCTTTCAATTTGGTCAGCACCAATTGCATGAAGAACTTCTTTTGTCGTATCGATTTGATGATGATTGAAATATGCGCCATCAACAACGTGAAGTAGAAGATCTGCGCTCACCACATCACTTAATGTGGTTTCGAATGAACGAATCAGTTCATGCGGTAACTTATTAACAAATCCAACTGTGTCTACTAAAATAAATGGTGGGTAATTATCTTTTTGTAATCTCTTTGCTTTTGTATCTAAAGTAGCAAACAGCATATCTTTTTCAAATACAGGATCTGAAGTGTTATTCAAGTAACTACTCAAACTGTTCATTAATGATGATTTACCTGCATTGGTATAGCCAACCAAAGCAACCACAGGAATTTGACTTTTAATTCTTTGTTTTCTTGATATCAATTTTTCAGCCTTAATCTTTGTTAACTCATGTTTGATAATTGATATTTCTGATAAAAGTTTTCTACGGTCCATTTCAAGTTTTGTTTCACCGGGACCTTTAGCATTATAACTACCTCCACCTTGTCTGGAAAGAGAACTACTCATTCCCACAAGTCTAGGTAGCATATATGTCTTTTGAGCTAAAGCAACTTCTAAGACTGCTTCTTTACTTTGTGCTCTTTCTGAGAATATTGAAAGGATTAAGAAACTTCTGTCAATCACTTGAATATCTAATTCTTTTTCTAAATTTTTAAGTTGTGCAGGTGATAAGGTATCATCAAAAATGACGATATCAATATCTAAGACTTCAATCATCTTTTTAATTTCAGCAACTTTCCCACTTCCAATATAATATTTTGGGGATATCACTTTAGCATTTTGAATGATTTTGTCTTTTGTTTTGATCTGTAAAGCTAGAGCCAAATGCTCTAATTCATTTAATGAACTTTCTGTTTCTTCTGTAGACTCTTTATAACTGAGTCCAACTAGTAATGCCTGATCCATATATACCTCATATTTCTCTATCGCTATGATAGGCAGTACTCTCTTGTTAATCGTTTTATTTAAGACATTGACCAACACCAAAGAGTATATCTTTGCATATTTCTATGCTTTCTTTCGTCTTAAAATAAAATTAAGACCATTGTGAAATACACACAAGGATCTATACATTAATCTAAAATTAGTTTTAGGTCAAGTGCAAAGGATAATTAAAACCTTGTATGATTAGTAACCTATCGTTACCGGATTTAAATCAGAAGTATTAATATACATGACTTAGCCTCCTTTTATGACCTATAATACGTCATCAATCTAAAACAATTATATCTTTTTAATGAATAAAACACAATAGAGACCTTATTTTGTTCAGTTTTAATGTGATGATGTTGCTTAAAAGAGTTTCTTTTAAAGTATGGAGATTACAGTTGATTTTTGTTTATTTGAAACGATATGTTGTGATATAATAGGGTTAGTAAAAAAGGAGCGCGATGGTATGCTATTTGATATTCCTATTTGGAAAATTGTTATTGATGCTTATTTTGTTTGGGTTCTAACTATTTTTCTTGTCAAATTCGTAATAAGTAACAAAAAAATGATGAGCATCGGCATCTCTTTTTTGTTTGTATACTTACTAGCTTATGTTGCTAATCTATTAGATCTACTGGTTAGCGGACCAGTCTTAGCTTATCTTGCACAATGGATGCCTGTCTTAGCAATTATTATTATGGCTCCAGATATTAGAAGATCATTAGAGATTGTTTGGAAAGCTGATGCTAGAAATGATGTCTTAGTGATGGGTAGTGAAAGAACTAAGTTGTGTATAGTAGATGCTGCAATTTATTTATCAAGTCAAAAAATTGGGGCATTAATGACCATTGAGAAACACAATACACTTGATCAATATTCAGAAAGAGCAATCATGATGAATAGTGAAGTTTCAAAAGAAGTGCTAATTAATATCTTCACACCAAATACACCTCTTCATGATGGTGCAGTCATCATTCGTGGGGATTCTATTTTGTGTGCTGGTGCTTATTTTGTATTATCAGATAATGAAAATTTTGATAAAACAATGGGTTCAAGACATCGTGCTGGGTTAGGTATTAGTGAAATTACAGATAGTATGACAGTTATTGTTTCAGAAGAAACAGGACATATATCAATTGCTATTGAAGGCATTATGTTAAAAATAAATGATCGAGACAAGTTGATGGAATACGTCAACATGTTCATGAAGTGAGGCAAGCATAATGAAAAAACTATTTTACATGATTATTGAACCACTTAAATCCTTTGCAAATCGTAATTTTTCAGAAAAGTTTTCTGTTATTTATCATAAAAACAAATGGATTGCTTATATGGTATCTTTACTGATTACAGTTGTTATTTTAACTTTAGCTTACGTTATTCCTAATTTATAGAGTGGTGATGAAATGCTGCAACATCCGATTTATCCTTTAATCATTACACTATTCACTTTGTTTTTGGTAATCATCCAAAGCATCCAAAGTGAAAAGGTGTTAAGAAATCGTCTGATAATTACATTTTTAAACATAGCCGTCGCCGTGATGGTTTTTGTTATTTATCAAACAAACATTATTGGTAATGTCTTGTATGAAAATATTTACATAGGGTTTAATTTCTTTGTATATGCAGTTTTTATGTTAATTTTATATTCAACATTTAAGACGGCGATTCTAAAGGCTAATCATTATCAACTATTTGTTAAGTCAATTAAAAATAGTCGTTGGAATGCTTATTATGTTGTTGATGCAAAAGAAAGAATTAAAGATATTTCTTCAAGTTTACTTGGTGAATTAAATCTTGAAAAAGAAGAGATCATTGGTAAGAAACTGTTTAATATCCTAAATAAATCCGTTAGATTTACTCGTTTTAATGGACAAGATGTCAATAATAGATCTCTTGAAAATTACTATATTAGCTATAAAGAAACAGCAAAACAAGGGGATAGTGAAGTACAAGAATTATCATTTTTAAACTTTGATGGTAATCCAGTAATTCTTCATATGGTGATGCAGCCCGTATTTGCATTAGGCCGTTATAAAGGTAGAATTTGTGTTGGCGAAAAGAAGACGGACTTTGATTTATTAGCTGTCGAAAAAGAACTTAATGAGCGCAGTGGTGAACTTGAAAGCATTCGACATAAATTTATCGCAACCCTTGAAATAAGCGAAGAAGGATTGTTCTATATTGATCTTGATGAAAGAACTATATGGGCAAGTGATTCACTTGTTCATATGCTTAAACTACCTGGCAACACTTTAGACCTTTCAGATTTTAGAAGATTGATTGAAGCTGAAGACCTCAAGAAGTATTTAGCCTTATTGGGCGATTTATCGTTAAACAAGAAACAATACTCAACATCTTATAGAATCATGGTGAGTGGTAGATACTTATGGTTTAGAGAAAAAGGTAAGCGTTTATTTGAAGATCAGAGCAGTGCAGTCATTATGGGTACTCTCAATCCAATGAAGACAAAGCATTACCTATCAAGTAACATCGATGAATTAGATAAATTAAAAGATCAAAACGATATGTTGGTTTCTATGCATCAGTTATTTAATGATAATAGATACTTTCAATTGGTTGTTATTAGATTGAAGAATATGCCGAAAATTAATGAGACCCACGGTAGAGAAGTGGGAAACATGTTAATGGCTGAATATATTAAAAAATTAAGAACGACTTTCGTGACTGAAAGTGGAGATATTTTTAGAGTCTCAGGTATTGAGTTTGCAATCACGATTACAGATCCAAGAAAAATGGATGTACTTGCTAATGGTATTAAGTCCAATCCAACTTTCTTAAATCTTGTGATGCAATATGGATCCTTATCTGCAGAACTCGAAGTATTTGCAGGAATTGCTATTGGTGGTGGAGATGCTGGAGATGAACACAAGTTATACACTGCTGCAGTTCAAGCATTAAAGATTGCTGAGAATCCACAGTTTACTTCACATGGTTGTTACTATAAGGATATTGTCTCATGAAAGACGACATTAGACGCCAAATGATTAGCAAAAGAGAACAATCACTTACAAAAACTTTTATTCAACAAAATCAAGAAATTATTGATCAAATTGAAAATGATCTGGATTATCAAAACTCGATTTGTGTTGGGTTGTATTATCCATTGAAAAACGAAGTGAATTTATTGCCTTTGACAAAGGGCAATAAAAAGTATGCTTTCCCAAAAGTTGAAAAAGATGGCATTCATTTCTATTTATTAGAAAATAAAACATCTTTTAGAAAAAGTAAGTTTGGTGTTTTAGAACCTCACGAAGGAACAATCGTTGATTCGATGATTGACTATCTTTTAGTTCCAGCTTTAGCCATTTCTAAAAAAGGTTATCGAATTGGCTTTGGAAAAGGTTATTATGACCGATTCTTATCACTTCATAGACCTAAGCATGTCAAAGGTGTTATTTATGATTTTCAAGAAATAGAGTTCAAACAAGAACAACATGATCAAAAGCTAGATGCGTATTTTAAGGGGTCAAAATGAACACTGCTTTAATTGTTGCTGCCGGAGCCGGTAGTAGAGCACAACTGAATCAATCAAAGATTTTATATCAAGTCAATAGCAAACCTCTTTTTCTCTATAGTGTAGAGACATTTTTATCTTTGGGATTTAAAATTGTCTTAGTCGTCTCAAAAAATGATATCAATGAAATTAGAAAATATGTAGCAGATGATGTGAAAATCGTTCTTGGTGGTAAAACAAGAGGGGAGAGCGTTATGCTTGGTCTCAAAGTTGTTGAAACACCATATGTTTATATCCACGATGCAGCTAGACCACTGATTACACAAAACACAGTACTCTCAATTGAAAAAGCGCTTCAATATCATGATGCAGTTTTGTTAGCCGAACACATGACGAACGCAATCAAATCAAATGAAAATGATCAATTGATTTCATTGAATAGAGATCAATATCTCTTAGCACAGACACCACAAGCATTTTTAACTGAGAAAATTAGATATGCCTACCAAAGAAGCAATCAAGCCTTTGATGATGATATTGGATTATATCAAGCATTCTACCCTGAGGATAAAGTTCAAGTTGTCTATAATTTAGATCCAAACATCAAAGTAACCTTTCCTCAAGATTTCTTATATGTAAAACAACATTTAGAAAAGGAGACCCTTATGCGCATCGGACACAGTTTTGATATCCATCAACTCATCGAAGATCGAAAACTCATTTTGGGTGGTATTGAGATACCATACGAAAAAGGGTTGCTTGGGCATAGCGATGCTGATGTCTTATTACACGCTATTGCTGAATCTATGCTAGGCGCACTTGGCTTAGGAGACCTTGGAACCATCTATCCTGATACGAATCCTGAAAATAAAGATATGAGTTCAGTTCATATTTTGAAGTCTATTTATGATTTGATTAGACAAAAGGGCTATGAAATTGGTAATATAGATTCGACGGTTTATGCTGAACTGCCTAAACTCAATCCATTCATTAAAGAAATTAGACAAAGCATTAGCAAAATCCTAAATATTTCAATCGATCAAATAAGTGTGAAAGCAACCACATATGAAAAATTAGATTCAATTGGAAATGGAAAAGCAATCGCTGCTGAGGCAGTCGTTTTACTAAAGAGGGTGTAATTCATGATTATAGATACAGAATTTGGACAATTTGAATTAGTTAAAGATTATAGAGAAGCATTTGACCTCGTCAAGTTTCAAGAACGCTATGTTGACGTCGCTTTTGATCGGTATACATATCTTGTGGGAGACATGTCATCAAGCATGCTTCGTTTAAAGGGATTTAACTCAGATCCAAAGAGCCCAAATGGATATAAGAGAATACCAGATTATTTAAATGAGTCATGTCAAGTCAATTGTGCACACTACGTATTAAAAAGAGTCAAGCCAGCGCAAAACAAGTTAATTGATATATAAGGTAGACAGGTATATACTTAAATGGAACAAGGAAAGGTGATCAAAATGGATGATACAAAACAACAGGTATTAGACCTGATTCATAAGGTAAGACCCTATTTACAAAGAGATGGTGGCGATATTGAAGTCATCAATGTCGAAGACGGCATCGTCTATGTAAAAATGCTTGGAGCATGTGATGGATGTATGGCACTCGATGTAACCTTAAAACAAGGCATTGAAACCATGCTATTAGAAAATGTTCCTGGTGTCATTGCTGTAGTTACTGTAGATTAATCAAAAAGACCGCAATTTGCGCGTCTTTTTTACATTTATAAAGTAGAGGTGAACATATGGAAAGAAAAATTGGATTGGTTGTAGATTCGACATTTGGTCTAAGCAAAGAGTATGCTAAAGAACATCAAATTGTTGTTGTACCTTTGAAGGTAATGATTGGTAGTAGTGAATATGTAGATGGAGAGTTTGATCCTGATGTGGCCGTTAAGGCAATGCAAAACCATCAGGATATCAAAACAAGCCAGCCTTCTCCTGAATTATTCATGAAAGCTTATGAAAAACAACTTGAAAGATTTGAAGAAGTTTTATGTCTCACGTTATCAAAAACATTAAGTGGAACAATCAATAGTGCAAATTTAGGTTTGACACTGGTTGATAGCAAACATGTTCACGTTGTTGATACACAGCAAACAATTAGTGGTAGTGGCTACATAGCAAAAAAGATGATTGAATATTTTGATGAAGGACACACACTTGAAGAAGGCTTAGTCTATTTAGATGAACTCATCAAAAAAGGATCCTTAATTTTCACAGTCAATGACTTACAGACACTTGTTAAAGGTGGCAGATTGAGTCGTGTTCAAGCAGTCATTGGAAATATTCTTAAAATTAAACCAATTCTAAGATTTAGACAAGGTGTCCTCGATTTAGAGCACAAGGTCAGAAATTATGACAACATTTACTTGTATCTAGTCAACGAAGTCAAAAAATTGTTAGAGTTTGGTAAAGTTGTTGTTTTCATCTCATATGTTGATCGAAGCACCGAAGCTAAAGTCTTAGAACATCAAATTTATCAACTGGGTGAAAATGTTTCTGTCTCAATAACAGGTGTAATCTCTCCGGTTATCTCAGCTCATATTGGGCTTGGTGGATTAAGCATCTATATCGCTACTGAATAAACGCGGCAACGCGTTTTTTTCTTGTCGCATATTAAAAATATGATATAATGTGTTCGAGGTTTTTGAAATGAAAATAGATGACCAAATTATATGTAAAGTAACTGGAATTCAATCTTATGGCGTCTTCGTTTCTTATGAAGATTACAATGGACTCATTCATATTTCTGAAGTGTCTGACCAATATATTCCTTCAATTGAGGAAATTCTTTGTGTTGGAGATGAGATTGAAGCTATTATTTTAGAGATTGATGAGGATCAAAAGCGCTTGAAGCTAAGTTATAAACAAGCCAATCCAATCAATCCACGCATTCAAAAGATGGTAAAAATCAAAATAGGATTTCATACATTATCCAAGGCACTGCCTTATTGGATAGAAAAAACAAAGAAATAGAGGAAAATATTATGGCTTATGTTGAATTAAATGTCGATGATGCACGCCAGTTTTTAAGTGTGCAACCAGAAACACTGCAAAAGAGAGTTAACGAATTACATAAAGTAATTCATGATAGAACAGGTTTAGGAAATGATTACTTAGGTTGGCTTGATTTACCTAAAACCTATGATAAAGAAGAATACGCACGCATCTTGCTAGCTGCTAAGAAAATTAGAAAACAAAGTAGAGTTTTAGTTGTTATTGGTATCGGAGGATCTTATTTAGGTGCTAAAGCTGGATTAGAATTTCTTCAAGTACCTTTTAAGAAGAATAGACTAGAAGTTGTTTTTGCTGGACATCAAATGTCAGGATCTTATTTAAATAGACTCTTAGATTATTTGAAAGATAAACAATTTAGTATCAATGTCATCAGCAAATCAGGAACAACCACCGAACCTGCGGTTGCTTTTAGAGTTTTAAAGAAAGCTTTAGAAGAAAAGTATGGTGTTGATGGTGCTAAAGCAAGAATATATGCAACGACAGATAAAAAAAGAGGTGCGTTATTTACTGTTGCTAAAAAGAATGGATACGAAATGTTCGTCATTCCTGATGATGTAGGGGGACGTTACAGCGTCTTAACTGCCGTAGGATTGCTTCCATTGCAAGCAGCTGGTATCAATACCAAAACAATGCTTAAAGGTGCTCTTGAAGCATATAAGCGGTTTTCAAAGCCTAATTTAGCAAACAATGAAGCATATTTATATGCTGCAACAAGATATTTACTTTATACCTCAGGTAAAAAAGTCGAAATGCTTGTTGGTTATGAACCTAATTTGTTATATTTGAATGAGTGGTGGAAACAGTTGTTTGGTGAATCTGAAGGTAAAGACCACAAGGGTTTATTTGTAGCAAGTGCTGGATTCTCAACGGACTTACATTCTTTAGGACAATACATTCAAGAGGGTGAGCGTCATCTTTTTGAAACAGTCATTAAAGTTTCTGAAACAGAACTTGATGTTTTAATACCGGAAGAAGAAAATGATTTAGACGAACTCAATTACTTGAAGGGTGAAACATTATCCTATGTGAACTCACAAGCATTAAAAGGAACCATGATGGCTCATCAAGATGGACTTGTACCTAATATGTTACTTACAATTCCTAAATTAGATAGTTATACATTTGGTTATCTTGTCTATTTCTTTGAAAAAGCTTGCGCGATGTCAGCTTATATGATTGATGTGAATCCATTTAATCAACCAGGTGTTGAAGCGTATAAGAAGAACATGTTTGCATTATTAGGAAAAAAAGGATACGAAAATATTTTAAAGTAGGGATCACATGAAGATTAGAAATTCATATTCAGAACAAGAAACAGAATCTATTGGGTTTGAACTCGGTTTGCTTCTCGTTGGTGAACCTCGAGTTGTTATTTTACTTGATGGAGATCTTGGTGCTGGAAAGACAACATTTACTAAAGGATTAGCTCGAGGTATAGGTATATCATCCATCGTCAATAGTCCAACGTTCACAATTATGAAAAAATATACATCAGACGATCGTTTTCACCGGTTATACCATCTAGACTTATATCGTTTAGAAGGTGTGAATGATGATTTTGATCTTGAAGAATATATTGATGGTGTTGGTATGATTGTTATTGAATGGCCATTTCAAGTCGAAGGTATTTTACCCTTTGATTATTTACTGGTTAAGTTTAATAAAATATCAGAGACACAAAGAGAAATCACCATGGAATGTCATGGATATCCATGTAAAAGAGCGGTGCAATTGATATGAAAAGAATCTTGTTTGATGTATCTTCTAGCATCATGTATGTTGGTTATTCAAAAGATGATTTATTAATTGACTTTTCAATTAGAATAGCAACTAAAGACCATGCCAAGTATTTGGTGGATCGTATTGATCAAGTACTTAAAAGAAATAAGTTAAAACTAGAAGACTTAGATGAACTCATTATCGGTATAGGACCAGGGTCCTATACCGGTTTAAGAATTGCTGTTATGGTAGGTAAGATGTTAGCTTTTACAAAAAGTGTGAAGTTAAAGACAGTCAGTAGTTTATTTTTCTTAACCTCTGGTTATGAAGGAAGAGTTGCTGCATTAATGGATGCACGTAGAGGTTATGTTTTTTCTGCTGTTTACGAAAATGGACAAACTATATTAGAAGATGGATATCGCAAATTTTCTGAATTTTCAGAAAACCCATTGTTTCAAAAATCAAGAACAGTCTTTATTGATGAAGTTAATTATGAGGTCAACCCCAAGCTGATTGCTGAAAAAGCAGTACTTGTTGAAAATGTTCATGATCTCATTCCTAATTATTTAAGAAGAACAGAAGCGGAAAATAACCATGATAAGAAAAGCAGTCGTTAATGATATTACATATCTTGTTAGAATTGAAAAAAAGGTGTTCACACAATCTTTAGGTGAATCCTTTTTATACGATGAACTTTTACTTAATCCATTTGCACATTATTTTGTCTATGAATTAAATAAAGAGATTATCGGATATATTGGCTATAGAGCAATTGATTCTAATGCTGAAATGATGAATTTTTGCATGGACCCAGAATATCAAGGTCAAGGATATGGAACAGAAGTTCTCAATTATTCTATTGAATACTTGAAAACCCTAGGCGTCTCAAGTGTTTTACTTGAAGTTAGAAAAAGCAATAAAACAGCTCAAGCCATTTATGAAAAATTTGGATTTGTTAAATCTCACATTAGAAAGAACTATTATCAAACAGAAGATGCGTTTGTTTATATTAAGGAGGTGTAAAATATGATCATATTAGCTGTCGAAAGCAGTTGTGATGAAACGAGTGTAGCACTTGTAAAAGATGGAAAAGAAATTTTATCACATGTCGTCTTATCACAAATGGATATTCACGCAATTTATGGAGGCGTCGTTCCAGAAATCGCATCAAGAAATCATATTGTACACATGACAAGAGTATTTGAACAAGCTCTTCTTGAAAGTAAGACTGATATTAAAGATATCGATTTGGTTGCTGTCACAAAAGGTCCTGGTTTAATTGGTTCACTCCTTGTGGGTATTAATGCAGCGACAACATTTGCTTTTGCTCATGGGAAACCCTTAATAGGAGTGAACCATTTAATTGGTCATATTTATGGAGCAAGTATCGAAAATGAAATCAAGTTTCCAGCACTCGCCTTATTGGTTAGTGGTGGACACACTGAACTAATTTATATGAAAGAGCATATGGATTTTAAATTACTAGGAACAACCATGGATGATGCTGTAGGTGAAGCATATGACAAAGTTGCTAGAACGCTTGGTCTACCTTACCCAGGAGGACCTGTTGTTGATAAACTCGCTGCTTTGGGTACAGACACCTATCATTTACCAAGACCTTATTTAGATAAAACAGCTTATAATTTCAGTTTTTCTGGATTAAAGAGTGCTGTTATTAATTTGGTTCATAATGCTGAACAAAGAGACGAAGAAATTAGAGTCAATGATATGTGCGCATCCTTTCAAGCAAGTGTGTTAGATGTCTTAATTGATAAGACGAGACACGCAGCAAACGAACTTGATGTTAAACAAATTATTGTTGCTGGTGGTGTTGCAGCAAATCGTGGTTTAAGAAATAGAATATTTAATGAAATCCCAGATAAGGATATCATCATACCTAGTATGAAGTATTGCACTGACAATGCAGCAATGATTGGTGCTGCTGCATATTATCAGTATCAAAAAGAAGGTGCACTGCCCAATTATTTATTGGGTGGATACTCAACTTTGAACATTGAAGATTAATTAAAAATAGACAAGATGAGAATGACGTTCTCATCTTGTTTTATTATGTTGGCCGAAGGGTAACATAAAACCACCTGCTATGCGGGTGGACTCAAAAAAGCGGAAGCGTTGAAAAAAAAGAATCCCCTTGATTGGTATAATGGTAATAACCAATTGCCTTACACCAATATAATCAAGGA
>JAHISX010000001.1 GCA_018817915.1 Bacillota bacterium
CTACCAACTTTTGGCTCGGCTACGATGTATTTATTTAAATCAATCCTCCGAAATACTTCGTCAAATGTTCGCGCTTCACTATCAAATGGAATTTTTATATCAAATGATAGTGGTAATTTCAACTGTTTTGGGTTAAAATAAGAGTGTTCTAATTGGGTATTTGTCATGCTTCAATTATACCAAAAAACCACCCTGGATTCCAGAGTGGCTTTTTTGTTATCAAGGCTGAAACTAATCTATTTCGTTACAGCCCCTTTTTATATTATATTATTGGATTCAGTTTCATACCTAACAAACTTGATAACACATCTAGAGCTTGATAACTCGTTTTACCTGGTTCAATGAATTTAAGAATATATTTTAAATCATCTCCAGCCGTTACCAAAGGTAACTCTTTAGTGCCATCCATTCTTTTTTGTTCCAAACCGATTGCTGATACCAAACCATTACACAAACATCTTCTGCCAATGGTATCTTCTATCTTACCACCCTTAGCAACATAATCCTTTTCAGGTTCTGATGGGCATCGATAACCGATCTTTCCACTTTCTTTTCGATATGGTTCTCTTAAATATCCGAGATCACATATTCTTTTTCTCTCGTTTCCAACTGCTTCAATACCAATGGTACCTTCAATTTCAGCAACCTTAAATGGAAACCCAGTAGGTGATGCAAGAGCATCGGTCTTCACATGCGCTTTACCCAATCCAATGGCTTTAAGGACTCTTGCTTTTAAAGAAGGTTCAAATCCTGATTCCTCACAAAATGCAAATGCTGTTCCAACTTGAACACCAGCAGCACCTTGAGATATTGCTGCATCTAGTTGCTCTTTACTACCATAACCACCTGCTAACCAGAAAGGCAATCCAATTTGAGCGATTGCTTCAATATCAATTCTATCCCGATCTCCATATATAGGTTCGCCATGCTCATTATAAGTAGTCTTCCCACGAGGTGGAGCATTATGCCCACCAGCGATTGGTGCTTCAACAACAAATCCATCTGGTGATCCAAAAGATGAGCGATTCAAATGTGATGCAAGTGTCGCTGAACTTACAATCGCTAAAAATTGTGGTCTTTCTAAAATCGGAAGTTTTTCACCTTCCGAAAAATCAGTTGGTGAGAAATATGACAGTGTAGGCTCATTATCGCCATCCTCAGCAATTTTTATTGGAATATTGACGTCATGATTAAGTGAAAGTTCAGATATCGTATAAGGCATGCGAGCAGGTATACCTGCTCCCATTAAAATATAATCGACACCAGCTAACATTGCACCATAAATAGATGGCAATGTTGGAATTTGAATTTTTTCTAAAAAATTAATACCAATTAACCCTTCGTGTCCTTGTTTTGCTAAAAAGACTTCAGTGAAATTTGCTGTAACAGTGAGTTCTGTTAATTCTTTGCTTTGATCTAATGAAGGCATAGCAACATTTCTATACCTATTTTTTTGTTTCGATTCTACGATTGATAAATATTTTTCTTTAATTCTTTGTGCAATTTTAGGAAATGGGAAATGATCAAGTGCATTTTCTAAAACGCCATCTGCATCTCCGTCCATCAATTTTCTAGCAAAAGTAAGTGCGAGTGCAGTTCCTGAGACAACACCCATCTGGCCATAACTTGCTACTGTTCTAGCTAGTTTCCAACTGGAAACTCCAACACCCATACCACCTTGTATGATACGGGGCAATACCTTTTTCTTTTCTAACATCATAATCCATCCTTAGGTTATTGTTGTTTGCTACGTGTATATTGCCAATAAGAATTAACTCATTATAGCAAAAATAGTTTGAATAACAAAGTATTTTGCGAAATTAACATAATGTTCACATAACTTTATTCAACAATAATATATATTGAATAAAACATAAAAAAAACAGCCTGTTGGCTGTTATTATATATCTTATAATTTAACTTGCTTGAATGATCTTTTTTTGTGGTTTCTTATTTGATTTTTTTTCAATAAGTGTCCACACTCTGAGAATAAAATATAATCCAAAAATACCTATATAAAAATACATTCTGGTGTTTTGGATGAGAATGAGATGTAATCCTATTGATAAATAAAATATATATGATAGTTTATGTAGTTTTTTCCATAATTTACCATTTATCTTTTTTCTGATTTCAATAAAAGATGTCAAAAATAACGGTATTGCAACTAAGAGTGAGAAAATTCCGATATAGAAATATGCTTTTTCTCCAAAAATATCTTTATATTCTAGTATATATACAAAATATTTAATACCATGAACAATGATAAATATCGTTCCAAGTATCGCCATTTCTGCACGTGTAGCAACCATGCTCTTTTTCACATTACTCTTATCAACAACACCAGTGAACATAACCGCAAGAAAAAATGAGAATCCAACATAACCCAAATTAATGATATTCACTTCTTGTGTTAAAGAGATAGCTGAAATGATACCTGCTACTATGTAAATATAAGTTCTGTATTTATGAATATATTTATATAAAAAGTAATTGAGTACCACCCAAAGTGCCGCAAAAGAAAGTATTATCGTCATTATTTTCTCCTAATCATCATCATATTCATCGTCGTCATCGTCGTCGTCATCGTCATCATCGTCGTCATCTCCGTTAATACCAGTTGAACCTGAGATAATATCGATACTGGGATTATATGTTGTATTTGTTGCACCAGCAATTACATCGACCGAATCTGAAATTGGTTCATAGATCAAACTTAAACCAAAAGCTACAATAAATGCAATCAATAACAATATATTTTTCAATCTACTCACCTCACAATATACATATATATTATACTAAATGAAAATTTAGTCAAGTATCTTTATAAAAGAAATCTAAATATGGAAAAATTAATATATTTTATCTTGTATATTTTGATGATTCAAATTTATTAATCATACTAAATATAATTTATCAAGTCTTATCTGCACTAACCATTGTAATAATTATAAAAAAATCTAATTTCTATGTTAAAAATAGACATAATTATCATATAATAACAAGGTAGAATAACGAATAGAGGTGTTTTTATGCGCATTGAACAAGATGATAAACTAGATTTTAGTGACGTATTGATCAGACCAAAAAGATCTGCACTTGTAAGTAGAAAAGATGTTGAATTGAATAGATCATACACATTTAAGCATAGCGGACAAACATGGACTGGTGTTCCTATTATGGCAGCAAATATGGATGGTGTTGGGACATTCCCAATGGCTTTAGAATTACAAAAGCACAATCTATTTAGTTGTTTGGTTAAAAATTATGATGTCGAAGACTATCTCAAACAAATACCAAACCTTAATCCTGAATATTTCGCAGTAAGTACAGGGACAAGTTCTAGAGACTTAACAAAGTTAAAATCAATTATAGATACTTTTCCTAACATCAAGTTTATTTGTATCGATGTTGCTAATGGATACTCTGAGAGTTTTGGTACTTTTGTCTCAAAGGTACGTGCCCTTTATCCCAAGCATACAATCATTGCAGGCAATGTCGTAACTGCAGATATGACTCAAGAACTCATTTTAAGAGGTGTTGATATCGTTAAGGTTGGTATTGGTCCAGGCAGCGTTTGTACAACACGTATTCAAACAGGTGTTGGATATCCACAACTTTCAGCAATCATCGAATGTGCAGATGCTGCACATGGTCTTGGCGCACACATCATCAGCGATGGTGGATGCACATGCCCAGGTGATGTTGCTAAAGCATTTGGTGCTGGTGCGGATTTTGTCATGTTAGGCGGTATGTTTGCAGGACATAATGAGGGTGGTGGAACAATTATCACTGAATATTATGATACGCAAAAGAAAGATCTAGAAACAATGCTCCCTGTCTTAGAGAAAAAACAATTTGTTGAATTTTATGGCATGAGTTCTGATACAGCTATGATTAAACATCATGGTGAAGTAGCTGAATATCGAAGTTCTGAAGGTAGAACTGTTCGAATTCCTTACAAAAATGATGTCAACACGACGATTAAAGACATACTTGGAGGCATTCGATCAACATGTACATATGTTGGTGCTCCAAATTTGAAACAATTGCCAAGATGCACAACATTTATCCGTGTTTCCAAACAGTTCAATGATGTATTCGTCAATTCTAAACACTAAAAATATAACAGGTTCCCTCATCGAGAGAACCTGTTTTTTTATAATGCACTTCTTATGTCGTCAATAACTTCTTTTAATACTGAAGGTCTATTGGTCATGATGCCATCAGCACCATTATTTATCAATCTTCTCATTTCATCTGGATCATCAATTGTCCAATAGTGCACAGCAATATTGTGCTGATTAGCTACTGATATAAAACTTTTAGATGAAAGATTGATGCCAAACTGTTCAGTAGGAATTTGCAAAACATGAATTGGATCACGATAGAAAAAACTTAATCCAGTCACATATAAAGCAAAAAACTTAATAACACCATTTTGTTCTGGTGCTAACATCAGATCAGGATGTGTCGTTTTCTTTATGTGAAGCATTTCTTGAAATATCTCTTCGTGGAATGTCACCAGTACAATTCTTGAAAATGTGTTGTATTCAGAATCTAGGTCATCCATCAGTTCTATGATTTTATTTAAAGCATCGATTCCAACATCACCTGATTGCTTAACTTCAACATTAATTGAATTTGTTGGAAAGGATATAATCAATTCTTCTAACGTCGTTGCTAAAAAGATTAAATCATCTCTTGGATCTACACCTACAGGATAACTCACATCATGTGGTGAAACACTTTCGCCCAAATATGTTGTATAAGGATTTAATATGCCTGAAGTATTGAATCCATTGGATTCGGGAACAACATCGTTTTGATAAGCAAAATTAACTCTATCATCGATTAAATCACTATAATTCGTATCAATAATAGGTGCATTTTGTAAAGATGTTTTACTGTCTAAGGTTGTGTCATGTGATAAGATAATAACCCCATCTTTGGTCAGGTTCACATCTGTTTCCATCATGACATTTGGATCAATCGAAAATGCATGATAAAAAGCTTCTAATGTATTATCAGGAAACTCATGATTCCCACCACCATGAGCAATTAAAATAGGCAGTCCATCTTCATCTTTCATTAAGATATTGATACCATCTACATTATGCGGTTTTGGCAATAAAAATAAAATCAAGTATACAAGAATTACTGCTAATAATATCCGTTTAATTAATCCTCTTTTTTTCATAATAACCCAACTTTCAACGATATAAATTGATTATACAATAAGATACATTGAAACAAGTCGTTAATTGCTTATTCATAATTTCGCATTTCTTCTTTACCTTTATCAGTTAATGTATATTGGCCACGATTAACGCGACAAAACCAGCCATAATAGTTCTTTTGTAAGATGGATGCAGTTTCAAGAACCAAAGTCTTCTCTTTTATTTGTTTAGGAGACATCACTTCTACTTCATTTAAAACTTTTGCTAATAAAATAGTCTTTTCTCGATAGACAGTCAATCTTTTGCCTTTACTTCCACCTATATTTAGATCATTATTCCGATTTTTAAATTCATTAGTCACTTGAATATGCTTTTTCTTATTGCGTTTTTTACTCAATTCTAAATCATACTCTGCAGGATCACTGATTATAGAAACTAAGTCATTTTGTACAAGCATCAATCCAAGACCTAAACGTCGTAATAGTAAAATAAATGATCGATAATTTGCTCGATGACTTTTAAGGGCTGTTTTCGGGATAGCGATGTAGACATCGTCAGCTATCTTTTGTCTTTCTACAGCTTGATAAATCAATTTAAGTGTAATTTGAGTTTTAAGTTCAATAGCAATTGATTGCTCATTTTTCATAGCAAAAATGTCTATTGCTCCAATTTCACCTTTGACTGTATACCCCAAAGACTCTAAAAATTGCTTGATTGGTTCGTAAAGATCTGTTTCTTTCATGACATTACCTCTTTAAAAAAATGATTAAGTTCATGTTACCATGTAACAGTAGTCATTGTAAATGTGGTATAATTAGATTATAAATGATAGGAGGTTTATTATGTGCTATTTAAGACCAATGAATGCCTATGAATTCGAACACTATATAAAATCAGCAGTCACAGAATATGCTTCTGAGTTAACTAAATCAGGGATGTTTGCAGAAAAAGATTCATTAAAAAAATCTCAACAGACTTTTGATATGCTACTCAAAGATGGTGTTGAAACAGATGGCCAATATTTATTTCATATCATTAATGAAACTGATGCTATTATTGGTATGATTTGGTTTGGAATCCGTCCAAACAATGAAGGATTTATTTATGACTTTTCAATTAATGAAGCTTTTAGAAGTCAAGGCTTTGGAACAAAAGCTATGGAACTTGTTGAAACTGAAGCAAAAAGTCATGGCATTAAAAAATTAGATTTACACGTATTTGGACATAATTTTGCTGCTATTTCACTCTATAAAAAGATGGGATATGAAATATATAGCATGAATATGTCAAAGGAGATATAATGTTATTTACTCTATTATCTATTGCACAAGAATTCAATAAAGAAAATATTACATGGGCACTTGGAGGTTCAAGTGTGTTAAAAAAATATGATTTAGTCGATACAGTCAACGATATTGATATTTTGGTGATGCAAAAAGATATTGAAAAGGCTAATCAAATATTATTAAGTTTAGGAACCTCTTTACCGGTTCCAAAAAATTCCCAATATTTAACTACTTTTTTCTATAGTTATAAAATTAGAGAAATCAAGGTAGATCTTATGTGTGATTTTAAAATAAAACGTGGAGAGCAAATCTATAGTTATCAATTTGATGAATCCAGCATTTGTGATACAGAAGATATTGCCAAAGAGAAAATCTATTATACAACACTTGAAGATTGGTATGTACTCTACCTATTGATGGGGCGTGGGGATGAACAAAAAATCAAAAACCTCGAGAAGCACTTCGAACTTCATGGCATTAAACATCCAATCTTATTGAGAAGAGCAATGGAAGATCTGCCTAGTGATCTTAAATTCAAAATTAAGTTTCAGTTAAAACCATAAAATGCCTAAGACATAAAAAGTCAATTAGGCTTTTTTTATGTGCACATAACACATTTACTTAATAGCAAAAATCAATTATAATCTTTTCAAAACATAGACAAATATGATAGGAATTGTGATGAATAATGAATAAGTTAAAAAGATTAGAAGAACTTTATTTTAGTATCTACAATGAGTCATCTGATGTGAAAGCTAGTTTTTCACGTCTTTTAGTTTTAATAGAAAATGCAAAAAATGCTCGTAAAATTGATTTGAAAAAATTAGATCATCGAAAGGATTGGTATTTCAATCAAAATATGATTGGAATGACACTCTATATTGATCTTTTTGCTGGAGATATTAAAAAACTGACACAAAAAGTTGATTACTTTAAAGCTTTAGGCGTCAATTTTATTCATTTAATGCCATTGTTGAAGCCAAGAGATGGAGAAAACGATGGTGGTTATGCTGTAGAAGATTACAGACAAATCGATTCAAGATTAGGTTCTATGGATGATTTTGTTCATCTTTTGGACGTCTATAGAAAAAATAACATCTATCTATGTATTGACTATGTAATCAATCATGTCGCTAAAGAACATGAGTGGGCTAAAAAAGCTTTAAATAATGATGTAAAAATGCAAGATATGTTTATCATGTATGACACAGATGAAATACCAAATCAGTACAATAAAACCGTTCCTGAAGTTTTACCAGATAAATGCCCAGGTAATTTCACCTATTATCCAGAAATTAAAAAATATGTTTTCACTTCTTTCAGTGATTTTCAATGGGACCTAAATTTTAAAAATCCAGATGTCTTTAATGAAATGGCAGATCATATGCTTTATTTAGCTAACTTAGGTGTTAACATGATTCGATTGGACGCAATTCCTTTTATGTGGAAAGAATTGGGAACAACCTGCAGAAATCTTACCCCAATTCATGATTTACTTAAAATGCTTCATTTAATTAAAGATGAAGTTTGTCCTTCTGTTGCTTTACTTGGTGAGGCTATTGTTGAACCCTCTGAAATCGTTAAATATTTTGGTGATCATCAACAAACTGAATGCGAAATAATGTATAATGCCAATCTCATGGTTGATATCTTCAATTCATTTGCTACTAGAGATGTAAGACTTTTAATGATTGATGCAAATTTACATCAAATACCAGCTCAAGGTACTTGGATGAACTACGTAAGATGTCATGATGATATTGGTTGGGGATTTAATGAAAAAGCTATTTCATCATTTGGTCTTGATCCTTTTTCACATAAACAGTTTTTAATTAGTTTTTATGGGAATAATTTTGATCACACTTTTTCAACTGGAGAATACTATCAATATAACGCCCTCAATCAAGATGCAAGAACCAATGGGACATTGGCTAGTCTACTAGGATTAGAAAAATCAATCACTCATAAAGAAGTCTTTAAACAATATACAGCAATTAAACGTATCAATTTAGCACATGCATTAATTCTTGTATATCGTGGATTTCCTCTGATATATTCAGGTGATGAAATTGCAACAATCAATGATCAATCCTATAAAAAAGATCCTTTCAAGGCTAAAGAAGGTCGATGGGTTCATCGTCCATTCTTCGATTGGAAACGTTCTAAAAATAAAGATATTTGTGGAACTCCAGAATATGCCGTCTATCAAGCGCTTAAGGCAATGATTGTTGCAAGAAAAAAATTACCTTATCTTGATGGTAGATCAATACAATTTGCTTTAGATGTTAGTAATCATAGTGTGCTTTGCTTATTGAGAAGACATCGTGATCAATCTTTTGTATCTCTATTCAATTTCAGTGAAACTCCTCAATTAATTTCAACAGATGCCTTGCGTCAAAATCTATCATCAATGGAGTATATGGATGTTATTCATGGTAGAAAGCTTATCTTAAATGAATCATATATCGAACTTTCACCTTATGAATATATTTGGGCAAAACCAATCTAATTTGTCAAGCACACTTCCTTTGAGATTGTGTGCTTTTTTTCTATTATTTTAAAACTAAATTTGGTATCATATTCAATGTAGAACTTATTTGATTGGAGACTTTTCATGCAGAATATGAAAGAACATAAAAAGCAAATATTAAAATTTGGATTCTATGGTTTATTAAAGGATCTTAGATTTTTTGAACCTTATATGATCATCTATTTTTTACTATCAGGTTTAAATCTTTTTTATGTGGGTATTCTGATCTCAATTAGAGAAGTTATTATCTATATCTTTGAAATACCTTCTGGTGTCATCGCTGATCGATATGGAAAGAAAACCGAACTCATTATCTGTTTTATTTTCTATATTTTCTCTTTTGTTATCTTCTTTTTTGCAAGTGACTTTTGGATGTTTGCTTTAGGGATGGCATTATTCGCATTAGGTGAAGCATTTAGATCTGGAACACATAAATCAATGATTATGGCTTATATTGATAAGCATAAAATGGCGGAATCTAAAACCAGAATTTATGGATTAACTAGATCCTATTCACTCATTGGTTCCATGATTTCTAGTCTTGTTTCTATCGTTTTAGTTCTATGGTTGTTAGATATTAAGTATTTGTTTTTAGTTGCCATCATACCTTATGTTGCTGATCTTATATTAGTTATAACTTATCCTGAGTACTTAAATGATCGAAAAGATACGACGTTCTCTTTGAAGTCTTTCCTGAAATATAATCTTGAAAGTATCAAACACACTTTCGCAAAATCAACGGTTAGAAATGCTATTTTTAATTCAGCTAGTTATCAAGCTGCTTTCAAAAGCATAAAAGATTATATTCAACCTATCATTATCTCTATGAGCTTAACTTTTATTCTATTTAATTCTCTATCAGTAGATGATAATACGAGAGTCTACATTGGGCTTATCTATGCATTTATTTATCTCATTAGCTCAATAGCAAGTAAGAATGCATACAGATTTAAAGTCTTTGGTGATTCTAATACGATTGTTCGATATATGTGGCTTCTATCAGGGTCCGCAGTCATCATTTTGAGTTTCTTTTTGAACTCATTATTGGCTGTATTTGTTATATTTGCATTACTCTATATTCTAATGAATATAAGAAGACCAATGATGGTTGAACGCATGGGAGATGTCACTCATCCTGATATGAGAGCAAGTGTCTTAAGTGTCGAATCCCAAATGACATCCATTCTTATTGCTTTATTCGCACCTCTTATTGGATTGCTTGCTGAATACTCAATGTCATTATTATTCTTAGTGTTTGGTTCTTTTATGATTTTCATTTTCTTAATTAGCCAATTTAGAACTAAAATAAAAGAATGAGTTAGCCTCATTCTAAGTTCATTAAAAATCTTTGGATTGGATAATGATCAATCTCGTTATAACTTTCACTTTCAAGTCTACCACCAAGACTGATAATATATTCACACATGCCATCAATATCTTTTTTACATACTAGTTTAAGTTGTTTAATCCCAATTTGTTGTGCTTCATCAACTGCTAATTTATAGACTAATTTAATTGTTTCAGGGTTTCTCTTTGTAGGTTTAATTCCAATTGAAATGTGACCCCTAGCGTCAATCATTGTGTCATTTAAATAATGTCTGATATTAACAAAACCAATGATTTCATCATCTTGATTTATAACAAAATAACTCATATCGGGAAAATAGTCTTTAGGCACACGAATCTCATGCTCTAACTCATATAATTCCTTGAGTAATGTTTCAAATCTTCTTCCCCTTAAGTCAGATACAACAGGAACGATTGGTTCTTCCTTCCATTCCTTCATATATTCCAAATATTTCTTCTTATAGAAAATAGTTGGTTTGACAAGATGATACATAGAAACCACCTCTACCTTTGTGAATAGAATAACATGTTTATCTGATTATTGCAAAACTATTAGTTTGATTTTTTGACTATTTTTGCAAATTGTATTTTTCTTTTTGAAAAGTACTTTTTTTATGCATAAACACATTCAATAAGGGCGTTTAAGATTCTAAAGAATAAGCCTCTTGTATTGCATATTCTTAAATATTGCTATATAATGCAAGTAGAATCCTTTGATTGGAGGAATGACTATGGGAAAAATGAAATATGGTTACGGATGGGTGCTAAAATGGATTTTAGCAGCTATATTATTAGGTGTTGGAATTTACATGTTTTTTGCTGCTGAAGTCGTTTATACGATAACAGGCGTGGCAATCGTACTCTTCTCACTATTTAGAGTTGTTCCACTTCTTAAATCATTAAGCAAAGAAGTATTAAGAACTATAAATTTGATTGAAATCATTTTTGATACTTTAATTGGAGCACTAATGATCTATATTGGTATTGTTAAGGGTAGCAATCTTGCTAATGAAGCAATCTGGAGTAGTGTCTATCGCTTTTCATTAGTATTCTTCTTCTATGCACGAGGTTTGGTATTCTTTAATTCTGTTGTATTCCTTGGTGAAAAAACTGAAGTTCCTAAGTTTTGGGTGCATATTGCTGCATTGACACTTGGTGCAGTTGTTGCTGTAACTCCTAATTTCGATTATGCTACTGTTGGCATTTTCTTCTTAATCATTGCATTACTTGGTGCTGCATATCTTGGTTTTGATGGATATGGCGGGTATAAGAAATATCGTGAATATTCTAAATCACTTAACGAAGGCAAAGCAAAAGATATTCAAAAAGATGATGCACAAAATATTGATAAAGCAGTTCCAAAAGAAAAAGTTATAGAAGAACCTGAAGAAAAAAGACCTTACGTCAATTAAGATTAATTATCATAGATCAATAAAAATGATTTTAGAATTTCTAAAGTCATTTTTTTATGCAAATTTAGTGCTTATCTTTCATTCATTTAGTGGTAATATAGATGAAGAAGCTTTGATTAATAATCTATGAAAAGGTGTATTTATGAAAAAATATCCACACATCGCAGGTATTCTATTTGCAACAATCTTTGGCTTTACCTTCATGTTTTCTAAAGTTGCTTTAGATTATGTTACACCTATCGGTTTAATCGCTTATCGTTTCATTATTGCATTTATTGTGATTGAAATTCTAAGAAGATTTAAAGTGATTCATATCCGATTTGAAAAAAGACATTTTAAACATCTTTTTCTAGTAGCAATATTTCAACCAATTCTATATTTTATATTTGAAACATATGGTCTCAATTTATTAACTGTAAGTGGTGAAGCTGGGATTATGATTGCTATGATTCCTATTTTTGTAACCATCTTAAGTACGCTGATATTAAAAGAGAAACCTAAAGCCATTCAAGTCTTTTTTATCTTGCTATCGGTCTTCGGTGTTCTCTTCATTCAAATCTCAAAATATACAAGTGGTATCCAATCTGGATTATTAGGGTTCTTCTTGTTACTATTAGCTGTTTTATCTGCTGCATTTTTCAATATTGCATCGAGAAATGCTTCTAAGACACTCAAACCATATGAAGTAACCTACTTTATGATGTTTGCTGGGGCTGTTACCTTTAATGTCATTTACTTAGGCCAATTATCAATTGAAAATCGAATTTCTGACTACATAACAAATCTCTATCACATAGAATTACTATTGCCTATTTTATACCTTGGCATTATTGCTTCAATTGGTGGATTCTTTCTCGTTAATTTCGCTTTAGGAAAACTTCCTGCACACGTTACGAGTATATATACAAACCTATCAACAATTGTAGCTATAGCAGCTGGCGCTTTATTTCTTTCTGAGACACTTTATATTTATCATTACATTGGAAGTTTAATGATTTTGGTTGGTGTTTACGGGACTGTTCGTGCAAATGGAGTGGCAAAAAGAAAGAAAATTCAATATGAACTTTAAAAAAACCACTTCGATGAGTGGTTTTCCTTTATTTTTTAAAGTCTATGCCTTCAAGTGAGATTGAGAATCGACATAATAAATCGCCATGGATGGCATTTTCTAAAACAGTTGCTTTCAATTCTTTGTTGAAAAGAACATCAAATGGGAATTTTGTAAAACCTGCACTACAGTTGCACCATACATCTGAAATTTGAACATCACTTTTACCTATTGATTCTTTTGCAAAAGGGCAATGGCATGCATGATAAGCTTTTTCTACTTTTGTTTCTGCTTTTAAGAATGCTTCAACATCATAAGGAATCTTTGTAATATAGAGTGTGTCTCCCTTACGTACAGCTGAGAGTACTTCTTGATTACTTCTAACAAAATCAACAACCTCTTGTGTGATGTTTTGTTCAAACCATACTGTACCATCTTGCAAATGCTTTTCTAAAATCTGTACTTTTCTATCATGTAATTCTTTAAGATATTGATCAAGCGTAAGTGCATTTTCGTAATACGTGCGTTCTTCTAGAAATACAGTTTCAGGAATTTGATGATGATTTCCAGCTAATACTCTTTTGAGTGTTCTTGGATCTAATGATTTTTCTAGCAACTCAACAAAAGATTTGGTGAATGCTGGAAACTCACTTGGATGTGTCCCAAGTTCTGGAATCTTGACTTGACTGATGATTGCTTTACTCTTTTCGTTATCGACAATTTTGTCTAATCGTTCTAAAATACTTTCTATGACACCTAACCCACCAGTATACTTGGTGAGTTGAATAAACAAATCATTGCGCTTAATCATACGATAATATCGCATAAGAACAACAATTGACTCAATACTCATCTCTTTATTTTCTACCATTTGAGCTATGAATTGGTCAAGTGATTCTATAGATGCTTCATCGATGCTACAGTTTATTGCTGCTTCATATTCTTCTAAAAGATCAATAGCAAAATCAAGTTTTTCATTATTTATTTTGTTGCGAATATATAAGTCCTTAAGTTGATTAATCTGCATTAGATACCTCCATTGAATTTTCATTTTTATTATATCATCTTTTTTTTGTCATTTTTAAAAAAATTATGATAAAGAGCTCCCATGTCATAGCAGATTTTCATAATATTGAGACTAGAAGTGATATAATGAAGAATGAAATATTAAGTAATGAGTCGTTTTTTAATAAAGTGTAGTACCATATTTTCTCATATAAAATAAGATATTAGGAGGTTTATGATGAACTATAGAAATTATCTCAATCAAGAAAATCCATTAGTAACCATGAATGTAAAAGGATTTGGTACAATTCAAATTGAATTATTTTATGAAGTTGCTCCAAACACAGTCAGTAATTTTATTAACTTAGTTGAACAGAAATACTATGATGGACTTAAGTTTCACCGAATTATCCCTGGATTTATGATTCAAGGTGGTGGTGGTGAAAGAACTGCATGCCCAATTAAAGGTGAATTTAAATTAAATGGATTCCAAAACTTACTAGAACATACAAAGGGTGTCATCTCAATGGCAAGAACAAATGATCCAAACTCACAGACAAGTCAGTTTTTTATCATGCATGCAACTTCTCCTCATTTAGATGGATCTTATGCTGCTTTTGGTGGTGTAACACAGGGCATCGAAGTCGTTGATAAAATTGCTATTGTGGCAAAGGACTATAAAGACTCGCCTTATGATGATGTCATTATTGAAAGTGTAACCGTTGATAAACATGGTAAATCCTATCCAGCGCCAGTTTGCTACGAAGCTAAATAAAGTTTATGGATGTTAGAATAAATAAGTATTTAAGTGAAGCTGGTTATTGTTCTAGACGAGAAGCAGATCGATTAATTGAACGAGGCATCGTTGAAATCAATGGACAACCTGCCCTCATTGGGTCGAAAGTTTCGGAAAAAGATGTCGTTACTGTTTCGGGAAAAAGAGTCAAAAATAATGTTGAAATGGTCTATTTAGCATTTAACAAACCTCTTGGTATTATTTCAACAACTGATCAGGCAATTAAAGATAATATCATTGATTATATGAACTACTCTAAACGTATCTTCCATATTGGTCGCTTAGACAGGGATAGTGAAGGATTAATCCTTATGACAAATGATGGAGACATCGTTAATGATATTTTGCGCGCTGAAAACAATCACGAAAAGGAATATATCGTTCATGTTGACAAAAAACTGTCTTATGATTTTTGCGAAAAAATGGAAAAAGGTGTTCCAATACTAGATACAGTAACAAAACCTTGCATTGTTGAAAAAATAAGTGAAAAAAGCTTTAAAATCATCTTAACCGAAGGTTTAAATCGACAAATTCGTCGCATGTGTGAATATTTCGGCTATCAAGTCACTCATTTGAAACGTATACGTATCATGCACATCAAACTTGATATACCTGTCGGGAAATATCGCAGCTTAACTGATCAAGAAAAAGAAAAACTATTTAAGCTACTACAAAAATAACTTTAAACGCAGTCTCTAATCATTCATTGATGGCTGCGTTTTTTTTATTTTTACCTCAAATTTAATTCATTTTAGACTGAATATAAATGAAAAATTTGCTGATAGCATTTTCATTAAAAATCATTACCCCTTCCTCTTTTATTTTCTAAATTAATTGATATAATGGGTGCACAAGGGAGGTAGCACATGGAACAGTACAAACTTTATAGAACGATTTTATGCATCGATTTGAAAAGCTTTTACGCATCTGTTGAGTGTGCGCTTTTAGGACTCGACCCATTTGAGACTCCTTTGGTAGTTGCTGATGCTTCTAGAGGTGGTGGCTCCATCGTTTTAGCCGTAACACCTTACCTTAAGCGCTTAGGCATGCCTAGTCGCTGTCGGATTCACGAACTCCCAGAAGATATCCCAATCATTTTTCAAAAGCCTAGAATGGAATTGTATTTGGAGTATTCAGCTAAAATCATTGAAATCTATCTCAAATTTATTTCTGAGGATGATTTATACGTTTATTCAGTCGATGAAGCATTCTTGGATATTACAGAATATTTAAATTATTATCAAAAAACAGATATTGAAATTGCAAAAATGATTTTGGATACAATCTACAATGAAACGAAATTATTTGCTACTTGTGGCATTGGACCCAATATGCTTATTTCCAAGCTTGCACTTGATATTGAATCTAAGAAAGCACCTGACTTTATAGCAAAATGGACCTATGATGATATTCCTGAAAAGTTATGGCCAGTTTCTCCTCTTTGTGAGATGTGGGGTATTGGACGTCACATGGAATTCAACTTGAATCGACTAGGCCTTCATACAATAGGTGATATTGCGCACTATGATCCAAAAACACTGAAAAAAATATATGGCATACTGGGTGAAGAACTTTATTATCACACACACGGCATTGACATGAGCCTCATCCAATCCAAGAAAGCAGTTCGTGCGATTAGTAAAAGTTACGGTAATGGGCAAACACTTTTTCACGATTACTTTCCTCCAGATATTTTCCAAATTATCTTGGAAATGGTTGATGATGTTACCAGACGTTTACGGCTACATAAAAAAGTTGCAAAGACACTACATTTAGGTATTGGTTATAGCAAAGAAACTGGTGGTGGATTTTCTCGCCAAATCACTTTAGATCAGCCTACAGCAAATGCTTCTGTCATCTATCAAAACTGCATGTTTCTATTCCATAAATATTATGAGAATGAACCCATACGCAGAGTTCAAATCAGTGTGACTAATTTATTAGAAAATCACATCTATCAATTTTCTATTTTTGAAGATGCTGATCTGATGCAAAAGGAAGAGAAACTTCATTATGCTGTAGATGAAATTAAATTCCGTTATGGAAAAAACAGTGTAAATCGAGCTTCTAGTGAATTTGAAAGTTCAACAATCAAAGCTAGAAACAAGATGATTGGAGGTCACCATGCATAATGAAACCTATCATGATCGAGGCATCATCAAATGGGCTCCATTCGATGCGCTTGTTGGCTATCACTCATTGATTAAAGAACTCAAATATCGCCTTGGTAAGCGAAATAAGCCAATCTTAAGTGATGATCAGTATGATGAGCTCAATAGAGATTTAAACCTTGCATTTCATCAAAACCTAGAAATTGAAATTGAATTTTTCAGTCAAGGTTACTCTAAATACACGTTTGGGACAATCAGAAAAATCGACTGGATCCATAAGATTGTTATCCTTTCAAATTTTGAGAAAATTAGTGCTTCAGATATTATTGAAATCCATATGACTTACTAAAGGGAATTGAATGCAATCATTCAATTCTTTTTTATTGTTTGCTTTCAAAACTTTGTCTTGACATTCTTTCTTAAAAGCATTATAATTGAATTAGAATTTAAGAGAGTCTAAGAGATATAGAGCGGAGTCAAAATGTTCTTCATAGAGCTATTTTGCTTTGCTATTTATTTTATGTGGCTAGGAGGAATTATAATGCTGAATGAGCAAAAAGTTATACCTGCAATCAGTAATCATCAAGACCTAAAAAAATTCTTTGAACTACCTTTGACTTATGGTATTTTGATGAATTTCCAACTTGCACAACTTCCAGATTTAGTTAAGATGATGAAAGAAAACAAAAAGAAAGTATTGATTCATTCGGAATTGATTAAAGGATTATCTAGTGATGAGTTTGGTGCGATTCATCTCATACAAACCCTGGGTGTAGATGGTATCATTTCAAGCAAACCAAAGGTCATTGATGTTTGTAAAAAGCGTAAGGTTATAGGCATATTTCGCTTCTTCTTAAAGGATTCCGTATCACTTGCTCAAAGTTTAGAAATGGCAAAAAAGATTAGCCCCCAATTCATTGAAGTACTACCGGCATGCTGTCTAGAAATTGTTGAACGTATTAAAAAAGAAACATCAAGTGAAATTTTAATGGGTGGATTGATTGGCAGTAAGGATCAGATTAAGAAATGTCTTAACTCTGGTGCAATTGCAGTAACAACAAGTAATACAAGTTTGTGGGTTTAATAATAAGTTAATCAAAATTAGAGAAATAGAGAGAAAAAACAAAGCATTTTGTTTTTTCTCTTTTATATTTATAGGAGGATTTAAATGTACGATTATGTAATTATAGGTTCAGGAATCGTTGGAACAAATATTGCTAGAGAGTTAAGCCAATATCAGGTTAAAATTCTAGTCTTAGAAAAAGAAAACGATGCTGCAAATCATCAAACTGTAGCAAATAGTGCAATCATACATTCTGGACATGACCCAAAAGAAAACACATTAAAAGCAAAACTATGTGTTGAGGGTAATGCGCTTTATGAACAAATGGAAAAAGAACTGAACATACCGCTTCTAAGAACTGGTGCTTTTGTTGTTGCTCATAATAAGGATGAAGAATTGATGCTCGATGAATTGTATGAACGTGCTATTCGTAATGGTGTTAAAGAGATTTTATTCCACGATCAAGAACAAGCATTCAAATTGGAGCCTAATCTTGCTGATGACATTACCAAAGTATTGTCACTTCCGTCAACGAAGGTAACATATCCATGGGAAGTTGCTTTTGCATGCCTAGAAAATGCAATTCTTAATGGAACTGAGTTTAAAAAGAATAGTGAAGTAACTGATATTAAAAAAGAAAAAGATTATTTCAAGGTAGAAATCAATCATAAAGTAATCATTGAAACAAAATCTGTCATCAGTGCAGCAGGTGTCTTTTCTGATCAAGTTGCTTATTTGTTAGAAAAAAATGTACCTTATCAAATTTATCCTAGAAAAGGCGAATATTTTGTTTTAGATCGGAAAGCAAAAGGATTTGTCCAACATGTTTTATATCCTCTTCCAACAAGTAAAGGTAAAGGTGTCTTAATTATTCCTCAAGTTCATGGCAACATCTTATTGGGACCTACAAGCAATAGACAAGATGAAAAAGATTTGCTTTCAAACACAAGAGATGGTTTGAATCAAATTAAAGATGATTTACATACACTAGCTAAAAACATTCCTTTTAATTTAATCATTCGCACATTTGCTGGTATTAGAGCATCAAGTTCTTTTGATGATTTCTACATTCAAGAATCTAAAACATATTCAAACTTCTTTCATGTAGCTGGTATAGATTCTCCAGGTTTAACTGCTGCACCTGCAATTGCAAAATATTTAGTTGATCATCTACTAAAACATCACAATTTACAAAAAAAGAATAATTATGATCCAATCAGACCAAAGAAAACCGTCTTTTATAAACTTGATTTCGAAGAACAACTTGCATTAATCAAGAAAGATCCAAGATATGGCAATCTTGTATGTAAATGTGAAAAAATTACTGAAGCAGAAATTGTAGAAGCCATTCATGGACCACTCGGAAATGATACCATTAAAGGTATAAAGAAACGCGCACGCGCGGGAAGTGGTTTATGTCAAGGTGGATATTGTGAGCAAACTGTACTAAAAATCATTGCTCGCGAGACGAATCAACCGATTGACAAAATAAACTATTATGCTTTGGATACACCCATATTAGTCCAAGAAACGAAGGTGAAACCATGAAAAAAGATTTAGTCATTATAGGTGGTGGAGCTGCTGGGCTTGCTGCCGCTTTATCTGCGAATCATCCTGATATCCATATTCTTGTCATTGAAAGAGAAAAAGCTTTAGGTGGCATCCTGAATCAATGCATTCATAATGGATTTGGATTGCATGTTTTTAAAGAAGAATTAACTGGACCTGAATATGCATCTAGATATATGGATGAATTCCTCAAAATGAATATTGAATTTTTGCTAGACACAACAGTTGTTGATGTTAAAAAGAATGATGATTTTGAATTAACAGTTTCCAGTTTTGAAAATGGTCTATTCAAAATCAATGCTAAAGCAGTTATACTATCGAGTGGATGTTATGAAAGAACCAGAGGATCTATTGCTATTCCTGGTGAAAGACCAAAGGGAATCATGCCAGCAGGCAGTGCTCAACGTTATTTGAACATGGATGGCTATTTAGTTGGAAAAAGAATATTTATTTTAGGTAGTGGTGATATTGGTTTAATTATGGCAAGACGGATGACACTTGAAGGTGCTAAAGTCTTAGGTGTAGCGGAAATCATGCCATATTCAAATGGATTAACTAGAAATATTGTTCAATGTTTAAATGATTTTGATATTCCATTATATCTATCTCATACAGTCACTAATGTTAAAGGAAAAGACCGTTTAGAACAAATAACCATTCAAGAAGTTGATAGTCAATTTAATCCAATTGAAAACACGGAAAAAAACTTTGATGTCGATACACTTCTTCTTTCAGTGGGTTTAGTTCCTGATATATCACTATTTGATTCACTTGATTTCAAAAGAGATGCAGTGACAAAAAGTGCTGTCGTTAATCAATTTTATGAAACAAGTGTTTCTGGATTATTTATTTGTGGTAATGCTCTTCATGTCCATGATCTTGCAGATTATGTCAGTGTTGAAAGTGAAAAAGCTGGGAAGAGTGCTCAAAAATACATTTTAAACTCGAAAGAACCTTCTAAACAAATTCATCCTATTGAGTTTAATTCAAATATTCGTTATGTTGTTCCGCAACTGATCGATTTTGATCAATTTAAAGATTCAATTGATCTATCTTTTAGAGTTTCTAAAAAAATGGATAGTGCAATATTTAAAATTATGCAAAATGGACAAGTCATTTCTACAAAGAGAGCCAAAAATTTAGCTCCAGCAGAAATGGAAAAAATCAATCTTAAATCTGTAACACTTGTTGATCAAAGTCCAATTTCACTTATTTTAGAAGAGGTGATACTATGACAAAAATGATTTGTATTGCTTGCCCAGTAGGTTGTCATCTACTCGTAGATGATGAGATGCATGTTTCTGGAAACAAGTGTATGCGTGGTGAAAAATATGCAATTGAAGAAATGACACATCCAACAAGAATACTGACAACAACAGTAAAAACGACAAGCTTATTGACTCCAAGATTAAGTGTTAAAACGAAGGACCCAATTCCAAAAGAGTTAATATTTGAAGCACTTCAACTTCTTGAAGGTATAATTATTGACAATGATGTTAAAATAGGAGATGTAGTGATTCCCAATATTTTAAATACAGGTATTGACATGGTTGCAACAAAATCAGTAACCATAAATCCGTTTCATTAAGGAGAAATTATGAAAAAATATATGATGTCGATAGACCAAGGAACTACAAGTACAAGAGCGATTATTTTTGATCATCAAAGCAATATCATCGCTATGGCAAGTGAAGACATTACACAAATTTATCCTAAACCAGGCTGGGTTGAACATAATGCAAACCAAATTTGGGTTAGTGTTTTAGCAGTGATGGCACGTGTTTTACTTGAAGCAAATATAAAAGCAAATCAAATTCATGCTATAGGTATTACGAATCAAAGAGAAACAACAGTTGTGTGGGATAAAAATACAGGACAACCAATTTATAATGCTATTGTTTGGCAATCTAGACAGACTAGTGAGATTTGTGATAGCTTAAATGATGCTGGTTATGATCACCTTTTTAGAAGTAAAACTGGTTTATTAATAGATGCTTATTTCTCAGGCACTAAAATCAAATGGATTTTAGATCATGTTAAAGGAGCAAGAGCAAAAGCAGAAAATAATGAATTGATGTTTGGAACGATAGATTCATGGATTGTTTATAAGCTCACAGGAACTCAACATATTACAGATTACACAAATGCTTCTAGAACCTTACTTTATAATATTCACGAATTATCTTGGGATAAAGAGCTATGTGATATATTGACCGTTCCAATGTCTATGTTACCTTTGGTAAAATCTTCTTCTGAAGTTTATGGATATACGATTCCTTATCACTTCTTTGGTGAAACAGTTCCAATCAGCGGTATAGCTGGTGATCAGCAAGCAGCTTTATTTGGTCAAGCATGTTTTGAAAAAGGCATGGTTAAAAATACATATGGGACAGGTTGTTTCATGTTAATGAATACTGGTCATAAACCAATAGCATCTGAAAATGGGTTGTTGACTACGATTGCTTGGGGTATAGAAAATGAAATCACATATGCTTTAGAGGGTAGTGTGTTTGTTGGTGGTTCATCTGTCCAATGGTTACGTGATGGTATTAAATTAATATCTTCAGCTAGTGAAACAGAGCAGTTATCTCTTTCTTTGAAGACTAACGAAGGTGTTTATATTGTTCCTGCATTTGTTGGTTTGGGTACACCGTATTGGGATTCTGATGCAAGAGGTGCTATGTTTGGTTTAACTAGAGGAACAAGTAAAGAACATGTTGCTCGCGCAGTTTTAGAAGCTATATGCTATCAATCGATGGATGTCTTACGTGCTATGGAAGATGATACAAAAATTCCGATTAAAATATTGAAAGTTGATGGTGGAGCTACAGTTAACAACTTCTTAATGCAATTTCAATCAGACATTATGAATCTTGATGTCGAACGTCCAAAGATCCAAGAAACAACAGCACTTGGAGCAGCATATCTTGCTGGACTAGCTACTGGTTACTGGAAATCAAAAGATGAGATTAAGACCTCCTGGAAATTAGAAAAGTTATTTTCTCCAAAAATGAGTGACGAAAATAGAAAAGAAAATATCAGAGGATGGCATACAGCTGTACAAGCAACAAGACAATTTAAACATCATAACTAATAAAAAACACCGCTTGCGGTGTTTTCTATAATTATTATTCAGTACTTATTTATATATGGTTGTTAATGTAACTGCTTTTTTTCTAGATTTAGGATCACGAGCCATATCACTATAACCAACCATAACAAGTCCAATAACGATTTCACCAAGTTCTAAGTTTAATTGTTCTTTGAATTGATCTGTTTCAGAAAACATAGGAGTTTTCCAAGCTGTTGCTAATCCTGCTTCAGTTGCTAAAAGCAAAAAGTTCTGAATGACAGTGGCAACTGCTTCCATATCTTCTAGTTCATCACGCATATTTTGATTTGTTGGCATCACAAATGCTAAGAGCATAGGTGCTTTGAATATTTTAAGTACAGAAGCCTCATATTTTTCTTTTTGCTCTACATTTAAAGAGTTTAGATATTTATCAGCAAAAGAATCTTTTCCAGTGTTTTTGAAAATGATAAATCTCCACGGTTCTCTCATCTTGTGATTTGGTGCATATACAGCTGTGTCCAATAAATTAATAATTAATTCAGAATCTACATCTTGTGTGTTAAAATTTGTATTACTTACTCTTGATTTGATAATTTGTTCTAAGTTCATAAAATCATCTCCTTAGTCTTATCATACTATGAATGAATAAAACATTCAATTTTAACACAAAAAAAAGAGTAAGAGAATGAGACGACTCTTACTCAAAAAGGGAATAGATGAAAAATACTAAAGAATTTTCTTAGGGTGGATTGGGTTACCATTAATCTCTTGCATCAATTTTTCGCGAACATAATCCAAAAGTGTTGAAACAAAAAGGAAAATAAGTACTAACAATACTGAAAATTGAATATCAAAACTTATTAAGGCATAGATGATGAAGACGATTGCAAGCATGATATGAAAATTATGTAGTAATCTTCCGAAACGTGGTTTATGCTGAACCAATTGATCATAGTTGTTTTTTTGAAGAACAACAACAAAGATGATCAATAAAATGTATCCGATCATTCCGCCATAGGTAAAGAGCAATGCTGAATTAGCTATTGAATGATTTTCTGGCATAAAATATTTGATTGTCAAGTCTCCTGCATAATATACAAGAGCGAAAGTTCCTAGAATCGTGATGAATTTGAGAATATTTTTCATATTGCTTTTCACCTTTCATATCAATGCTAATCTATATCATCTTGTAGTCACACAAGTGTATTTAAACAATGCTTCAATTGAGTTCGTAAATAAGAGTCCGTGAAGTAGCCCTACCTAAAAAATTTTAAACACTCCAGATTGAAACATTGATTAAATATACCTGCGAAAATATAAGATGCAAATTATAAAAAGTTAAGTTTATGTATTAAGTCCTGTTTTTGATATTTATTTGTAACCAAAAAGGGAATTGGCTTTTGAGCAAATAATAATGAATCTATATAAATTCACCATAGCAATAAGTTTTGTCAATAAAATTTGATTTTTATCATGAATTTGATATGCATTGTTTTCACAAAACGACAATAAACAGTTTGCTTAAATCGAGTAGCAAATCAATTCTTTCTTGATAAAATATATTTCACCATAAACAGGTTAAATTTGACAAAAGGTATGTTATAATGAACGTGAATTCATGTTAGTTCCTAAAATTCAACGTGTGTTGGAAGATCTGAATTATGAAAACCTAGTTCGACAACTTCTGGTGTTCCTGAGTTAGCAAAATCTAATTCGACAACTTCTGGTGTTCCTGAATTTGCGAAATCTAAAGTTAAATCTGACGAACGATTTGTTTGTCCTAAACTAAAACTTACTGATACTGCTAATGAAACTACACAAATTAAAGCGATTACTAAGAATTTTCTCATGGCTTGACGCCTCCCTTTTACCTAATTGTATTACCAATTAGGCTAAATGAACAGGGCGTATATGTCCTATAATTATACGAAAAGGTTAAATTATCATGAAATCTAAAGAACTTTGCATTTTTTTAGAACGATTGCGTTCTGCAAGAGACATCTCTCAAGAGAGTTTCACCGATGGCGTGGTTTCATTGCGACAATATCGGCGTTACTTATCAGGTGAGTCAGATGTCCCATTCCAAGTCATTCATCTCCTAACAGAAAAGATCGGTGTGAAAACCGATTATTTATTGCGTGAATTTGAAGTCGCAAAGGGAAAAGAAACGGAAATTATCATGAAATTATTTAATTTAGCTGCAAATCATGAACATGAAGAATTTGTAAAGCTTTCTAAAGAAATACCCTTGCATCAAACAATTGATAAATCCAATCAACTGATTTATCAGCACAGTATTATTATTGACAAACTTTATTCAAAGAATATTTCTGCTTCTGAAGCAGCAGAGAGCAATGCAAAACTAATTAATTATCCAGCAATTTTAAACTCCCAAATTATCACAACTACTGAGATGTTGATTTTAAGTTCTTTGCTTGACATATTGGATGAATCACATCAGTTTGCAATCATAGAAAAAGCGCAAAATTTTATCAATGATACTTCTTTGGTTATCAGTGGTGGTAGTGAAAAAATTTTCATCTATATACTAGCCAAAATATCTAAATTTTTTGGAATTCATGAAGATTATGAAAGTGTGATTTATTTTTGCACAAAAGGTATTGAGCAAAACCTAAAATTAAAGTCATATTATCTGATGGATTATTTCTACTATTATCAAGCATTATCTTTCAATAAACTAGACAAAATTGAGGAATATGAACAAATGGTAGTCAACTGTTTTAATGTGCTACATTTTGAAGGCAACTCTAAAAAAATAGCTAAGTTTACAGCTCTAATTGAAGAAGATTTTAATATCGATTTTGTCGAATTCGTTTCAACTTATTATGAACGCAAATCTGGAAAGTTTCAAGCATCAAATGAGAGCTAATTTATTTCAGTATTGGAGAAACAATGTCAATTTGTAAATTATATTTAAAGCCTCGAGAAGAACTTAGAATTATTCAAGGTCATCCATGGGTTTATAACAACGAAATAGATCGAATTGATGGTGATATTATTAGTGGTGATATCGCTTATGTTTTTTCGTACAAAAACGAGTTTATTGGAAAAGGGTATCTAAATACATCATCTAAAATTTTCGTTAGAATTCTTTCGCGCGATGAAAATCAAGTTATCGATGAAGATTTTTTTTATCAAATCATTCAAAATTCCAATTTATCTAGGATTGATCTCGGCTATGAAAATAGCTATCGTGTTCTATTCGGTGAAGCAGATGGAATCCCAGGTTTCATCGTCGATAAATATGGTGATTACTTATCCATTCAAATTCTTTCATTAGGTATTGACTTAAGAAAAAAAATGTTCATAAAGATTCTAGTTGATATTTTTCATCCAAAGGGAATTTATGAGCGAAGCGATGTTTCGGTCAGAAAAAAAGAAGGTCTTGAATTATATTCTGGAGTAGCATACGGTGATGTCCCTGATTTGGTTCGCATCAAAGAAAATCAAATCATTTTAGATGTTGATATAAAAAACGGACAAAAAACTGGATCATTTCTAGATCAACAAGATAATCATAATGCTTTAAAACCTTACGTCAAAAATAAAACTGTACTTGATTGTTTCGCTCATACAGGTGGATTTGGCTTACATGCAGCATATCATCAAGCATCATCAGTTACATGTATTGATATTTCTGAACACGCTGTTGAGCAAATAAAAAGTAATGCAGAAATCAATGAGTTCAAACAAGTAAAAGCTCAAAAAGGTGATGTATTTGAGGCACTTAGAAACTATCAAAAAGATGATATAAAGTTTGATGTTGTCATCTTAGATCCTCCAGCTTTTGCAAAGAAAAAAGAGGATATACAAAAAGCATATCAAGGTTACAAAGACATCAATTTGCAAGCAATGAAAATTATTAATAATAATGGATATTTAGTCACATGTTCTTGTTCTCATTACATGACGCCATCACTATTTTTAGAAATGCTTATGGATGCTGCAAATGATGCTAAAAAAATTGCCCAAATGGTAGAATTTAGAATCCAAGGTAAAGACCATCCAGCATTGCTTGGTTCTGATGAATCTCTTTATCTAAAATGCATCATTTTAAAAATTAAATCTTGAAACAAAAAAAGTTGATTATCAAATGTGATAATCAACTTTTATTATATGTATAAAATGGTGTTTAATCGCTTTATAAAGCAATATATAAACATTCATGATTTGTATAAATAATTACTAAATATTTCAATTATAGTTCTAAAATCATCATTAAATTTTCATGATATGAATTGCCTATTTTAACAGCTTTTGGCATTGCTCCAATGACCTTAAATCCAAGACTTTTGTATAGTTCAACTGCTCTATAATTATCACTTATTACTTCTAGTTCTAACACTTCAATTTGTTCGTTTTTTCTTGAATAATCAATCATATACTTCATTAAATAAGTTCCAATTCCTTGATTCCAATATTCCCTAATTACAGAAATTCCCAATGATGCTATATGTCTAATTCTTTGTCTTTCTTTAACAGAAATATTAGATACTGCGACTAATTTTTCGCCAATAAAACAACCTAATAACATGGATACAGGATGTACTAAGTATTGACTTAAAATTCGCATTTCTTCATCAACTGATATCCCTAATCCTTCACGACCAAAAAGCAGATTATCAGTCTCTCCACCAACTGTACAAATATAGTCAAGAACCTGTTTTGCATCTTTTGCTTCAAGTTGTCTAATGTTAACTTTTTCATTGTTTTTGCTCATAAATATATTATTCATAATCTTTTACCCATCTCTAATCGAACCTCTTTATTTTGAATATCTTCATTCGAATATTCCATTGTATTGAGCCCTACAAAATGAAGTCCTTGTTTCATATAAAAACTGATTGCTGGTTCATTACAGGATTGGACCTCTAGAATTAAAGCACGTGCACCACTATCTTTTGCTACTGTTTCGATGTGTTTAAAAAGCATCTGACCAAAGCCTTCCCTACGATATTTTTTATCGACTAAAAAATTCCAAACACGATATCTATTATTCCAAGACTCTATGGATCCTTCAATCACAGCAACGACTTTTTTTCTATCAAAAATAGCAAATACTTGTGGCTTTTCAATGTATGATTCATATAGATGAGACACAAAACCTTTTTCAGTTTTCTTTCTCAATCTTTTTCTTTTGATATGAATAGTGATGTCTTTTTTCTTTTTTATTGAAATATCAAAATATGCTTTTGTTTGATATTTACAATCTAATTCATAATTTTGATATTCATTTCTTGAGAGTTCAACTATCTTCATTTTTTTCACATCCATGATTTATTTGTTAACTATATTCTACCATTGATTATCTCATTTCAAAAGTTACGAATAAATAATTGTGTGAATTATTCACGAAATATCTTTTTATGTTAAACTAATTTTAAAGGAGTGATTTTTATGCGAACATTTTTAATTACAGGTTTTCAGTCATTTGATCAAGAAAAAATAAATCCTTCATATGAAGCCATTAAATTATTACCTGATCAATTAGATGAGATTCAGATTGTAAAGATGGAGCTTCCAACTGTTTTTAACTTGTCTTCCCAAATATTAATAAATAAAATTAATGAAATCCATCCTGATGTTATTATAATGATTGGTCAAGCTGGAGGTAGAAAATCAATCAGTATTGAACGAGTAGCAATCAATATTGATGATGCATCTATACCTGACAATCAAGGAAATCAACCTAAAGATCAACCAATTGTGCAAGATGGAAAAGCAGCTTACTTTTCTACATTACCCATAAAGAACATTAATATGCATCTCTTAGAAAAGGGAATTTCTTCTTCTATCTCTAATACGGCTGGAACTTTTGTATGTAACCACTTGATGTATCATATTCTTCATTATTTAGAAAC
>JAHISX010000016.1 GCA_018817915.1 Bacillota bacterium
AACTGAGAGTTCTGCTTGTGCATCTACACTTAACGCGCCATAAGCTGTTAAGGCTGCTTCTACTGCTGACTTATCACTGACTGTGACTGTTTGTGTTGTTAATGCTAACACATCTGCGTGGTCGCTTCTAAAGGTTGCTACAATATAGGCAATATCCTCAAAATCCCATGATCCTATTTGAACTGATGAATTAGAATTGGATTGGTCGCCAGCTATATTACTTGCCCAATAGGCAAATGAAATACTAAAATTGCTAATCAGCAAGATTAACAGTAATCGTATAACTATTGACTTTTTTCTACCTGTGATTTTGTTCATTATAGTTCACCAAATAAAAAAACCAACCCAAAAAAATTTCTGGTAACTGGCTATCTATTTAAAGACCCTATAGTTTTGCGTCACTAAATTACTCTAGTTTTGCCTTTTTCTTCTTGTAAATTATATCACATAGTGATTATAAAGTCAACTTTTGTTTCTAAACACACAACCAAACATAGATAAAATCCATTTCAAAAAATGCTAAAAACATTTAAATTTTAATCTATTTCATGTTTCTTATCTATATAATTATAGGAATATAGACCTGTTGCTGACATCAAATCATTGTCTTTTTGCTTAGATTCATTCATATGGCGCATTTTTACCGTCTATTTCTATAAAAAACACTACACAACACATATCTTTATACAATCTTTATACAATCAGCTATCTTTCTATACACCTTTTTTATACGATAAATATTAAGATGAAACTGTATAAAGGAGGCATTATCATGGAAGAATTAGTAGGACAAAAAGTTAAAGTCACGTTGAATTCAATTTCGGGGTTTGTAACCATTATTGGGAAAATCATCCGATCACTCGATCAATTTGTATTAGTTGATACAACATTAGGGCCACTGTATATCTGTTATAGTTCTATAAAAACAATTCAAGTTTTAGGTGATCATCATGAAGAAAAATAAAATAGTCGTTATCGGCTCAGGTAGACTTGGAGCAAGTATAGCTGCGATGCTTTCTAATGAAGGTAACGATGTTTTGATTATTGATAAGGATGGTACGTCATTTCGGAAGCTTTCAGATACTTACAGTGGGTATGATGTTATTGGAGATGCAACAGATTTGTCAATACTTGAAAACGAGGCACTTATCAAAGAGGCTAAGGAAGTCATCATAACAACAGATAGTGACAATATTAACCTTTTTATTGCGCATTTATGCTTTCACATTTATGATGTACCAAAAATCTATGCCCGTTTTTCTGATACTGATAAAGGAAAGTTGATTGAAAATACAACAATTAAAGCAATTTATCCTTTTATTTTATCACTTGAAGAGTTTATGAACATGCGAGGGGAGAAATCATCATGAAGATTATCATAGCTAATGGCACGCATGAGGCCGATTTTATTGTAAAAAAATTCAAAAAAGAAAAACACCAGATTACAATTATTAATTCTGATAAGAATTTTGGCGATTATATGAGCAGCTCAAATCATATCCCAGTCTTATGTGGTGATCCAACAAAAGCATACGTTTTAGAAGATGCTGATGTGTGGGATGCTGATGTTTTTATTGCGTTATCTATCAATGATATTGATAATTATGTTGCGTGCATTACTGCAAAGAAATTATTTAACATTAAGCGTGTTGTCAGTGTTGTAAGAAATCCTAAAAGAGTAGATTTATTTAAAACATTAGGTATTGATAGTGTGATATGTTCTACATACCTTCTTGGAGAAAGTATTAAGAATGAATCGATACTTGAGGATTTTATCAAAACGATATCTATTGAAAATGAAAAAATAGTAATCACTGAAATCTTAATTGATAAAGAATATCTACTGTCTAATAAACTCATTAAAAATGCTGAAATACCTTCATATTTAAATATAAGCTGTATCTATAGAGAACCAGATGTTATTATTGCAAATGGGGACACTTTAATACTACCAGACGATAAACTCGTTATAGCAACCACACCAGATAATCATCAAAACGCAGTTGATTTTATCCAAAGAAAAGAGCTTAACAATGGAGCCTAAAAGTAAAGTAGTCCGTGGGTATCCACTACTATTTGGTTATCTGGGTTATTTTTTAATGATGATTGGATTCATAATTTTGTTACCACTATTGGCAATGCTTATCTATGGAGAGCAAACGAGTGAGGCTAAGTATTTTATTGTTCCCGGTGTCGTAGCAATCATTATAGGGTATTTGTTAAGCCAATTATTGCGGTATAAGGAGACTTCGAAACTTGAACGTCACCAAGATATCCAACTGATTTTCCTTGTATGGGTTATGGCAATTATTTTTTCAGCATTTCCATTCGTATTCAGTGGAACTTATAATTTTACTCAAGCAATATTTGAATCAACCAGTGGTTATACAACGACTGGACTCACCGTTGTCGATGTGACTCAAGCATCTAAAGCATTTCTGCTTTTTCGAAGCTTGTTACAGTTTTTTGGTGGGGTGGGGTTAGTTCTTGTCATCACATCTGCTATCTCTGATAAATATGGCATGCGCTTATATTATGCAGAGGGGCACAATGATAAATTATTGCCTAATCTAGCACGTTCTGCTAGACTCATTCTTTCTATTTATGCTATCTATATCATTGTTGGATCTATCCTATATAGCCTTTTTGGCATGTCCTTATTTGATGCATTTAACCATGCGATTGCTAGCTTGTCAACCGGAGGATTTTCAACCAAAATGGAATCCATTGGTTACTATCAGAGCTTTCCAATTGAAATCATTACAATGATCTTGATGCTTTTAGGTAGCACAAATTTAATCATTCATCTATTTATATTTAAAGCCAAATTTAAGAAGGCATTTCATCATATTGAAGTCAAATTCTTCTTAATTCTTATTATATTATTCATCCCTGTGATGACATTATCCTTCGCAAGCTTCAATGGAGGCAGTTTTTTTCAAAACTTGAGAGTAGGTCTGTTCCAATTCTTGAGCGCTATCACAACTACGGGATTTCAAACCGTTGAGCAATTTTCAGGACTACCATATCTTATCAATCTTTGTGTTATAATATTAATGATTATTGGAGGCGGGATAGGATCTACTTCTGGAGGAATTAAACAATATCGCGTGGCTTTAGCCATAAAAAATCTATATTGGAATATTCGCGACAAGATGTCTCATCAGCGTACCATTCATACAAATTACATCAATAAATATGGTAAAGATATCATTGTAACTACAGAGGATGCTCAAAACAATCAATCATTTATGATCATGTATCTACTTACATTGATTTTTGGCACATTAATATTCACATCATTTGGTTATACCTTAGAAGAATCTCTATTTGAATTTTCATCTGCTTTAGGCACTGTTGGTCTATCTATCGGGATTATTTCTATTCAATCTCATCCTATCATCCTTTGGACGACTATTGTTGGAATGTTTATTGGAAGACTGGAGTTTTATGTTTTAATTATTGCCTTGACTAAATTCACAATGGATTTATCAAAAAGGAAGGTTTTATAATGCTGGAAAAAGAATCGAATAAGTATATATTTTTAACAGTTGTACTTATACTATCGACTTTATTAGCTTTCGCTTTTGAACAACTAGAATTAAGAAGAGAAAATATCCTTCTGATCTATATCGTTTCTATCATGCTAATTATAGTCGAAACTAGAAAGGTTATTTTTGGCATATTTTCTACTTTTCTTTTAGTCACAATCTTTAATTTTTTCTTTACTGAACCAAAATATACTTTTATTATTGATGATGCAAATTACATTGTTACCCTCATCATTTTTATGATTTCAATCATTATATTAGGCACATTAACAACATCATTACAAAGTGAAATTGATTCTTCGCGAGATAACGCTAAAAAAATCGATTTACTCTATCAAATTAGTAAAGAACTTCTCTACGCAAATAGTCTTGATGAAATCATAAAAATAGAATTAAGACATCTAAAAATGAATTTGGGTCGTGAATTGCTTTTTTGTGTATCAAAACAATTAATCACGTATGGTGATCAAGTCATTCAAATTGAGCATATGACAAAAGAGATTAATTATTCAATTGATAACCAGATTATATGCGGAAAAGATCAAAACAAGTTTACAAATTTACCTTATGTCATTTTTCCTTTTGTCAGTAAGAAGGATGTATTAGGTGTCTTAATTGTGAACACAACGATTGATACCTTAAAAAAACAAGAAAAGGAATTCATACAAACTGCATTATTACAGATGTTAACAGCTTTAGAACGCGAAAAAATTTCTGAAGAACAAGAAAATATACGTATTGAAATGGAAAAAGAGAGAATTAAGAGTATTCTATTAAGAAGTATTTCTCATGATTTAAGAACGCCATTAACAACACTTCAAACTGGATCTTCATTTTTATACGACAGTTATGAACTTATTGACGACGAAACAAAAAAGAATCTTCTTCTTGATATTAACAATGAAACAAGTAGATTGGCTGAATTTGTTGAAAATGTGCTAAGTATGACAAAATTACAAGCCAATCAACTCATTTTACATCCCACATTTGAGCTTGTAGAAGATATTTTCAACGATCTTCAGCAAAGAATTACGAATCGGCTCAGTCATCATGAATTAATATTTCAAGAACAATATCAATTGGATTCTGTTTATGCTGATATTCCATTGCTGATACAGGTATTGACCAATTTAATTGACAATGCTATTCATCATACAAAAGATGACTCCAAGATTATGGTTTCATATATAAAAACTGAAAAAGACATAACCTTTATTGTCGCTGATGATGGAGGAGGCATACCAAAAAGTCATCTGAATCATATATTCAAAGATTATGTCGCTAATTCGGATTTTAAAAAAGGTGATAAATTGCGTGGCATTGGTTTAGGGTTAAGCATTTGCAAGGCTATTGTTGAAGCACATGGTGGTCAAATTCATGTTGAGAACAACAATATTAACGGGGCAAGTTTTACTTTCAATATTCCAATATCAGGAGGCAAGAAATCATGACAGAGATGAGTCAAATTTTGATCATCGAGGATGATAAAGTTATTCTAAAGTTCATTAAACTCGCATTGGAAACAAACGGTTATCAAGTCAGTGGGACTGATCAAGGTTCGATTGGTTTAAATATAATACTCAATCAAAATCCCGGTCTCATCCTACTTGATTTGGGATTGCCAGATATAGACGGTATGCAAGTGATTGATGAAGTCAGAAAAATCAAAACAACTCCTATTATTGTCATTTCAGCAAGGGGTAGAGAAAACGACAAAGTCATAGCTTTAGATCATGGAGCCAACGATTATGTAACAAAACCCTTTAATATAAGTGAAGTTTTAGCTAGAATACGTGTTGCATTAAGAAATCAAGAAAAGGTATTTGAAGATCAAAAGTTTATATTTAAAAATTTGGTCATTGATTTTGCCAAGCATACTGTTAAAATGCTGGATCAAGAAGTACATATGACACCTATAGAATTTAAATTACTAGAACTTTTAGTTATCCATCAAGGAAAAGTATTAACACATAACTTTATTCAAGAAAAGATATGGGGTTATAAAACTCAAGACGATTACCAGTCTTTGAGAGTATTTATGGCTTCTATACGAAAAAAACTCAAATCCAATTCAATTGGACATGACTATATATTGACTGAGGTGGGAGTAGGTTATCGATTTAGGGAAGAATAATATATGATTTTCTATTTAAAAATTTAGAGTTTGTGTATTTGACAGCAGCAATTTATATTGTTTGTTGTCTTTTTTTTGATGTCTACCTTAAAAGTTTTTATCTATGATTTTTGTTGTTTTGTAGTTGTTGACTTATTGTTTGTTTCAACCAAAAATAGTTTTCTACTGTGAGATGGAGATTTCATGTTCATCGTGTAAAAAGAGTATGCTAGATAGCTAAAGTCGCAGTCGATATATTGTATTCACTCTGCATGATTTCATTTAAGTTGATTGAAGTAAGCGTTATACCAATTAAACCGTTTATATCTTTAATTAGCCTATCTTTTTCCACTTCATAAAGCCATTTGAATCATGCTGAGATGAAACTCTATATCATAGGCTAAATATGGACTATGACTTTGTTTTAACTTATATCCGTATTGATAATTACGGTATCAATACTTGCAAATTTATTATCAGAAAATGTTCTAAAAGAATAGTTGAAGTATCTGTCGAAATCATTATAATTTACATATTTTTTTATGATGTAGGATGACCCAGCTTCATCAATGTATGTTTCTCTAATGACAAAATATAAAGTTTCGCTATTCAATTGTATCGTGTTTCCAACTAAGATTTCCTGATTACTAATGAATTCATTTGACTCATTGTATTGATATAACTCAACATCAACGAGTTGATCAATTGATTTCAAAGTAAGATGAAAAGTAGGTGTCTCAAATAAATCATTTTCAGTTCCTTCAATTGTAAAACTAATCGATAGATATGGTGAAAATGCATAACTAGAATTTGATTGCAAATATAAACTTGCATTCTCTATACTGTAGCAAATGTATTCTACATGGTAAATTTGAGTTTCACTATCACTTAAAATATAAACTGTTCCATCAGATTCAAATCTGCCTGCTGTTCCTTGCGAAAATTTATCAAATAATTTGTTAGATTCCCATGAATTGTAATTACCTCTTATATTTAAATATTCATAAGGGTATAGACCTGAATCAATTAATGCGTAAATGGTATCCTCATCATTACGATCATATGCTGCTAATCCTATTTGATCTAGAACAATATATCCTAATAAAGGGTCTATTTCAACAACTTCATTTTGTGTTTGTTCAATTAGATTGATTCTGTTATTAAAAATCCAAACAAACAATAATAATCCAATAAGAATAATAAATAAAATGGATAGCAACATGACAAATCTTTTTTTTACATCACCTATACTTGTGCTATTATCAATAGAAATTAACATGGTTTCTTCATTATTCAGTAGATCACTCACTTGAATATCGAAAAATTCAGCGAGTTTGTTAATAATTAGCTTTGTTGGATAAGAATTGCCATTTTCCCATTTAGAAATAGACTGTCGTGAAATATTTAAATGTTGAGCGAGTTCATCTTGTGTCAGATTTTTTTCTTTTCTTAAATCCTTAACTTTATCTTTAAACATATAATTTTCACCTCTCATACATTGTACTATATATAAAAAGAATTACATTATATTGTCGTGCACTTTTTGGTTGCGAATAGGTAGCAACCATTTTTTCCATATATTATTTTTGAGTTTATTTTAAAAATATAAAAAAGCTCATCTCCTGTTTTTGAGATAAGCTTACTCTATTATAATGATACCCCAATTAATACTTGAAGTATTTTTTGTTTTTGCTAATTAACAATCGATTCTCTTAGTAAATCAAACACATCCGGATCAAAATTCCTCATTCTCACATTCCCTAATAATTCTTTATATCTAATTTCAATGTGACCAATTTTTTCTAATTGTAAAATAGGGTTTTTCTTAAATGCCACTTTTTGAATTTTAACCTTTTTAATATATGATTTCTTTATTGTAAAAGCTCCTCTTTGAAAGGACAGACTATCTTTAGCAATATACATTATATGATTCTTAAGTCTTAGAGACAATCCCCAGAAAATAATAAGGTAAATTATTACATTGACTAATATCGATAAAAGGTTATCCATTAACTTAACTTTTAATAGGACGTAAGGTAATAGATTTATGAAAGTTATAACAACCATAGGAAGAAAAATGAAGTTAAGATATTTGAACTTATTCGGTTTGTAGGGTAAACTATTTTCTTGTAAAAACCCAACATTTTCCAAAGTATCATCAAGAAAATCAAGTTTTGTTATAGGAAGTAGTGATTTACTCTCCATTTTCATATTACCATCTTCGGTCGTTTGACCAATACCTATAACAGAAATCGTTAAATCATAGAAATTAAAGATTCTATAAAGCAAAGACTGGCTAACATGATAAGCATTGATTCGATTTTTGTGTAGCTTAAACTCGATTTTATTGAATAAACCATACTTATACGTAATAGTTTTTTCTTCAATAATTAATTGATATTTATAATATTTGAGAAAAGTAAATAACATGAACGAGATTGCTCCAACAGCAATTAATATAAAATATGTGATGATTAGAGGTAATATGATTGCCTGTTCGTTCAGTTCGGCATCTATTTGATTCAATATAGGAACATATCCCCAAATGATAATTGTTAGAAATAATATAAAGGTAAGAAATCCAGGTTTCAAAATGCCCATATACATGAGTTCATACCATTTTGCCTGATAATAAGTATTATCTTCAAGTACGATGTTCTCACTATAATTATTAGGGGAAGGCAACGATAGACCCTCTTGAGTTTTTCTTTTTTCTATAAAATCCTTAATCACTGGTGCATATTTCTTATCAACAGTAATAGAAGCTTCAGGAATTGCTGATGTCGCTGTACTTCCTGTATCCAATTGCAATGTAGATAATCCAAGTATAATACTTAGTAAACTGCGTTTGATTGCTATGGAGTGAATATTATCGTATGGAATATCAATTTTCTTTCTATAAAAAAGCCCTTTTTCTATCAAAAATGATTCATTTTGATCTGAGAATAAATGTCTATTTAAGATGAGCCAATACAAAATAAGTTGACCAAAAAAAGCGATAAGGAATACACTCAAAATAATCAAGGATTGCTCATTTGTTAGTTGATTGATTTCTTCATCTCCATTTTCAAAAAACAATGAAATAACCGCGATAGAAACGAAGAATGAAATGGAAATAGCTTTAAAAATGTCCACTACATATTTTCGCCTAGCTATATGATATTTAGGATTCATCGGTTTTCCCCTCACAGGAATCTAAATACTCTTGAAGTTTTTCTCTTATCTGATGGATTACATCATTAGCCACATCTTGAGGCAAACCAACTATAGCATCTCTTGAACCCGCCGTATGAATAAATACGGTGGACTGTTTAAATAGTGTTTGAATAGGCCCTTGAAGTCTCTCTATATGTTGTATGCGTTTCAATGGAATATACTCAGTTGTTTTAAATAAAACTCCTCTTTGAACAAGTATATAACTTTCGTGAATTCTATATCCGTATAAAGAATGAATAAAGAATGGTAAAACAAAGTTAAATATTAAGAATAAGAGGGCGACAACTGAAAAAAACCCGATTAACATTGGTTTGATAATATCTGATCCAAAAATTCCTTTGGGATATATAATAACTACTATTAAACCTATGTACACGATTAGAGAACCAATCGTTCTAACAACAAAATGATATGCATTTATATTTTTGTCTAATTTATTTAACATATAAATCCTCCATAATCTTTCAGGTTATCTTATCATATTTTTCGATATAATGTCAAACTGTTTTTCATGTATAAATCTTAATATATTTGTTGATTCTAAATTGCTTGAATCAAAGTTTGTTTATATAGTTTATCAAAAGTAATAACTATCTCATTTAAAGGTGGGCTTACCAAATATTATACTATCTAACCTCAGTTACTCTAAAGTTTTATTTGCTTCATCTGCAAGTTCATACTCTGTTTTATTTGCTTTACTCACAACACGCAGGCGACCTTTAATAGGCATTGTCTGAAGTGTTTCAAAAACGAGCTCGCCTTTTTTATTTAGTATTTCGACGAATGTTGATATATCAAGTATTGTAATGACCCCAATATCTTTTGCAGAAAGTCCAGGAATTGCACAAATTGTACCCACAATATCTGATGCTCTCATTTTAGTCTTTTTGCCTGCATTAATATGAAGTTTCATAATTTCTTCTTTAAATTCAAAACCCTTACCCATCTTTATGACTAAATCAGATGTTTGTCTATTTTGAAACACTTCAAATGCTTGATTAACAACTTCTTGAGTTGGTCTTTCGAGCATCATGATATCATGATTGGTATAAGTGTTGATTTGATCTAAATAATGAGATTCCCTATTAGAAATAAAAGATATTGCTAAACCTTCTTTTCCTGCTCTAGCACTTCTTCCAATCCGATGTACATAACTTTCTGCATGATAAGGTATATCATAATTCACAATCAGTGAGACAGAATCTATATCTAATCCTCTTGCTGCAACATCTGTAGCAACTAAGTATCTAAATAGACCATGCTTGAAATCATTCATGACTTTTAATCTATCTTTTTGCTCCATGTCGCCATGTATCTTATGAACTAAGTATTCTTTTTCATCCATCATTTCACATACATCATCAACGGCTTGTTTTGTATTACAAAAAATAATTGCACTCTCGGGATTTCGGATAATTAAAACATCATCTATGAGTTTCAATTTATCTTTTTGTTCTACTTCATAATAGTATTGTGTGAGTTTATTTTCTGTTAATTCGTCATCTTCGATAACGATGAGTTCAGGATTGTTCATGTATAGATTAGATAATTTTTCTATATCTGTTGGCATCGTTGCTGATAGAAGGACTGTTAATCTTTCAAGAGGTAAAAAATGGATGATTCTCTCAACTTCATCAATAAACCCCATACGTAATAGTTCGTCTGCTTCATCGATGACTAAAGTTGATATTTGACTTAAATCAACAGTTTTATTTTCTATGTGATCAATTAATCTTCCAGGTGTAGACACAATGACATGTGTTCTTTGTTTGAGTTGCTTTGCTTGGCTTTCATATGAAGATTTGCCATAAACAGCCTCTACTTTAATTCTTGAAAATCTTCCGATGTTAAACATATCTTCTTTCACTTGAATTGCTAATTCTCTAGTTGGTGTTAAAACTAAAACTTGGGGTTCTCTTTTATCCCATTTGATATTTTGAATAATAGGTATTGAAAAAGCTGCGGTTTTCCCACTTCCGGTCTTTGATTTAATAACTAGGTCCCTATGATTCAATAAAGGAGGTATAACACGTGATTGAATTGGTGTGGGAACATTATAATTAAGAACATCAAGAGATTTAATTATGTTAGGATTTAAGTTAAAGTTTTGAAATGAATTTGACATTTTGTTGCCTCTTTCGGTTTAATCCATTGAAATTGATAGAACAATTGTATTTTGTATCTTTTAAATATATTATCAATCTTGAATTTCATTTGAATGAAATAGTGACCCATTGATTATATCATTAAAAAGGATAAGAACCTCTACATAAAACTCACATCAATATAAAATGTTGATGGATTAACTTTACTTAAATAAAAAGATCAAGATGCTCCATTATGATTAGAAACCTCTTGTTACTGAGTTTGAAAACAATGAATCAATGGCTATAAAAAACTCTTCCCATAAATGAGAGGAGCATTTTTAGTATGTTATCAAATATCAATGTGATAACGACGGTTTAGAAGGTTTTTGTTTATATATGTTTTATTATTCAATGCCAATATGCTTATCGTGATTTTTTACTAAAATCAATGTAGATATTATAAAAGCCGCGATAGATGCAGGGTACAGTAAGATATTTGATATTCCCTGACGAATACTTGTGTCAATGCTTACATCATAATTTGTCCATTGATGTATAAATCCATAATATGTAGACTGTCTTAAATAGACTAAAATCATCATGGCGAACAAAATAAGAAGCAATATTTTGGGTAATCTTTCGGAAAATATTTGCACTTTCAAACTCATCACAACAAACAAAGTAAAACTTAACATATATACAACATAAAATATATTCAAGAAGCTGTTAATATTTTCTATATAGTTTGTATTTTCTAAGCTAATATCCAATGTGAATGCATAATATAGACCACTAACTACAACCAGAAGCATTGAAAGAGATAGCAATCCAGCACATATCGAGATAATCCTCGATTTTAAAATCTGATTTTTATAGTAGACTAAGATACCAACAGTAAAAATAAGAGCATCATTTAATACAGCATAAAATATAATTGTCCTAAAGTAATACAACAAATAATCATCAAAAATAGATGAATTATACGAATTATATTTAATGTTTAAAATAAGCAATGTTACCGCCTGAATGACAAATAACACAATGACAAAAATAATTACTAGCTTTTTATTCACAATACCATCTCCCCTATCAATATTATATCAAAAAAATTTCTTATTTCATTTATTATCAAAGCTTATGGAACTTTCCACATCAAGATATTAGCATAAAGCATCACTAATCATTTGAATTCGTTGTTCTAAACATTTAGGTAAATCTTCTTATAGTGTCATATACGCAATAAAATATTGCGTTTAATTGGTTTGATAACATCTATGATTCAATTTCTGCTCTCTTATAAACAAGTACTATAGTTTCTGGGAAAAAAAGGCTATATGTGCGTGCACTCGCGAATAATATATCGGCTTCATTACGGGTTACAGTTACATTATCGTTTGGATCATCTAGAATATGATAATCCAGTGTTGTAACAAGGTGTAATTGATTGACTCCTACCAAAACTGTAAAAGCATTATACTCTTGGTCATTGAAATATGCAGTAGAATCATCTTTAATTGTTAGTTTCTCATGCGAAGCACTAGACATTAACATCTCTTGACTATTTAACGATTCATCCAAAATCCAATCGCCTTCAAACATAGCAAGTGTTTCACTTTCATCTACTCTAGTAAAAAGAATGTACTCTTTACTAGATTCCGATGTAATCGAGATAATGTTTTCATTAATATCAAAAGCCATATGCCTTTCATCCTGTTCTCCTATGTTATAACTCATCTCTATCTCACCAGATTTCACTTGAAAAGCACCTGTGAGGTCTAACACTATAGTTGTTTCTTCTGGAAATTTATAGTCAATATAAAACCTTTCAAATGACTTATCTTCGTATAGCGATAGAAAATATGTTCTATTTTCATCAAGTTCATATCCCGGGCCTACCCAACTGCCTACATATTCTAAATATGTATTATCAGTCTCACAAGATGTTAATAGCATTGTAATGAACAAAACAAAAATAAGCGCATATAATTTTAACAATATTTCTTTCATAAATCCCCCTAAAAGTAATATGGAATCATTTTCTTTAATTATATCATCGATTCTTTTTTCTGTAAACAATAGTAAAATTTATACTAACATCAATTGATCTAATCGATAATCTTATATATCTTGATATGAACCTCTTTGATATAGTTCAAATTTCGCTTCAACTACTTAAAATAGATATTATTTATAATTAATGGATACAGCAGATTAACTTTAAAAAGTCGAAATACTTTTGAATATCTAAATAAAAGCCCTTCCCACGGATGAGAAGAGTGTTTCATGTTATTATTGGTGAACAGTAACGGTTTACAGCCTGTGAATTATACATAGTCTTCTATATGTCTTTCTATTAGGGTATTTCGATATATGCTTTGATCTTATTCACTATCTTCACAAGTAGAAAGGCAAAAGGATTTTCGGTCTTATCATATAAAAAAGATATATATTATTGATTATGCTTTCTAAAATACTCAACTAAATTAACAGCAATAAGTGATATAAAAACAGGTATTCCATAAATAAACATCATCAAAAATATTGACCAAGAAACTCCACTACTCATGCCTGCAATTATGAAAATTCCCCAAAATAATATTAAAACCAGTAAACTTAAATATGCATAGTTAAATATTTTTATACTCATGGTTCTTAGTATAAATCCTATCACTAATAAAATTAAAATAATCGTACTATATAAATATAAATCCATACTTTAATTTCCTCTTATCTTATAGATTAAGAAAAGCTCTACAACTTGTTGTTTAATTAGATTGAATATCGATTACTTCCTTTTGACATGAACCAAATCCTCCTATTTTTTTCTATTGGGTTACTTGGTTTTATTATGCAATATGATTTCAGAAATCTTTTGTGTGATAAATGAGTAGGATTCATCGTTTAAGCAGGTAAAATAAAGCGCACTTAAGAGATGTTTGATATTGTTCACCATTGTACTCTTCGTTAAATAATCGTCAGAGATTTCATCAAGTAAGAAGAGATCAAGCCAAGAAAGAATCTGTTCTTGTGAGAGTTTCTTTTGATCAAGTCCTTTCTTAATAGCCACAACCATGCGTTCATCTTCGTTGGAGATATAGAGATGATGATCGATCTTCATCTTTTTTGCAATCAAGTAAAACATCACACGTATCTTTTCACTATCAAACCAAGTGACTTGCACGAGTTGTGCAAAGAGGTCGGCACTATGGGCAATCGAATGCATCCATCCGATTGGTTCTTCATATCCTATCAAGATTTTCTCTTCCTGAAAGTACTTGATAAAAGCTTCATAGAGGGATAAGATGTGTTCATGACTAATCATGTTATCTCTTCTATGGACATAAGCGATAATCACCAGCTGCAAGACGGTAAAACTTCTTTTTAGGACACTATAGGGGTCTTTATTTTCCATGTCATAAAAGAGGTACTGATCACTTAAAAATAGATTCAGATAGTATGTTAATCTTTCTTCATTTAAATGCTTGTCATGAAAAAGATGAGCAAGCATTTCATAGACAATACGGTCTCTTACCTCAGGATCCTTATCTCCAATAAAGGGAAGAATCTCTTGGATGAGTGACTCTGCTTGTGAGGTTTCAATTTGATATTTATTTTTTTGAATATCTTTTAAAAATTGAAGTAAGTATTCATTCATATGTGAACCTCCTAATAAATCAAGTTAAGAAGACTTAAACTATCGCTAATCCTAAGACTAAGAAAACCATAATCGCAAGGAATACCACTAACGTACGGACATTCCATTTCTTTTCTCTGATTGAATTGATACTATTTTCTTGTACTTTAGGTTCTTTGTGGTTATTATAGCATCTATTGATTCATGAGTCTATATTGGATAGGAGAATAGTCATCCAACCTCGTTTTATTGAGTGCAGGTCTTGCATAGTCTTTTGATAATACATTTTTTAATGATGCATTTTATTGATCTAACTCAGGGAAATTATGTCTTCGAAATTGAATGAATGGCTCAACAAAGACAATAAAGCCCGTGTCATTAATGAAATGAGCTTACTCTGATAATGTTGGTGACACGTACTGGTTCACGATTTTTCCCGAGTAAGCTAATCGATCTAAATTGACTCTACATATTTCTTATAATTATTAAGTATCGATTGCCATCCTCTTTTTTGTAAAGCTACAGAATTTTCTTTTTCTGCATCAATCAAAACCGTAATGTACGTTTGCTTACCTTGTTCTTTAAAGTGAATTTCTACTTCTCTATTGTCATCTAAATGATAGCTTATCATCGTTGGAGTTTCTATGATATCAAATGTCCCCGTAAAATCAAACCCAACTGATTGATCTTTAGCTTGCATGTAGTAATTAAAACGTCCACTTACTTTAAACTCTGATGATGCCTTTGGGCACTCCCAATCATCACTTGCAAAATTCCAATTTTTAATATGTGCCGGTGCATGATACATTTGAAAGCATGACTCAATGTCTTTATTTACATTAGCACTAATAGTAAATTTTTCAAACATTACAGCACCTCCTTTTTTGATTACATTATATAACCTGATAATAAATGCGACAAGACAAATGCTTGATTATTTTCTCCTCATCTTATTTATTAATGTCTTATCGGCTATCTAGACTATATAATCAAAAAGCCCCTCCCACAGATGAGAAGAGCGTTTCATGTTATTATTGATGACCCGTAGCGGTTTCAAACCCATGAACTATACATGGACTTCTATATGTATTCCACTGTGTCATTTTAATAATTGCCATCACCTATTTTAAAAATTTCAAATCCTCCAACATATTTCTAATTTTTTCATCTTGACAAACTTCATATATAATTTTAAAATGTTTTGTCGAGGAATAATATATGGGTATCTTCTTTACTCGGTCTTTGCTCTCGAAAACTACTATTAATTCGATTTTTTTATTTGAACGATATACTTTTTCAAGTTCTTCCCAACCTATGAATTCCACTACATGTCCAAATCTTTTTAAACTTATGCCCTTCGGATCTACATTGATTCTGTTTTCAACACCAAGGGTCAAAGCAAAAGCAGTAAAAAAAATGAATTCGAAAGCTAAGTTCTGAAGATATATAGATAATGAAAAAGTTCCGATTGCATCAGGCCACCACGCATCTCTCCAATATAATAAAACAGGTCCTGAAAAGATTAGGAGCAAGTAAAGATAGAAAAAACTTTGTTTTTGAAAGAAACTGGTACTCATATTGATATTCTCCTGACAAAAATTTGAATTGAGTTTAAGTTACACCTGTTCGCCACAAGGAAACTAAGTCGTTTTATGAACATTTAAAATCATGTCAATTCTTTGCAAATATATATTGTAATTGAAAATTGTAATTATATTCATTACTTAATCATTCTCCCGCTGTTCCTCTTTCAACCTAGCTTTTTTTGTAACTAATAAGGTTAAATTTACAATATTGGTGAATATATATAATACAAGTACTAATGTGCTCAATATATTGAAACCCAAATCAAAAAAATCGTTTGTAAAAAAAATCGGTCCTAAATACAATATCAAAACCCAGCATGTAAATATTACTTGAGATATTATTCCTACAATCTTCCAAAGGATACTTACATACTTCCCGTATCTTTTTAATAAAATATAGAGGAAAACGAATCCTATCATTACCAAAACAAATGATGAGATAGTTATTTCTAAATACCTTTGAATAATATAATCTATTATATACAAAACTAAAAAACTTATACAAAATATATTTGATTCTTTTTTAGTCAATTTATTGCCTCCTTACAAGCTGATATTATCAAATAAATTCTAATAGTAACCAAGTGAATTTTCAGTCATTATTTTGCACTGCTTTCACTATAAACATGATTACAAAATATCTATGCCCTTTATCCTCATCTGTCTTTTCAATTCCAAAAAAGTATCAGTATTCAATGCCAGTTCTATTGGTAATCTCAACTTCAACACCTAGTTTAATAATTATGCCTTCTTCTAAATACACCCTAATCCATACGCGCTCATTGACATATACTGAGCTGATACTATCACGAGGATAAAATCCCAATGATTCCATATATTCAATGATTTCAACTTCAGTATATTCGTCACCCACCGAAAGATCATAAATATGAATTTCTGGATCTGATGTGCTTATTCGTGTGATATAACTTCCACCATTTGCATAATCCGGATACGCAGTAACATCATAGTAAGTAGTAGGATTGCTTAACATATATTCGTAAATATCAACACTATATGGATCTATATTGGCATCAATTAAAGTTTCAACACCAAACCCTCCCATAATATTAAATTTGGATGTAACGTCTTCAGTAACTACAGTTAGCAATTCATACTCAAAATTACTGTTTTGAGAAATTTTTTCAATGATTCTTTCGGTTTTTTGTCTTGTACATCCAGTAAGTAAAATAACAAATACAAAAATAATAATTATGGTTAATCTCTTCATAATATCATCTCTTTCGTTCGTATTATTATATCCAATATAAGAATATCCTTATAATCTCAGAAAATAGTATTCTAATGATTTGCTTTGGTATTCCCCCAATGTTTGCTTTTATACTTTTATTATACAATAACCACACTCAAATAGAAATCCTATTTTTTAATGTCTAATCTCAAAGTTTTACCACGCGTACAACAAGTATCACGTGCATTTTATAAAAGACAGTAAAATTTATCTCTATATAAGCTTGTATTTTATACCAAAACAAAATAAGAACTCAAAAAGATTATTGAATATCCTGTTTTTCATATCCAAATTTTTTGTTTTTTGCTTATGTACATATAAAAACAAAAGTTAACTCCCTAAATGACTTTTAATGAAATGAAAACCCAAGTAAATTCTTCTTTTTTTGATATGAATAAAGCGTTCAAAATCACCCAAATTTAAGTCAACTTAATGGCTCAACAAAGACAAAAAAAGCCCATCTCTTATATGAGATGAGCTTACTCTGATAGTGTTGGTGACCCGTAGTGGTTCACGTTTTTTACAGAGTAAATCAGACTAGACTACTATAGGAGTCCTTTTTATCACGGGTATTTTTGATAACCACACCTTATCTAAGCGTATATATGAGCACTGGATGGTGACTTTAAATCAATTATGGTGATTAATTAAGTTTATAACTATTTTTACTATGATTTCTCTTTCATTTGGATTGGATAAAGCAATCATGAGTACGATTGCAACCAGAGCATTATCTTCTAAAATTTTAGATTCGTCTTTTTTATATAATATTCCATAAATATCTAAGAACCATAAAAATATAGATGCAGCGATACGTTTATTACCGTCATAAAAGGCGTGATCTTTGACAATAAAATACAAAAGATTTGCAGCTTTTTCTTCAATGGATGGGTAAACTTCTTCACCTAATGCAGTTTGATAAATAGCATTTAATGCACCCTGAAACGAATTATCCTTTTCTTTTCCAAACCATTGTGTTTTTCCGTAATCAGGAAGTTTTTTGATTTCAGCTATCGCATCCTCATACTCAAGTTTGAATTTTTTATCATCCTTTGTAATATTTGTGATTGTTAATGATTGGTGATCGTATTTATCTAGTGTTTCAAGTGCATAAGCATATTTTGATATGATGTAGAGTAGACTTTTCGATTCTTCAGCTTCAAGTTCTTTACGTTCTACTAAATTTGCTATCAGTCTAACAGCACTTGTAAAAGATTCATAATAACTCTTGCTTAACGTAAGTCGTTCTTGATCAATCACATAACCTTTGTAAATATAATCTTTAAGGATTTGATTTGCCCATTTTCGAAATGTTATTCCGCGTTTAGATTTTACTCTATACCCCACTGATATAGCGACATCAAGGTTGTATATTCTTACCTTTCTAGTTACTTTTCTAGTTCCTTCAAGTCGAACTTCCGAGGATTCCTCGGTAGTTGAATCCATTTCAAGTTCTTGTTCTTTGTAAATATTTTTAATATGTAAACCAACATTATCAATGGTTACATTAAAAAGCTCGCTCATTTGCTTTTGAGTCAACCAAACTGTATCCTTTTCAGAATCAACTTTAACTTCTATCTCTAGATTCCCATCTCGAAAAGCTATAATGTTGTTTTCTTTAAATTTTTCTTCCTTCATATTATTTACCATACTTGGTTTTCATCTCATTTATGAAAAGAGCACCGTCAACTTTTTGATCAGGATTATCAATATCACTTAGAGATTCGTTGATAAATTCAATCATTTGTTTTTTAGCAATCTCTTTTTCGTAAACTGCAATACTCATGATGACCATTGATCCATATCCATTTTTAGTAATAAAAACAGGTTCATTAGTCTCTTCTACATACTTTGAAATTGATGCTGTATTCTTAAGTTCCCTGATTGGTATAATTTTTGGCATAGTTATGTCTCCTTTTTATACCATAATTATACCACACATATTTTTCCTATTCAACTCCAACTTAATAATACATATTTTTCAATGAGTATCTAGAAAAAAAGCCCTTCCCACGGGTGAAAAGAGCGATTCATATCAATATTGGTACCCGCAACGGTTTACAGCCCATGAACTATACATGGACTTCTATAGTTAGTCTTCAAACTTTTCTTACTACAAGTTCCTTCTCAAGTATACTGATTTATATCAATTATTAATCTACGATAATACCTGTAAAATATAATAAACTTAAAATCAACCCTGCTACTCCAATACAAATAAGTAAAATTGGTACTCCTATCAAATCTTTTTTTGAAAGAGTATTCCAGTAAATTTCGTTTGGAGACATTTTTTCATTATTTGCGTTTTGAAAAACACAATATATATGTCTAAACTTAAATATGTATCCAAGTAAATAATATAATCCCATGATCATCATAATTGAAGATAGTCCAGGTAAAACACCCGTTCGACTCTTCGTCACAACTCTTCCCAAATACATTGCAGGAATTACGCAAGCAATAATCCCATATCTCCAAAAATATGCTAATATTTTGATCCATAACACTTTTTTGCCACTTAATTGATTGGTATCTCTTTCACTTTGTTTATAAATAACTTCAATCCCTTTGCTGGTGTCAAAATCGAATGAAATGGGTAATGAATTGTATGATATATATTTTTCTGTCTACATAAAGAATTTAGCTTTCTCTTATTTGGAAAGATCTTGATACTTAGGATAACTCCAGGAACATAAACTGGACATAATAACAAATTTTTCATCCTTTTTATAAACAAATTCATTTAGTATTTTCCCATCTGATTTGTAAAAGATGAACCCAGTACTGTTGTCAGTTGTATCATCATTGTATGCAAAAAGAACTTCTCCTTCTAAGAGCATGTCAAATATTGCTTGATTAAGTAAGTCCTCTTCTTCATCTAGATTTATAATTTCAAAAACATTAGTATGATAACATCCATCAATCATATAAAATGCATTTATTAAGTCTTCTTTCGTATTAGCCATACATTCCCCTATTTTCTAAATAATTGATAATATTACTTCTATTATACAATACTCATACTCAAATAGAAATTCAATTTTTAGATGGCTAATCTCAAGGTTTTACTACGCATACCACGACTACCACGCCAAAAACAAGAGTTATCCCAAAATTTATTTAGACATAAGTTATATTTTTTTTCACTTTTTTGATAAGTGTGATAGACCTCTTTAATCACACACAAATTTTGCTTATTCGCACATAAGTTTCATGAAAACAGGCGTGTAGACCCTAAACGGCTAAAAAGACACTAATTACAGAAGAAAAAGTGGCTACTTTTAATGCATAAAAAAACAATTTTTTTCTATGAATTCATATCGACTTAGCAGCCTAACAAAGAAAAAAAAAGCCTATCACAATCTGTGATAGACTTACTCGGCTAAGTATGGTGACCCGTAACGGTTTACAGCCCAGGAACTATATATGGAGATCCATATGTCTTTCTACTGGGCTATTTCAATATATGCTTAGATCTTATTCACTATCTTCACAAGTAGAAAGGCAAAAGGATTTTCAGTCGTTACATGCACATACTAGTTATTTTTTTCAATTTTAGTTCCTGTGTGTTCGTCGATATATCTTGATTTTTCAAGAAAATTCATCTTTGAAAACATTGGATGTATCCAAACTTCCAAAAATCTTCTATATATAATTGATTTCAATGAAACAATTCCATTGTTGGATTTGCTTGCCAATTTTATTTTGTATATTCTTTTCCCGATACTAGCTACTTTAAATACTTTATCTGAAAGAAAATATACCGTAGACATTATGAGGAAAAAAAGGAAACCTAATGGCTTTACAAAAATAGTTTCTGTCAATGAATAGTTTGTTACAAGGACAGTTATAGGTATTAAAAATAATATTCCAACAAAAGAATCAAGTAAGATACTTTTTTTATATCTATAAATGGCATCCAATTCTTCATAAGTTTCTTTAGCTTCATTCATTTGTTCAAAACTCCTTTTATAATGTTAGTCTAGATATTATATTACAACACATGGATTTTCAGTCCAAAACTGCATAACAATTACTAAATAATACTATAGTAATATTTTATAAAAATATAATCCAAAATAGCTCCATTGAAAATCAAATACACAAGAAAAGCCCAATTATTTAAATCGATATCTGTTCTATTAGTAACCTCAAAAAGAATAATAAATAATAGTATCATTGGTACTGAAAATTTAAAAAATACAAAATATAATCCCTTTTTAGTATATCTGCTAAATGCGGAATTTTTATAATATATTAGAAAGACTGAAATAATTGCCCCATATGTTGGAAGCAACATTAACCATCTAAAATATTTATGTTTTTCAAATATTCTCAAAGTATTTCTCCTATCTTTATTGGTTTTTATCAGACATTATAAATCTATGACACAAGAATTTTTCAGTCGTTTCATGCAAGTTTCGGAATTCATACTACTGGTCTTATATTCTAAAATGGACTTAACTAGATTCTTCTAAAAATGTATATAAAAATGCTATCTTGCGTCTAAGTATTCAGTTAATTCCTTATATACCGTTCTCAATTTAACATTATACACCTTAGTTAATTCTGCTTCCTTTGGAACTCCTTCTACACTATATTTAATAATCACAGAGAAACGATTAATATCTATATTTCCCATAACTTCTATACTAATGATATCTACTTTTCTAATAGTTTTTCTATTAAAGAGACCAAAAACAATTTTATCTTGATGAATTTCAAGAGTATCCAATTTAAATTTCTGAATACTTAATAATAATAACAATGGTATTCCAAACATGGCGATAGTAACATATCCAAAATAGAATTTTTCAAAAATAGCTGTATAAATTCCTATACCGGAGAACGTTGATAAATATATATATAATAAAGGATGAATTTTAAAATAATACTTTTTCATTTTTTCTCCTTTAAGCATTGGATTTTCAGTCCAAGATTGTAGATTTATTTTGCTATTTCATAACCTTTTGCAATAAATTTCATGTAGAAGCCACAACTGGGTTCAATTTCAATATAATATTTCTCATCCCTTTTCTCAAAAGTGAATTCTGAAATTATACAAGCAACGCTGTTACAAAAATCATATGCTTCAACAGTTAAATCTGAAATTTCCAGAAACTTCACTGTGACAAAGATATCCGCTTCAATATCAGTGTTCTTGAAAATTTTCGCATTGTGCTGTAAAAATTGAAATTGCATCTCAATATTATTAAAATTCAGAGTACTTAATAATATGTAATCATCATGAAACAATGGTTTATATCCGACTATATCCTCAATTTTACTAAGAAATTTTTTATCAATCATTTAGATACCTCGTTCAGATTTGTATTTCTAATTAACTCATCCTAGATCATTGGAAACAACGTGTAGGACTTAAGAATATTCAGTCGTTTCATTATCAAGGGATATCCAAATTATGTTGCCACTCAAGAACTATTCTACTATATGGAAGATATTCAATAATGACATTATCTCCAACAATTAAATCACCTGTTGTCATAAATAGATATAATTCATCATCAACTATAACAATTTGTAATCGAACACTGTCACCATTATAATCGTAATTTCGTGCAAAAGAAGCTTCTTTAATACTTTCAATAGTGCCTATATACTCCTCAATATGAGTTTCATTTTCAAATATTGTAAACACACCATAACGAAGATTAATTATAGTTGAAGGGAGAATGGCCACAGTAATAACTAATCCAAAAAAAAGAGCAAGCAACGGATGTGTACTACTGCCTCTATACTTAATTTCCATAATAATTTCATGTGCTATATATATAAAGCCAATCAAACAAATTATTAACCCCAACAAGGGTTCATAAAATAGCTTATCTTTGTACTCACCATATTCAAAAATCATTCTATCCCCTCAATGTTCTCTTTTATACTTTTATTATACAACACTCACACTCAAATAGTAATCCTATTTTTTAATGTCTAATCTCGCAGTTTTACCACACTTACCACGACTACCACGAACATTTTATAAAAGACATCAAAATTTATCTCTTTATAAGCCTGTATTTTACGCCAAAAACAAACAAAAACTCAGAAAAATCAATGAATATCCTGTTTAGCACTTCCAAATTTCATGTTTTTTGCTTATGTGCTTATAAAAACAGGAGTTTACTCCCTAAATGACTTTTAATGAACGGAAAACCCAAGGAAATTCTTCTTTTTTTGATAGGAATAAAGCGTTCAAAATCACCTCATATTAAAGCGATTTAACGTCACAATAAAGACAAAAAAAGCCCATCTCTTTCTGAGATGAGCTTACTCTGATAGTGTTGGTGACCCGTACTGGCTCACGAATTTTGCCGAGTAAACCTTGAAAAGTAGCGAAGAAAGTTCATTTGTCATGTATGTTTGGGTGGTTCACATGTAAAACTTGAGGTATTTATAAAATGATAATTCTATTTGTTTTATCCTTTTATTATTAGATGAACTACAATGTCTTTAATCCAATTCAAACATTTCTCTATAGATTTTTTCTTTCACTTCAAAATCGATTTTTGTTGCGTTAACACATTTGGTTAGTAATATTTTGGGGAAAACTTTATCATAAACATTTATGATTATACAAATCTCGTTTTTAAGCTTTCTTATTATCTTTCTTCTTGCTTTCAAATTTATTCGATTTGTCACTATATCAAACGACTTATTAGAAAGAATAACTAGACTGCTTACAAAATACATATATTTTACTTCATCAAAATTAATTTGCTTTCTTTTTATAAACCATTTCTGCATTACTTTATTCTCGTCATAGTATGTGAAATACCATTGGTCCACCAAAAAGAAATATACATAATTAATCATTATTATTAGTACAATAAACATTATCATTGGAATGATTGTATCAATTGACCGCTCTCTCATTGCAAAGAAAACAATAAGTATTGGAAATAATACATTTGTTACTGCTGTCATTAAGTTCATGTGATTAGCAATATTGTTATACTTTTTCATCAAATAATTCCCCCTTGCAAAGACATAAAAATTCTAATTGTCACGATACCCTCTTTTACATTTATACGTTGAGTATGTGGCGGTGATTCAAATATGTATTAGTTTATGTTGATTATATTATACCCTTATAATGAATGATAGTAAACCTTATAAAATGCTCTATAAAAATCTATCCAAATCGTGCTTTATTCACACTATTTTGAAGTTATTTAATTTTAACCAAAACTTATATCCGCATAAATTGACTTATTTATCTTCTTTCAGTAACTTTATATTGACTTCTTAAGATACGATGCAATTTTGTTTATTTACGCATAAGTTTTTTATGTAATTGCTCTACATTAATAAACTCTGTCAGTTTCTTCATTTTTGTTGAAAATATTTATTTTTGCTTTTGAAACTATCTATGAATATCTATAAAAAAGACCCCATCTCTGTTAAGAAATGGGGTTTACTGATAACTTTGGTGACCCGTAACGGTTTACAGTCCGTGAACTAGATATGGATTACAATGTGTTTTTTCATCAAATTATTTTTCGCTGCATTTATCCTAAAATGAACCTAGAAATTATTATATACTGCAACTCGAAGGAGTTTTTATGTAATCTAGAAAACTTTTATACAATTAACATAACATCTATATTTTTAATTATGTTTGATTGCTTTTCCCCAATATGTCCTTAACGCAACAATTTAATAAATAAGATTTATAATCACTTAAATGGAATGCCTTATGTGAATTTTTATCTCCATATTTTTGTACTAGTTCTTCTACAGTTATATTTCTAGCTAAATTCAGTGCTGGAATATCTTCTTTAATAATCCTGCGTATTATTTCAACTTGATCCTCTGTCTTTAAGTTACCTATTTTCCATTCTTCGCTCATCTGTGTAAAATTGAAATAAATATCATATGTATTCGAAATATTTAAAACTATATCTCCATCATTATGATACACAAAATGAGAGGAATCACTTTTTAAGATGTCACAACATTCCTGTTCAGTCAATACTTCATCATAATCTAAATAGTAAGGAATCAATTTTATAGGAATATTTTCTTTATTTATTCTAATATTATATAATTTAGCATTTTCTCCATCACAACTGCCAGAATGAACAAAGAATTTGAATCCTCCACCAAATTCTAGACATTTTTCATGTATTTTCAATTCTTTAGATAATTCTAATAAATCAACTATTTCATTTCTAGTTTCTTCATTGATGAATGCTTGCCATCTAGGTGAAATCTTATTTTCGATCAATATCTTTGTTGCTTTTAGTAATTCTTGAAATGCGCCACTTCTTCCTATATATTTATCTGTTAATTTTTCTAATCCAAAGAATGTCAATTGAACAACTTTTACATTCACTTCTTTTAAAAAGATAATATAATTAGAATCTCGAACTATTCTCCAAAAACTCGCAAGTTCAAATCTCATCGGTTTCTTATTAATTGATATTTTATTATCCGTTATCCAGCGTTTTGCATATTCCGGGCAATAGTCAGGTTCTCTTAACCAACTATAGTAGGTAACTGAATCAAAATATGGTTTAAAGTAATCAACGAGATATTGATCAGCATTTTCTTCCATTTTTCTATTTGGCATATTTCCTAACCAACAGTGCTTGCAACGATTAGGGCACCCATACATATCAACCACTAATGATATTGATTTTTTATACATATTATTCTCCTTGCATTAGCACACACATTTTTATTTCTCTATATCCAAAAAATACTTACCCGAAAAATATACATCCTCTTCTTGCAACATATATTCAGTTAAATCAATTAGTTTAATCTTTTGATATGATTTTGTGACTATTGTTAGCAAAATCAAAAGAGTCTTCTTACAATCTCAGGAAGTGAATTCTAGAGTTCCGCTTCGCTATTCCCCCAATGTTCTCTTTAATACTTTTATTATACAATACTCATACTCAAATAGAAATCCTATTTTTTAATGGTTAATCTCAAAGTTTTACCACGGATACTACGAGTATCACGTGCATTTTATAAAAGACAGTAAAATTTATCTGTATATAAGCTTGCTTTTTATGCTAAAAACAAAAAAAAAGTTCAAAAAGATCATTGAATATCCTGTTTCGCACCTCCAAATTTCATGCTTTTTGCTTATGTGCATATAAAAACAGGAGTTTACTCCCTAAATGACTTTTAATGAAATGAAAACCCATGGAAATTCTTCTTTTTTTGATATGAATAAAGCATTCAAAATCACCTCATTTTAAGTCGACTTAACCCCTCAACAAAGACAAAAAAAGCCCACCTCTTATATGAGATGAGCTTACTCCGATAGTGTTGGTGACCCGTATGGGATTCGAACCCATGAATGCATGCGTGAAAGGCATGTGAGTTAACCGTTTCTCCAACGGGCCAATTGATGGCGGAGTAATAGGGATTTGAACCCTAGCACCGGTTTCCCAGCCTACACCCTTAGCAGGGGCGCCTCTTAAGCCACTTGAGTATTACTC
>JAHISX010000017.1 GCA_018817915.1 Bacillota bacterium
AGAACTTCAAGCAAAATATAATTATGGTAGAAAAGTAATTATTCCCGATTTAATATATAAAATTGCCAAGGAATAATCGGTTAATTGAATTATCATTTACAGGCTACGAAAGAGGTAGATTATGAAAGAAACGAGATTCTATTATAAGGATAATTCCGCACCAAAACCTAACAAACCAAATCATATAGGGACATCAATCATAATTAAATATAATAATATGATTTTGCTAGAGCAAAGGTGTGACAGCAATAGATGGGCAATCATCGGTGGTGGGTTAAAAATTGAAGAAAGTTTAGCAGCCTGTGCAATTCGAGAAACTTTTGAAGAAACGGGGATAAATATTTCTGAAGATGACCTGGTTTTATTTAAAATTTATGATGATCCATCAAGAATAGCTAGTTATCCTGATGGCAATGTATTGCGTGTTATTACTGTGGTATATGAAACTGAATTGGATTATTTACCAGAATTGTTTTGTAGTTCAGAATCAAGAGAGATTAAATTTTTTTCAAAAGATGAAATAAAGAACATTGATCTTGCAGAAACACACTTGCATATCATTAAAGATTTTTTTATGATCGATACAAATATTAAAAAACTTTAAGGCTTCAACTTAAAACCCATAAAACATACTTGATATAACCCAAATAAAATTAACGGAGGTGAATTTGCTATGTCTGTAATTATAAGAAAAGCAACTAAAGAAGATGCAGATGGAAAAGGATATGTACACTATAAGTCTTGGATTGAAACATATACTGGACTTTTTCCTGATGATGTCATAAAAGGATTATCTCTTGAAAGATCCGTAGACAAAGCAAGAGAATATCCGGAAAATACATACGTAGCAATTGTTAATGATAAAATTGTAGGTTTTTCATGTCATCTTGAATCGAGAGATGAAGATCTACAAAACTATGGTGAGATTATGGCGATATATATATTGAAACAATATCAAGGCCGAGGAATAGGAAGATTACTTATCAAATCTTGTTATGGAGAATTATTGAATTATAACGGTATATCACTATGGGTTCTCAAGTCAAATCTGAACGCCATCAATTTCTATGAATCGGAAGGTTTCATTAATGATGGAAAACAAAAGTATCTTTATGGTAAAGAAGTTATTAGAATGATTAAGGCAAATGAGGTGCCATAATGAAAACAGGGTTTGATGTATTTGGAAAAGAATATGGTGTCATGTTCAGAAATGACCCTTATGATTATGACTTAATTGATGTTCAGTTTATTAAAGTAATGATTCTTTTAGATTTTGAGTCAGAGAATTAGATGATGAGGGACATATTCAAGGTATGCTATTTTATTAGGATAATCAGAAAAACGAAGGGTTATTTATCAATCAATTCTAAAAAGGGGTGGAGAAATGGCTTCAAATGCAAAGAATATAATTAATAGATATGGTGATGGTTCGCGTGAAGAAAACCGCAGTTTAGCTGAGAGAATAGACTATAACATGGAATTTAAGTACACAAAAAAAATACTTGAACAGTATATATTAAGTGATTTTTCTATATTAGAAGTTGGTTGTGGGACTGGATATTATGGCGTTTATCTTTCAAATAAATGTAGGAGATACTTAGGTGTAGATATTACACCAGGTAATATAAATATATTTAACACGAAAATTAAAAAAAATAATCTGAAAAATGTTGAAGCAGTTGTCGGTGATGCAACTGATTTGAAATCAATTAAAAACGAAAGTTATGATGTTGTATTAGCTTTTGGACCTATGTATCATCTTCCTCCAAAGGAAGTAGAACTCGTTTTCAATGAATGCAGACGAGTTTGTAAAAAAGATGGAATAGTTATGATAGCATATATAAATAAAATAGGAGTATATCTTGATGCTTGTTTAAAAGAACCAGCAAAATATCCGAATGTACAAAAGAATAAATCAATTTTGATTAATGGAATTGATGATAGTAGAGAAGATATTTATTGGTTTTCAATGCCCGAGGATATGGAAGATTATGCAAGAAAGTATGACCTTAAAGTCATTGATAATCTAGGGGTAGATTTTACATTCATTCCAGATATATATAATCAATATGAGAGTAATGAAAAACCTTGGGAAGAATTCATTGATTACTTATGTATGAGTAGATCGTGTACTGGTTTTGCGAACCATGCAGTAATGATTTGTAAAAAGTTATGAACTGATACCAAAAATATGCACAAAATTAGTCTCAAAAACGCAACGTGAAAAGTACTGAATTTCATTGGGATTAATGTATTCAATAATCATTTTAAAAAATATTTTTTCAATGAACAGGAGAGTATGAAATATGAATCTAACAGAATATTTAAGCAATCCTTGTGGTTCTTCATCTATACCATATTGGAAGGACAAGATAATTGATATCCCCTCTAACGTTCAAATTTATCATGAAAAAGACTTTATAAATATTGAAGCGAAATATCTTAAATTAGACAAATATTTTAGATTAATACATAGATTAGAACATATACCAATCGAGGATCATAAAGTTCAAATTGTTATCCAGAAAAATGACATTGATGAATTAATGAATATGATTAATATTTGTTACCAAAAGGAAAACATACAAGTCTCAAAAAAAGATGTTGAGCAATGGATTTCAAGAAGCGTTTTTGATGAAGACTTGTGGGTGAAAATAACAATCAATGGGGAAATTATTGCAAGTGGTATTGCAGAATTTGATTTTGAAACAAAAGAAGGCATTTTAGAATGGATTCAGGTCCTACCCGAATATCAAGGATGCGGCTTTGGGAAGTTAATTGTAAATGCATTAATAAATAGACTGTCAAAAATAGCT
>JAHISX010000018.1 GCA_018817915.1 Bacillota bacterium
TTGACGTGCAAGGGGTCCTGGGTTCAATCCCCAGTAACTCCACCATAATAAGAGTAAAGCAGTTGATCAATGCTGCTTTTTTTTTATAATTAATTCAGGTATAATGAGTATGAAAAGAAATTGTTTTGATTGACTAAAGGGTATAACAATTAGCATTGAAAACATTAGAAGACTAAGAGACCACAGACCTGATGATATTTCAATGTTTCTTAAATACACACGAAAATAAATATGAGAAAGGATATCAATATATATGGAAGAAAACTTTATCGGAAAAAGCACTACTATTTATAATAAAGAATTAGTCAATAAAGCATATCTAATAATGTATAAAAAGAGATTAACAATTGAATATTTAGTACTAATTTTAATGGCAGTTGTAACAATTTCAAATATTGTAGCATACATAATTCCTGAAGGTTTTATAAATTTAGAAGTTGTGATTTTAGATGGATTTCTAACAGTTTCTATATTAATATTAATTACTATGTTTAAAAGAAATATTAAAAACCTGGCAAACAGAATTGTGAAAAGCAACGAAGGGCAAATCACAAATGTATTTTACTATGTTGATAAAATGCATATTCAATCAAGCTGGGATGATGGGCAGTCTGAATATGATATTGATTTCAAGAAAATTGATAAAATTTTTATGAATAATAAATTCTTTGTTATTCTATTCAACCAAAAAACTCAGTTTCTTAATGTAATGTATGAAACATTAGTTGGAATTACAAAAGAACAGATTATTGATCAAGTAAAAAATACAAATCCTGATATCAAATTGATCAAATATAAATAATTTATGATCCAATATATTAGTTAGGATTTATTAACTTTTTATAAACAAATAAGGATATCATTATTGGTTCCTTTTTTGTTTTTCTTAGCAAAGATTGAATAAAGTAGAAATCAGATTGAAATGATTGTACATGATATAAATACAAAATCGTAGTATATAAATCACATTTTGTACTATTGTCAGTACTACATATTTGACGTGCAAGGGGTCGATAGTTCAATCCTGTCTAACTTCACCATATTAAGAGTAAAGCAGTTGATCAATGCTGCTTTTTTTTTAACATGAAAACATGTTATAATATTTAAGTGAATGTTTTTAAGAAGGTGAACCAATGACAAACAAAGAAATCATCGTTGTAGGTGGCGGAGCAAGTGGTATTTTAGCAGCAATAGTAGCTGCTAGAAATGGTGCTCATGTCACAATATTAGAAAGAAATGTTAGAATAGGGAAAAAGATTCTTGCAACTGGTAATGGAAGATGTAATTACACAAATACTTTAACAACTCAAAGAGATTATAACCATCCAGAATTTGTTGCTGATGCGCTTGATATTTTTAGTCCTGAAACAGCATTAACTTTTTTCACTCAACTAGGCATATCCCCAAAAATAGAAGATGAAGGAAAAACATATCCTCTTTCAGAACAAGCATCAAGTATTCTTGATGTTTTGATGTATGAACTAAATCATTTAAATGTGGACATCATCACGAATGCACATGTTCAAAATATAAATAAAAATAAGAACAATTTTACTGTCTTATTGGCAGACCAAACGCAATATAAAGCAGACAAAGTGATTTTATGCACAGGTGGTAAGGCTATGCCTTCATCTGGTAGTGATGGATTAGGTTATCCTATCGCAAGAAAATTAGGGCATCATGTAACAACAATTTTTCCAGCACTTGTTAAACTAAAACTTGATTATCCATATTTAAAACAAATGGATGGGGTTAAGATATCAAGTATTGTTCAATTGGTACATCAAAATAGAGTCATCAAAGAAGAAAAAGGCGACATTTTATTTACAAGTTATGGAATCAGTGGACCTACGATTTTACAATTGAGTAGAAAAGCTAATGAGCTTGTACTTAAGCATGAAACAGTATATATCAATGTCATTTTAGTTAATTCACTATCAAAAGATGAAGTGTATCAAAGATTTAGTGAATCAAAAGATAAACCCGTTGATTTTAGTTTAATCGGTTTAATCAATAAAAAATTAATTTCTGCTGTGCTCAAAGAAGCTAAGATTGAAAAACAAAATACTCTAGTCTCTGAACTTAAAGATCAAGAGATTGATCATATCGTTAATCTATTGTTTAGTTGGAAATTTGTTGTTACTGGAAGTAAGGGATTTGAAGATGCTCAAGTGACAGCTGGTGGTATAGATATCAATGAAATTGATTCTAAGACCATGGAATCAAAATTGATTTCTGGGCTTTATATTGCTGGAGAAGTGATGGATATTGATGGGCCTTGTGGAGGATATAATCTTCAATGGGCTTGGTCAAGTGCTTACGTTGCTGGATTGAATGCAAGTAAATGAGGTAAGAAATGATTAGAATAACTGATCTTAAATTGGATTTAAAATACGCAATTAATAAAGAGTTAGAGATATCCAGTTTAAAAAGATTGGTATTTTTGAATTACAATGTTGATATAGAGCATATTCTATCTTTGACATTATATAAAAAAGCTATAGATGCAAGAAAAAAAGAGCATGTTCATTTTGTTTACTCAATTGATATTGAGTTAAAAAATGAAGCATTTCTATTAGAAAAAGGTTTAAGAAATATTGGGGTCTCACCACTTTTAACATATCAGGAAGTAGAAAGTGGAATAGATCATCTAACGCACCCTCCGGTTGTTGTAGGCTTTGGACCATCGGGTATCTTTGCTGCACTGTTATTGGCTCGAAGAGGCTATCATCCAGTAGTTCTTGAACGAGGTTCTGATGTCGATAGACGTAGTGATAAAGTTGATCAATTTTGGAAAACTGGAAAATATAGTGAGGATAGCACCATTCTATTTGGAGAAGGCGGGGCTGGAACATTTTCTGATGGGAAACTTACGACACTCATCAATGATTTAAGATGTCGCTACATTTTAGAATCTCTTGTTTCTAATGGTGCTGATTCTGAAATTATGTATATAAATAAACCACATATTGGGACTGATATATTAAAGATTATTCTTAAAAATATGAGACAAGAAATCATTTCTTATGGTGGTCAAATACGGTTTAATTCTAAAGTTACTGATTTTTTAATTGAAGGAGAAGAACTCAATGGTCTAGTCATTAACGACCAAGAGAAACTCCTTACAAACATTTGCTTATTAGGTATAGGTCATAGTGCAAGAGATACATTTGATATGCTATATGAAAAGAAATTAAATATCTCTCAAAAGCCATTTTCAATTGGCGTTCGAATTGAACATCCACAAAAAATGATTAACCAATCTCAATATGGTGAGTTTGCTGATCATCAAGCATTAGGTGCTGCTGATTATAAATTAAGCTATCATGCTTCAAATGATAGAAGTGCATATACATTTTGCATGTGTCCAGGTGGATATGTGATGTGCGCAACTTCAGAAGATGGTGGTGTAGTTACCAATGGTATGAGTGAAAGTAAACGAGATGGAACAAATGCCAACTCAGCTTTACTTGTGAATGTCAATCCAAGTGATTTTGGTTCATCTCATCCACTAGCTGGCGTTACATTTCAAAGAGATTTCGAAAAGAAAGCATTTGAGTTAGCTGGTTCTAATTACTATGCACCAATCCAATTGGTTGGAGATTTCCTGAAAGATCAAAACAGCAATCACATCGGTCAAGTCATTCCTTCATATTTACCTGGCTATTCTTTCGTTAAAATGACAGATATATTTCCAAAATATATAACGGATACAATGAAACAAGCAATTATCAATTTTAATCATAAAATTAAAGGGTTTGCGATGTATGATGCCATCTTAACAGGTGTAGAAACAAGATCTTCATCACCTATTAGAATGATTAGAGATGAAAATCATGAATCAAATATCAAAGGAATATACCCGATGGGTGAAGGTGCAGGCTATGCTGGCGGCATCATGTCATCAGCTGTAGATGGTTTGAAAACAGCTGAAATCATCATTAAAAAATATAACAATCAAGGAGAGCGTAAATGAAAGACAAAGTCGAAGTTAAAAGCACGAAATTTAAGGGTATTGAACAAAATCCTTCACTTTTAGGATTTGGGTGCATGAGATTTCCTACACTTTTTAAGGATAAACCAGATATTGATGAAGAACTTGCCCAAAAAATGATTGATTATGCTTATGATCATGGTGTAACTTACTATGATACAGCTTATCCATATCATCAAGGACTATCAGAATTATTTGTTGGTAAAGCTTTAAAGAAATTTCCTAGAGAATCTTTTTATTTAGCCTCAAAAATGCCTAGTTGGTTGATTAAATCTAAAGATGATGCAGTCAGAATTTTTAACGAACAATTGGGTAAATGTCAAGTTGAATATTTTGATTATTATTTATGTCATGCTTTGGGAGAAGAACAATTTAAACCATATCTTTTACCTGGTGTGATGGATTTTCTCTATCAGATGAAAAGCGAAGGTAAGATTCGCCATCTAGGATTCTCATTTCATGATACTGTTGAAGTTTTGGATAAAATTATTCATACTTTTGAATGGGATTTTGTTCAATTACAGCTCAATTATTTAGATTGGTCATTCTTGAATGCGAAAAAGATGTATGAAATTGTTGAAGATTATGGTGTGCCTTGCATCGTCATGGAACCAGTTCGTGGTGGAACACTTGCTAATCTTTGTGACGAATCACAAAAGATTTTAAAGGCAGCAAAACCAGATAAAAGCATTGCTTCATGGGCGATCAGGTATGCGGCATCTAAACCAAATGTACTTGTTGTCTTAAGTGGTATGTCAAATATGGAACATACGACTGACAATGTTGACACGATGACGAATTTTGAAATTGTTGATGAAAAAGATCAAAAAGTAATTGATCAAGCATTGGAAGTTTTCTTAGAAAGTCAAACCATCCCATGTACTGCTTGTGGCTATTGTATGCCATGTCCACATGGAATTGATATTCCTCAAAATTTTAAAACATATAATAGATTTGCAATTTCAAAATATAAAGGTAGTTTTATTCATGAATATGAACAATTACTTAATGGATCAAGTGCAGATTTTTGTGTCAGTTGTGGAGAATGCTTAGAGTTATGTCCACAGCATATTGAAATTCCTGATCGAATGAGTGAAATTAGTAATTTAATCGTTGAATTAAAGAATAAATAGTGCGAAATCGCACTATTTTTTTATATTTAAAGATAAATATCTTTATCATTCTTGAGAGCAAGACTTGATAATGGTATAATTAGATATACTGATTTTTTATAAGGAGACACTATGTTCTTAATTACAGAAAAAAAGGAACTAGCACCAAAAGTTTCATTGATGAAAATCAAAGCACCTTATATCGTCAAACATGCCAAACCAGGTCAATTTGTTATTTTGAGAGTTGAAGAGCAAGGTGAACGCATCCCAATGACCATTACTGAAGCTAACCAACTAGATGGTACAGTTACCATCATTTTTCAAGAAGTAGGTGCTACAACATATAAATTAAACCAGCTCAATACTGGGGATTTTTTACATGACTTTGTTGGTCCATTAGGAAAAGCTACACATTTGGAAGGATTAAAAAAAGTAGCAGTTGTTGGTGGTGGCGTCGGTTGTGCTATTGCATATCCAGTTGCAAAAGCACTACATGATCAAAAGACAATCGTTCATTCCATCATTGGATTTAGAAATAAAGACTTAATTTTTTTAGAAGATGAGTTTAAAGCTTGTAGTGATTTAGCAATCATCACAACTGATGATGGATCTAATGGAAATAAAGGATTTGTAACAGATGCGCTTAAAAAATTATTAGAAGATGGTGAAGTTTATGATGAAGTCATCACAATCGGACCGCTTCCTATGATGAAATTTGTTAGTTTAACAACAAAACCATATGGTATAAAAACCATTGTCTCTATGAATCCGGTCATGATTGACGGAACGGGTATGTGTGGTGGTTGTCGTGTTACTGTCGGTGGACAAATGAAATTTGCATGTGTTGATGGTCCTGAATTTGATGGCCATCTTGTAGATTTTGATGAAGCTATTAGAAGAAATCAGATGTATGCTCCGTTTGAAAAAAAGCAGTTAGAAGATAACTGTAATTTATTGAAGGAGATCAAAAATGTTAAATAAATCCTTAGTCAAAAATATCATGCCACTTCAAGATCCAAAAGAAAGAATTAACAATTTTGATGAAGTCTCTTTAGGGTATACTTTGGAACAGGCAATTGATGAAGCCAAAAGATGTTTAGACTGCAAACATAAGCCATGTGTCAATGGTTGCCCAGTAGCAATCGACATTCCACGATTTATCGAAAAGATTATTGAGGGAAACATTGAAGCAGCTTATCAAGTGATTAGTGAAGCCAGTTCTCTACCTTCAGTTTGTGGTAGAGTTTGTCCTCAAGAAACACAATGTGAACAAGTTTGTGTAAGAGGTATTAAAGGTGAAGCAGTTGCTATCGGTAGACTAGAAAGATTTGTTGCTGATTATCATCATCAACACACAAAAGTAAAACCAAATAAATCAGAACAAAATAATCATAAGATCGCAATCGTTGGTTCAGGTCCTTCAGGACTTTCATGTGCTTATGATTTGGCTTTATTAGGCTATAATGTAACTATGTTTGAAGCATTACATATTCCTGGTGGTGTCTTAGTCTATGGTATACCAGAATTTAGATTACCTAAAAAAATCGTTCGTGCTGAAATACAAACACTCATCGATTTAGGTGTCAATATTGAAACCAATGTAATTGTAGGAAAAACGATATCTGTTGAAGATCTATTCGAAGAAGGTTTTGAAGCTATCTTTTTAGGAACTGGTGCAGGATTGCCTAAGTTTATGAATATTCCAGGAGAAATGCTCAATGGTGTTTATTCAGCGAATGAATTCTTAACGCGTGTTAATCTCATGCAAGCTTATCAAACATCAAGTGCTACACCCATACAAATGGCACAAAGAATTGCTGTGATTGGTGGGGGAAATGTTGCTGTAGATGCAGCAAGATGTGCAAAAAGATTGGGCGCTAAAGAAGTTTCTATAGTCTATAGAAGATCGATGAAAGAATTACCTGCACGACAAGAAGAAATTGAACATGCAGCAGAAGAAGGTATTATTTTCAGATTATTGACAAATCCAGTTCGAATCATCGGAAATGAAAAAGGTTTTGTTCAAAGTGTCGAATGTGTTGAAATGGAATTAGGCGAACCGGATCAATCTGGTAGACGTAGACCAGTTGTAAAAAAAGGATCTGAGTTCATTTTAGAAGTTGACTCAGTAATTATGGCAATTGGAACAACACCCAATCCATTAATTACATCAACAACCCAAGGGTTGGAAACTGACAAGTATGGCTGCATCATCACAAAAGACGAAAGTGGATTAACCTCAAAAGAAATGGTTTACGCTGGAGGAGATGTTGTGACAGGGGCGGCAACTGTTATCCTTGCCATGGGTGCTGGTAGAAAATCAGCAGAAGCTATTGATCAAAAAATAAGAACAAATACCACAGCTTTTTAGTTGTGGTATTTTTTTAATTTTCAAAAAATCTAAATAAAATACGAAAAAATAGGTTTCAAATATTAAGAATATTTTAAGTATGAGCCAATTCTATGAATAGAGTGGTATTATATTCGTATAGAAGCATAGATAAAGACATTGATTTCATGACTGCATACTGAAAAATCCTTATACAAAAAGAAGGGATTATATGTTTGTTATTGAAAAAGCTGATCTAAAAGCAATCAATTCACTCATCAAAAAACATTCAATTAAGAATCTCCATTCATTTGAAGAGTCTTTTTTGTTATCCATTCTTGATAAACCATCACGATTAACAGATGAAGAATTTGAAATCATGAAGACACATACGGAAGTAGGATATAGCATATTAAAAGCTGCTGATGAGTATTCTGATCTTGCTGAACATGCACTATATCATCACGAAAGATGGGACGGAAAAGGATATCCCAAAGGATTAAAAGATATTGAAATCCCATTATTTTCAAGAATTATATGTGTTTGCGACTCATTTGAGGCAATGACAGCAGAGCGACCTTATAAGAAGAAAATGACAATTGATGAAGCAGTAGTAGAAATTAAACGTTGTTCTGGAAGCCAATTTGATCCTCAATTAGCGCAGATATTTGTTAAAAGTGTTCTTAAAAAAGCATGGATATGATCAAATAGTAAAAATAAAAAGGATTACTCTTAAATTAAAATGTACCCTATAAAACGGACTCTTTGAAAAAAGACCCTGGCTATAGGGTTTTTACTTTATAATAGAGATAATAGGAAGCTGGTGATGAAATGGGATTATATTATTTCACAGATGAACAAGTCATAAAATTATCAAA
>JAHISX010000019.1 GCA_018817915.1 Bacillota bacterium
GGATTCATGACGAATCTCTTTTAAACATGCCAGAAAACAGCTGGTTTTGATATGTTTTCCACAATGAGATGGCTAAGATAAAGAAAAAAGGACTGCTAAGTCCATGAAGAAAATTAAATCTTCATTTCGTTACAGCCCCTTGTTTTTTACTGCTGTATTGATTGCATTTCTATAAACATAAAACTTTGTAAATAGAAATTCAGTAATTAAATTAATCACCATAGTAACAAATAATACGATGTATTTATTCCATCCTTGCCCATCCACTAGTGCATCTCCCCACCATGTTGATAGTGGTGTGAATACTACATAATATCCAGCAACCTTCATCATTGCTATTGGAATATTATTTGCTGACTTAAATGTAAATTTGCGATTCCACGTGTAATTCCATAAAACAGATAGCGTTAAAGCAATCAAATATGCTGGCCAATAAATGAGATGTGCAATCTCACTTAATAATGTAAATGATAATGCTTGAATAACACCAGCTGATATCGAGAATAGTAAAAATTTAATAGCTTGAGTATAATGATCTTTTTTTGTTAATTCGATTGGGGATTTAATCGTTTCTACTTTATTCTTATCCATGTGCTTACCTATTTCTCATTCTTAATTCTTTTATTATAACATCACTTTAATAATATACTAAAAAAAAGAGTATCTCTACTCTTTTGGTTGTTCTATTTTAACAATGATTTCAGTATGTCTTAACATCGGAATGCTAAATGGAGGATTAAATCGAGCAAGCCTGTATGGCCCATTTGGAATTATGTGATTGCTATCTATCCAAGCCATTAATTTTTTCTTTTCTTTTTCAACATGATGAGAATTACTTAATCCTGAAAAAGAAATCGTAGCTGCATAATGCTCTGGATAATGTTTAGTGACTAGATTCGGATGATTAGGGATAGGAATATCATCATCTTGATATTTCGATGGAACAACAAATTCCATGGACATATGCTCATCATTGAATTCATTGATGACAGGAACTGTCATCGACATCTTCTCATTTTTTTTATTGTCTCCACTAATATAACTAAATAAAAGACCGAAACCTGAATATCCAGATAATTTCTTTTCATTGACTGAAGTTGTATTAAAACCTTCATATTTTCTAACTTCAAAATGATCTTCTTTTTTAATCACTTGATATTTTGGTGCTTCGTATTTTGACATGATATCACTTCCTTATCTATATTTTAACACTTAAAACATACTTTATTTTTATTAATGCATAATGATTTCTATTAAATGAATACATAAAATCCCATACAATGCTATTTAACTTGTAACAAGGTTCTATCACTAGTATAATAAGCAATAGAGGAGATGACAAATTATGCGTTACTCTGAAAAATTAAAACACTATATGAGCAATCATCCCATCACAAGTTTAATTCTTCTTGTGAATTTTGTGATGACTCTTATTTTATGGCTAGATGGCAATTTTTCTCTTTCCTCATTAGTTAAGTATGGGGGACTAAATCCTATACTCATTACCCAGTATCATGAATACTACCGATTAATTACAGTTATGTTCTTACATGGCAGTCTCATCCATTTTCTTTTAAACTCATTTGCTATTTATTATATTGCTGGCCAAATGGAATTAATGCTGGGACCTCTCAAATACGCATTACTCTATTTCATCTCTGGATTAGGCTCCAGTGCCCTTGTCGTTTTACTCGGTGATCCATTAGTTGTTACTGTTGGAGCAAGCGGTGCAATCTTCGGCATCTTAGGTGGTATGCTTATGCTCACATTTACTAGAACAAAATGGTTCACTCCAAGTGGTATCCGTTCAATTAGGCAACTTACAATCATCAACTTAGCGATTACGTTCTTACTACCAACCATAAGTAAGGAAGGTCATATTGGTGGTTTACTCACCGGAATTATTTTATTTTATTTCATCACTCCAGAAATCCCTTATTACTATGCAAAATTAAAAAACAAAAAAATAAATGTAACAAAAAAAGACCAGTTCGATTATTGAACAGGTCTTTTCTTTACAATCATATGTATACTATTTTTTAGCGCCTTCAAATTTACCATTTAAGTAAACAGCAACAACTTCAGAAAGCCATCCGAAAGCTAATCCAAGAATCAAACCAATAATTGCTGGCCATAAAGTAGCTCCAGTAATTGTTGCTCCTAGAGCAAAGAATGTTGAAGCGCCAATGAAAGCACCAGGAATAAAGCTTAATAATTTAATATGAGCTTGGAAACACATCATACCAGCGCCTACTGCAACTGCAATGAAAGCACCTAGTGTATTAAAGTTAAACCAATTCCAAATCACAACGATGACAACACCCCAAAGCACACCAGTAAGATTCGCTGCTAAGCCTTTAACAAAGCCATCTTTTTTACCGCCAGCTGCATAGAAACTAGCCCATCCAAGAAAACCTGCAACACCAACTCCAGCAAGTGCAAAATCTGCAACAACAGTTGGATACACTTGAACTAATACTTGCCATAAACCTGCTAAAACACCAACGCTTAGTGAAACTGCTAGTAAAAACTTGTTTAATTTCATTTTCATTCTCCTATTTTTTTATTTTTATCTTAAACTTGTAATTTCTTAAAATTCTTGACTTGATCGGTAATTGCTATTTCGGTTGGTAGACGTTCAATACTTGAAGCACCAAAGAAACCAGCAATGCCTTTAGTTCTTGCTAATACATATTTTGCATCTTCTGGTTCAGCAATTGGACCACCATGCATAATGACTAGAATTTCCGGATTAACTTTTTTAGCTGCATCATGAATTTCTTGCACTTTAATAACACAATCATCTAAAGTAAGTGCAGTATGTGCACCAATAGATCCTTTAGTTGTTAAGCCCATGTGAGCAACTAAACAATCTGCTCCTGCTTCAGCCATTTTTTCTGCATCATCTGTATTAAATACATAAGGTGTAGTAAATAAACCTTGCTTATGTGCTTCACGAATCATGTCAATTTCTAATTGATAGCCCATGCCTGTTTCTTCTAAATTAGCACGGAAGTTTCCATCAATAAGTCCTACTGTTGGAAAGTTTTGAACACCGGAAAATCCCATGTTCTTTAAATCTCTTAGGAAATAAGTCATATCTCTAAATGGATCAGTTCCACAAACACCAGCGAAAACTGGAGTTTTTCTAGCGATAGGAAGTACTTCACGAGCCATTTCTACAACAACTTGGTTTGCATCACCATAAGGCATTAAGCCTGCTAATGATCCTCTGCCAGCCATTCTATAACGACCTGAGTTGTAAATAATAATCATATCAACTTCGCCTTTTTCAGCACATTTTGCTGAGATACCAGTACCTGCACCAGCACCTACTATTGCACGACCTTGTTTAAGTTGACCTTGTAATCTTGTACGGATTTCTTCAATTGTAAAAGCCATCTTCTTATTCTCCTTTTCTATTTGTTGATTAACTCAATTAATTTTTTAGCCATAGCTAGAGCATATTCTTTATCATTGATATGTAAGTCAAGCTCAATTAATTCAACCTTTTTAGTATCTAAGTTCTTACGTAATGCATTAAATAATGCTTTGTCTTCTTCAACACCTACGAAAGGCATACCGACAGCATCAATCATTGAAACGCCTTTTAGAGGAATAAAGAATGCTGCATTACCAACGGATTGACTAACTTTCTTACCAATAATTTCTCCAAGTTTAGCATTTTCTTCAACTGTAGTACGCATTAATGTCACTGTTGAATTGTGAACGTAGAAGTTACGACCTTCAAATTTAGCAGGAATAGTATCAACTGGTCCAAAGTTAACCATATCAAGTGCACCTACAGAAACAACTTGTGGAATACCACCTAAAGCGGCTGCATCCAAACGATGTGGTCCAGCATTTAAAACGCCACCAACTAATTCATCACACCATTCAGTTGTCGTAATATCTAAGACACCTGTGAAATATCCTGATGAGATTAAACCTTCCATTGATTTTCCACCAGAACCAGTAGCATGGAAGACAACAACTTCATAACCTTTTGATTCTAAATATTCGCGAGCAGTTGTTACACATGGTGTCGTTACACCAAACATTGTAGCAGCAATTAAAGGTTTAGTTGATTTTTCAATTTCTTTCTTATTCTTAACGATTCCAGCAATTGCTAAACCAGCATTTGTTAAAATTTCTCTAAGAATATTATTTAATCCTGCAACGTCGACGATAGAGTACATCATCATAATGTCTTTAACGCCCACATATGGAGATACATCACCAGCACCCATTGTTGAAACGAGAATCTTTGGAACGCCAACTGGTAATTGTTGCATAACATGTGCAGCAATAGATGATCCACCGGATCCACCTAAAGAGATAATTCCGCCTACTTCGCCCTTATCATAAAGAGCTTTGACAATCTTTGCAGCACCTTGCATCATTGTTAAAACGTTTGTGCCTCTGTCGTTGACTTCTCTAAGCTTAGCTAGATCAGCACCTTGAGCTTTACAAACTTCTAGATTAGACACATCGGGTTTAAATGTAGGTTCAAATATACCTGCATCAACGACGATTGTTCCTACACCTTGAGCTTCAATAATATCCTTCAAAAATTTGAATTCATTGCCCTTAGTATCGAGTGTCCCTAAAACAACAACTTTTTTAGCCATTTTTTCTTTCCTCCTTATTCATCTGTAACATTCTTCTTCGAATGTACGCATCTTGATTATAGAGTAAAGCGTTTTCACTGTCAATATGAATATATTTTCCCACTTTTTTGCTTGTTTTTCGTTAAATATTGTGAAGTGAGAAATATTTGCTCACTTTGTTTGAAATTAAAAGTAGATGCTTGAATATTGAATAAAAATCCATTAAAAAGTGGGAAATTCGTTTCCCACTTGCTATTTTATATTCACAAAACTTTTTTTTCTAATTCGTACTTTTTGATCTTATTGTAAAGGGTTCTTCTTGTCATACCTAATTTTTCTGCAACTCTTGTCTGATTCCACTGTGTTTTCAACAACTCGGATAAAATGAGTTCCTTCTCAATGACCATTGATGAATTCTTAATATAATTTACTGTATCATCAATTGGGATTAACCCGTAGAAAGTTGCTGGTAAGAATTGAATGTCTAGCAAATCTCTATCACATAGAATTGCTCCACGTTCCAAAGCATTCTTAAGTTCTCTCACATTACCTGGCCAATCATAATTCATGAATGCATTCATTACGCGAGATGAAACCGAAATATTTGAATTATGTTTTTCATTAATGACTTCCATAAATGTAGAAACATATAAAGGAATGTCTTCCTTATGAGATCTTAGAGGGGGGAGCTCTAGGGTGATGACATTGAGCAAATAGAATAAGTCTTCTCTAAATCTCTTTTCTTCTATTTCTTTATAAACATCTTTATTGGTTGTTGAAAGGATACGCACATCAATATGAATCGTTTCATCTCCACCAACGCGTTCAAATTCATTATCTTGAATAACTCTTAACACTTTAGCTTGCACATCTAAATCAAGTTCTGTGATGTGATCTAAAAAGAGTGTCCCATGATTGGCAGATTCAAATCTTCCAATATGCTGTTTATCCGCACCAACAAAAGCACCTTTTTCATGGCCAAACAACTCACTTTCTATCAAGTTTTTGGGAATAGACGCACAGTTCACTTTAATGATTGGATAAATTGCACGATTTGAATTGTAGTGAATGGCTTTAACAACTAGATCCTTGCCGGATCCATTTTCACCTTTAACTAGAACATTACTATCATAATTAGATATCTTAATAATCAAATCACTGAGTTCTTTAATCACTTGACTATTTCCTATAACTGTTGTTACACCTTTTTTACCCATCAGATGCTGTTTTAAGACTTCATTTTCTTTTTCTAGTTCCATAACACGATTGACACTCTTGAATCGCTTGGTGGCATCTTTAATGCTGTTCTCAACTGGTGTTACCTCAAAGACGGAACCACCAATATAGCCTATGGCTGATGTTTCATTATAAAAGCGTGACATCACTTCTGGATCTCTGACAATCGATCCACCATAAATGGTTGGGATGATATCTGGTTTAATTTCTAGAATCTTTTCAAATACAAGATTAGCTTTAGTAATTTGACGATCAACATAAGGCTCTAATTCATCTTCACTAGGTCTATTAATATATGTCCATCCAAAGTGAAGACATAAAACATCGACATTGGCTTTTGCCATTTCAATCGCTTCTTCTAATGTCACAGCAAAACCGACTGTAAATATGCCTTTTTCTGATGCCATTCTTAATAAATCAACTTCTTTTTCAAAGCCTTCCCCATTTTCTTCAAGAAATTCTCTGTATTGACCATCAATTAAACTAACTGATGGAAAATTATTGATGCCATCAAATCCTGCATGAACAAGTTTTTCGATCAACTCTTCATGTGTATACGTAGGATCTTGAGCGCATGCCCCAAAGATGATTGGTATATTATCGACTCTAGGAATAACTTCATGATGGGCAAACTCAAACACCATATCATTAGAATTCGAGAAAGGAAGCATAGCAGCAATCGAAGTAACACCACTCATTCTAAAACGACCAGCATTGAGCGCAAGCAATAAATCAGCTCCTCCAAAAGAAGCTTGTTGTCCAGAACGACCGTTACCAATACAAACGCCAATAATCGGTTCTTTTGATATCATTGTACCTTGTAGATTGTTGATGATTGTTGCTCGATCCACGATAGAATCTCCCTTGTATTTTTTATGCGTCTTACTACTGGGAAAAAATTTCCCACTATTAATACTATGATAGCATGAAAACAAAGAAAGTAAATATTTAAGAAAAAAAAGGGAATAGTTTAGATATCCCCTTCGTTGATATTATTTGGATGAATCAATCATGAGTTTAACTAAATGATTAGAAAATTCTGTTGGGTCTTCAATAGGAAGCCCTTCGATGAGTAAAGCTTGATGATAAAGAATACTTGCATACTCATTAATCTTCTTTTCATCTTTTTCATAGATTACCTTCAAAGCTTGAAATAATTCATGATCAGGATTAATTTCTAAGATTTTATCAGCATGAATATCTTTAGCATTTGGCATTTGCTTTAAAACTTTTTCCATCTCCATGCTGATACCTTCACCAGATACTAGACAGACTGCAGACTCTTTGAGTCTATAGGATAACTTGACATCTTTAACTTTATCTTTAAGTGCTTTTTTGATTGCTTTCATGATGTCTTTATTATCTTTTTCTTTGGACTTAAGGTCTTCCTTCTTTGTTTCATCCATTAAATCTGTATCAGCTTGTTGGATGGATTTGAATGGTACTTCATTATAAGATTGCATGACTTGAATCATGAATTCATCGATTTCATCGGTGAATAATAAAACTTCAAGGTCTTTATCTTTCATAATATCCATTTGCGGAAGATTTAAAATGCTTTGCTTCGATTTACCAGTAGCATAGTAAATCGCATGTTGATCGATTTGCTTTCTTTCTATGTACTCTTTCAAGGTTAGATAGTCATCGCTCTTATTTGTTTTGAAAAGAATTAAGTCTTGAAGCTTTTCTTTATTTAAGCCAAAGCTTTCATAAATACCATATTTCAAGGTGTTCTTATAATTTTCATAAAATGTTAAATACGTTTCTTTTTCATGCAAAAGCATACTTTCCAATTCACTCTTAATTTTCTTTTCTAGATGGGCAGCAATCTTTTTAACTTGATGGTTTTGTTGTAAGACTTCACGTGAAATATTTAAAGAGATATCCGCTGAATCAACAAGTCCTTTAACAAACTTGAAGTAATCAGGAAATAAGTCTTTATTCTTATCTTGGATAAAGACGCCTTTTGAATAGAGTTGAAGCCCTTTTTCATATTTTTCACTATAAAAATCATAAGGTGCTTTCTTTGGAATGAAAAGGAGTGCAGTATAAGTTAACATCCCTTCGACACTTGTATGAATCACCTTGAGTGGATCTTCATAATCACCAAATTGATGTTTATAAAATGCATTCATGTCTTCATCTTTAATATCAGCTTTTGATCGCTTCCAAATAGGAACCATTTGATTCAAGGTTTCTACTTCTTGAGATTCTTTTTCATCTTTTTTGTTTGTTACCATCATGTTGATTGGATATCTAACATAATCACTATACTTTTTGACTAGTGATCTTAATGTATAAGGTTTTGTATAAGTTGAGAATGTTTCTTCGTTTTCTTCATCATCTTGTCTTAAATTCAGTGTAATGGTTGTTCCTAAAGTCTCTTTTTCAATTTCATCAATGGTATAAGATGTTTCTCCATTGGATGTCCATTTGTAACCTGTAGATGCATAAGGTGATCTTGTTTCCACGGTGACTTCATCTGCAACCATGAAAGCACTGTAAAAACCTACACCAAACTGACCTATTAAATCTAGATTTTTTTCGTCCATCTTTTCAAGAAAGGATTTTGAACCACTTTCTGCAATTGTTCCTAAATTATTGATAAGTTCTTCTTCTGTAAACCCGATCCCATTATCAGTGATGATCAGTGTATTGTTCACTTCATCTGGAGTTATCCAAATTTCATAGGTTTCAGCTGGAATACTCGTATCTGTTAGGGAAAGAAAATGACGCTTGTCAATCGCATCACTTGCATTAGAAATGAGCTCTCTTAAAAAAATTTCCTTTTGTGTGTAAATTGAATGTGTCATTAAATGTAAGAGTTTCTTTGACTCTGTTTTAAATTGTTTTGTTTTTGCCATGTGTATCGCCTCCACTAAAAATCTTAATCAAAAGTTTTCAGTATGTCAAGTTTTTTGTATTTTATTTTAAAATACACGATTAGGAATGATGGATTTCATGTTTCTTAGTTTTAGGAATAGAAAGTAAGATTCCTAAGACAACAGATAGATAAGCTGCCATTAAGACACGATAGTTTTCAGGTAATAAGAATGTGATGGTGTGTGCTGGTATCCAAAAGAAAGGTATCGTTTTTAGGACCACAAAATTTAAAAACTCATGAAAATCGATATGATCAGTAACCTCTCTAAATTTCACATGAATAATTTTATTGATGTTGCCCTCTCCAAGTTCTATATATCTGTCTGTTATTTTATGGAATAGCATGAATGTGGGAGCAAAGAAAACATTCATTAAAATACTGATCAAAGCAGCTGTTAAGAGCGATGCTAAAAATGATGTATTTTGAATGCTTGGTAATAGATTTGCTTGCTCAGCACTTGCAACTCCAGAAGCAAACAGTTTAAAAATGATCACAAAAACCATCCCTAAAAAGCCCCAAACAATAAATTTAAGTAAAATACCGCGATCACCAAAATAAGTTCCAGTTCTTAATCTATGTGCTAATCTCTCACCGAGACTAGCTAAAATAGCCGTCTTAATAAATCCCATCAAATAAGGGTGAGATGCTGTTGACGCTTCAAAAACTGATCTTGATTGAGGAATGATCACTATTAAAGAAAGTAAAACAAGAGATAGTATCCAAAGAAAATCACTTTTTCTCATATAACCTCCAGATGTAAAATAGGAAAGGGTGCAACTTGTGTATTATTATATCATATTCATTTCAGCTTTTATTTTCATTATTCCAAAGAATGATAGGAAAATATATAAAAAACTGATCAAATAAATGACCAGTTTTTAGGATTGAGTCGATACCTAATTATTTAACTTCTGTTTCTAATTTTCCAAAAGCAGTTTGTGCTAATAGGAAATACTCTTGAAAAGATGAATTGGTTGCACCAGTTACCATATCAGCAACTTGCCAATATGTATCTTCAACACCATTGAGTGTAGTAAGAACTGTAGTAAACGCCAATGTATCAAAAGCTGCACCATTTTCTTCTAAGAATGCTTCAATGGTATCAATATTAGCTTGCCAACCAAAATTGCCTTCACTAGCTTGCCAGTAGTTTGAATTTCCATCTTTATATAAATTTTCACTAACAACAATCGGACTTGTATCACCAAAAGACTTTAATAATTTGAATCCACCAGTATTGAGTTCATCATAGTATGCTTTCATGTTAGCTTCGCTTTTTATGATGTCCATATCTAAGTTTTTAATATCTCTACTACCAGTTTTTAAAGCTCCAGTTTCATCAACTGCAGAATAAACTAATAATCCAGCCTCTGTTTGTAAAGCTTTGAATACAGCATCATTATAACTGATGTATAATGCATAGCTTACATAACCAATAACTAAAGTGTTGGATTCGTTCCAATCAGTAGGTGCAGATAAAGTCGATAGAGTGACTTCAGCCAATGTATGCGGCATAAATGCTTCATTGATTTCAACATCCAAAACACCGTCTTCTACAACAATGACTACTTGCCCTACATATCCACCGTGAGTATATTGATATGCTTCTACGGTCTGATCTTTATAACTAACCATTTTTGAATCTAATTCATTTTGTAAAGCTGATTTTTCATCACTTAGTATATCAACTTCACTTTCTAAATCATTTTTTTCAGAAATTAGCGTATTATAATCTTCTTGGCTAATATTTGAACAAGCTGATAAAGTAAGGATTAATCCTAATACTATGACTAATAATAATTTTTTTCTCATTTTACTTCCTCCTATTTTCTTCGGTCAGGTTAGATTTTAGCAAATACGATTAGTCAAGTCAAGGAAAACAATAATAAAAAAACAAGCTTATTCAATTTTCTTTTTTATTGAATAAATATCCTGTTTTTAGTGCTATTTAACAGCCTTATTGTGCTGTTTATTAACAAAAAATATTATAAATAAGAAACCGTATTTTTAAGAAAAAAACATCACTGCAAGCAAATCACAGTGACGTCTTAATTTATTTTTGAAAAGTTATTTCATACTTACTTTCATCAATATTTAACCTATAAACTTTTGATCATAAATTTTAATAAAATAATATAGCGACAACCCTTTTTTTTATGATTATATTTAATTTTTGTTCTTGTGATTACGATCGTGATAATGTGTGTGAAGTAGATGATGTGACAATTCTCCAAGAGGTTCCTTGAGGAAATCTTCATAAAGTGCAATAACTTCAGGATTTTCATGTGATTTTCTTATCGCCATATTCGCATCAACACGATAAGTTGAATCTATTCTTTCCTGACGAACTTTATTGGTTGTTCCATAAGGTTGTCCACCACCGCCAATACAGCCACCTGGGCAAGTCATAATTTCGATAAATGCATAAGGTGATGTGCCTTCTCTAACTTGGTCGCATAAGACTTTAGCCATGGATAGAGTATGTGCAACAGCAACCTTCACCATTGAACCACCTAGATTAACTTCAGCTTCTTTAATCCCTTCAAGGCCTCTTAATTCTTTAAAATCAAGACTTTCCAAAGGTTTCTTATTGACGACTTCGTAAACTGTTCTAATTGCAGCTTCCATAACACCACCGGTTGCTCCAAAGATTGCAGCAGCACCAGTTGTAATACCAAATGGTGAGTCAAATGGTTTTTCATCAAGACTTTCGAAATCAATACCCATTTGTTTGATCATCTTACCTAATTCTCTAGTTGTTAAAACAACATCGATATCAGGACTATTTTCATCGACTCTCATTTCTTCACGTTTAGCTTCATACTTCTTTGCAGTACAAGGCATAACAGAGACAACAAAGACATTTTTAGGATCTAATCCTGCTCTTTGTGGATAATAAGATTTAGCAAGTGCACCAAACATTTGTTGTGGTGACTTACAAGATGAAATATGATCTAAAATATCTGGATAGCGCGTTTCAGCATAATTGATCCAACCTGGGCAACATGATGTCATCATCGGTAGTGTACCACCATTGGTCACACGATGAATGAGTTCATTACCTTCTTCAATAATTGTTAAATCTGCAGTGAAATCAGTATCAAACACTTGATCAAATCCTAAGATCTTCATTGCAGATACCATTTTACCTGTAACGATTGTTCCAACTTTTTGACCAACTTCTTCACCTAATGAAACGCGAACTGCAGGTGCAACTTGAACAATGACATGCTTTTTAGGATCGGTAAGTGCTCTCCAAACTAAATCTGTATCATCTTTTTCTGTAATTGCTCCTACTGGACAAACGCTTGCGCATTGTCCACAGAATGTACAAAAATCATCAGATAATTCTTCATCAAAAACTGCAGATACTCTAGTTTCTTGTCCTCTACCTAAAATAGCTAAAACGCTTGTGCCTTGTACATTGTTACATACATCAACGCAACGACCACATTTAATACATAAATTAGGGTTTCTAACGATGGAAGGATTACTTTCATCAATTTCGCATTTTTCAAAGACACTTGGAAATCTATTTTCATCAATCCCTAAGTTTTTAGCTAGGTTTTGAAGTTCACATCTCATGTTTTTTACGCAAGTTGTACAATTGGTATCATGATTAGATAAAATCAGTTCAACGATTGTTTTACGTGCATTCAAAACTCTAGGTGAATTGGTTTGAACAACCATTCCTTCAGAAACAATTGTCGAGCACGATGATACAAGTCCTTTTTTACCTTCAACTTCAACAACACATACACGACAATCAGACTTGATGTTCAAATCTTCATAATAACATAGTGTAGGAATGTTCATGCTGAACTTCTTTGCTGCTTTTAAGATTGAAGTATTCTCTTCAACGGATACTTTGACATTATTAATTGTTAAATTTACCATTTTCATATCCTCCTTAACCTCTCTCAGGGTGTTCAACACGATCAATGTAATCGTCTCTGAAATATCTGAGTGATGAAATAATAGCTGTAGGCGAAGTTTGACCTAAACCACATAATGATGCTTGGTGAATGACACGAGCAAGTGATTCCAATGAAGCGATATCTGCCATCGTTGCTTTTCTTTCAATAAATTTGATGACAAGATTAGCTAGTTGGATATGCCCTTCACGACAAGGTGTACATTTTCCACATGATTCGTGTTGGAAAAAGCGAACAACTTTAAGTAATATATCGAATAAGTCAAATCTTTCGTCCATGACGATGATAGCACCTGCGCCAGTCTTAGATTCAAACTCTTCAAAACGTTCAAAATCAATCATCATATCGAGCATATATTCAGGAATAATTGGACCGCAAGCGCCACCCAATTGAACCATCTTAATCTTTCTGTCCTTTTCAATACCGCCACCTAGCTTGTAGATGACATCGCGAATAGGAACGCCAAATGGAATTTCAAAGACACCTTTATTTTTAACATTACCTGATAATGAAATCAGTTTGGTACCTGTCGAAGAAGGTGTACCTATTTTAGCAAATGCTTCGCCACCCATTTCAAGTATGGTTGGTATTGTTGAGAAGGTTTCAACATTATTGATTAATGTTGGTTTGCCATAAACTCCTACTTGAGTAGGGAATGGAGGCTTAACTCTAGTTCTACCAGGGTTACCTTCAATAGATTCAATTAAGGCAAATTCTTCACCACAAACATAGGAACCAGCACCAGATCTAACTTCAATATCAAAATTAAATTTAGTTCCTAAAATCTTTTTACCTAAAAAGCCTTTTTTCTTAGCTTCGTCAATTGACCACTTAAGTAAGCTGATTGATTTTTGATATTCACCACGTACATAAATAAAGCCTTTGGTGCCACCAGTTGCATAAGCAACAATAATCATACCTTCAATGACTTGATGTGGATCGTTTTCCATTAAATAACGATCCTTAAAGTTACCTGGTTCACCTTCATCAGCATTACAGATAATGTATTTTTCTTTATTGGTTTCTTTAGCCAAACCCATCATTTTAATTGCTGCTGGAAATCCGGCACCACCTCTACCACGTAGATAGGCTTTTTGAACTTCTTCAATAATCTCTGTCTTTTCCATAGACAAAGCTTTCTTTAAATTAGTATAACCGTCAAATTTGATGTATTCATCAATGGATAATGGGTTAATTTTTCCAAATCGTTTGGAGATCAATTTCATTTCTATCATCACATGTACACCCGATACTCAGATAATATCGCTTTAATTTTATCCGCAGTTAAATGCGTATAGATCTTGTCATTGATTCTCATGGCAGGACCGACTTCACAACAACCTAAACAGCTTGTATACTCTAAAGTAAACTGTTGATTGGCTGTTGTTTCATTGACACGAATTCCGAGCTCCTTTTCAATTATTTTTAAAATATCCACATCAGAACTTACATAGCAAGGGATATCCTTGCATACTTGAATAATGTGTTTGCCTCTTGGCTTGTCTGAAAAAAACGTATAAAATGATAAAACACTGCAAACCTTGCTTTCAGGTATGCTTAAATATGAAGCAATCTCAATGATTTCTTCTTTAGAGATATAGTGATTGCTTTTGACCGTTTGATAATCTAGTAGAATTTCAATCAATTGGTCTTCTTTCTTTGGATACTTTTGTAGCACTTCTTTTAACAACATAGTTATTCCTCCTGTTTAAAGTAAAAAACAAACAATTCCATAAAACTGCCATAGTGTAGAGTGTTGTGTCCATTATCATGTAAACGTAAGATGTATCTTAGAGTAGAAATTGTCTCCTTCCTACCTTTAAGCTCATAAAAAGTAATTACTCAAAGTAAAAAAGTTGTTGTCATTATAAAAAAACTGTATAAACCTCCATTTCTTCAGTTCATCGAATAATTTACCTTAATGATATTATGAAAACGCTTGAAAGTCAATGAAATTTGGGAAAAAACAATAATATAACATAATATGAAAGATATATAATATCTAGATGTTTATTTTAAAAGAAAAAAGCTCAACATTGTCTTTGTTGGGCTTTTGTTTAGTATTTATGATTTTTTAACTATATCAAGCGTTTGTTCATAAATTAATTCAAATAGATCATGCTCTTCAATCTCGATTGCCTCATTGATATATTGAAACAATAATCCTGAAATCAGTGCTTGAACAACATGGCTTACATAAGGTTTTGGAACTTTAGGCTCTATTAACCCTTCGATAATACCGAGTCTAAATATACCTTCAAAACGACTTTTCATTTGATCTCTAATATCACTCGCACAAGTCTCTAGTTGCTTACCTTGATGAATAAATGATACTTGATCAAAATTCATAATTGCATTCATGATGATTTTTGCATCTTTCATCACAAATAAGATCTTATCTAATTGTTCGAAAAATGCGTTTTTGAAACTCATATTTTCAATATCTGACATCAAAATGGTTTTATAATGATTGAGTAGGTAGATGTATGTTTCTGATACCATATCTTCTTTACTACTGAAATGTTCATAAACTGTGCTTTTCCCTATTTCAGCCTCAGCTGCTATCTTGGAAATGGTAATCTGTTCTAGATTGTCGCCATCTTTAATATGAGAAATAACAGCACTTAATATTTTATCCTTGGTTGACATCATTTTTCTTCGCCTCTTCTCTTACTTTTTTGAAGTTTAGCGCTGCATAGATGGTTGGAACAACAACGAGTGTTAAGATGGTTGCGTAAATGAGTCCTCCGATTGCAGTGATTGCCATAGGTTGTAATAACTCAGCACCTTGACCAACGCCAATTGCCATTGTAAACAATGCAAGAATCGTTGTTAAAGCAGTCATTAAGATTGGTCTAAGTCTTGTTTGTCCGGCTTCAACAATAGCTTCCATGATGGTTCGACCTCTCGCTCTCAATTTATTAATATAATCAATCAAGACAATACCATTGTTAACGACGACACCAATTAAGATGATGAGTCCCATAATTGAGACTAGGCTTAAATTAGAGTTTGTAATTAGAAGTGCAAACATACCACCTGTAAATGCTAAAGGAATGGTTCCTAAAATAATGAAAGGATAGACAAGTGATTGGAATTGAATAGCCATAACCATGTAAACTAGTAATATGGCAACAATAGCTGCTAATGCTAGATCAGATACTGCAGATAAGATGGATTCGTTCTCACCCTCAAATACAACACTATACCCATTACCATATGCAGCAAAAGCACTACTGTCTAGATAATTATTCACTTCATCAATAACACCTTGGCTCACCAAAGTAATATTCTTACCGGGTTCAATTTGAGCAGTCACATTTAAGTAACGATTGGTACCATCTGTGTTGATGGTAGAAAACCCTGTGACTTTCTCAACTGTCGTCACACTATTTACATCATCTGTGACATAAAGTGGAGCAAGACTTAATTCGGTTAGATGCGGATCAAGGCTCATTGGATTCATCACAATTTCTCCACCTGTAACAACCAAATATGGATTGACAACAAACTGAATAGGTGAAAATGGAACATATGTAGGAAGCATTGCGTTTAAAACATAAATCCCTAAGCCTGCTGATTCAGTATATGCATGAATCATATCGATCGTAGCTGCATCAAATAATTGAACACCACCTAAAAAGAATAGATAATCTCCAAAGACATTGAAATCAATACCACCGGCGACTGTTTCATTTGGTAGGTCAAGTGTATAATCAACACCTTCTAAAGTAATGGTTGCTGATTGAGTAGCTCCAAGTGCAGATAGATTTGCATAAAGTAAATCAATATTATTACTGACATCTTGACTTGTTAAACCGTATGCCATTGCATTGGTTCTATCAATTGTGATTTTCACATTGTCAGCACCTTGATTGACACCATTATCTACTTTGATGATATCAGCAGAATTATTTAATATTTCTGTTAAGTCATTTGCGATCGATTCAAGTGTTAATAAATCATAACCGCTGACTTTAATATTGATACCTGTTGAACCTGTTAATCCAGCTGTACTGTTTTGTGCTGCAACAGATATCTCATTGACTTGGTCTTCTGTAATCGCACCAGCTAAATCATAATCAATGTCTTCCATTAGACTTCTAATGTAATCTTCATAATAAGCTGTTGATTCGGTTCTTGAATCCTTAAGATTGACTGTAAATGCAATCGAACCTGAAGTGCCACCCATCATAGTCGATCTCATGGATGTAAACCCACCGCTATCGATGGTAGCTGAAACAGTTTCCACTGCATCAATTTCCATAAGAAGTGTAGTGACATAATCAGCAAACTCAGCTTTATCAGCAAAGATGACTTGTGATGAAGTGTCTACAGAAATGCCAATGGTTCCTTCATCTGAAGTAGGTAACATAATAAACCCTTTTGAAATAACTAAGAAGAGTGAACCAGCCAATAAAACTAAAACAACAATCAGTGTTAATGCTTTATTTTTAAGTGTAAATAAAACAGAAGACTTATACCATGCTTTCATCTTATGCATGACTTTACTTTCAGCTTTGTTGTTGTGATCGTTTAACATGTTAGCAGCCATTGCTGGAACCATCGTTAATGCAATTAATAAACTTGCACCTAATGAATAAGCAATTGTAAGTGCCATACTGATAAAGACATCAGCAACCATACCTTCAATAAATGCGATCGGTAGGAATACAGCAACTGTTGTTAATGTTGATGCAGTGATTGCACCAGCAACTTGTTTAGAACCTTCAATTGCAGCTTCTTTTCTTGTCTTACCTTCGCCAATCATCCTAAAGATGTTTTCAATAACGACAATTGAATTGTCCACCAACATCCCAATACCTAAAGCAAGGCCACCCATCGATATTAAGTTCAAACTGACATTTGTAAAGTACATGAGCATAAATGCAGCAACAACCGAAATTGGGATAGCAAGGCCAACAATCAGTGTTGGCTTAACATCTCTCAAAAAGACAAATAGAATGAATATGGCAAGTAATCCACCAATGATAATATTTTGAAGAACAGATCCAATCGCAAGATTGATATATTCTCCTTGGTCTAAAAGAATTGTATAATTTGCATCAGTTCCTTCTCTTTCCATAATCAAATCTAGACGTTCAGCAATGTTCTTTGTAACTTCTGTAATACCGTAATCCGATTGTTTTTGGAAGGATACTTGAATGCCTTGTATACCGTTAATTTTAGAATATGTATCAGTGTTTGCATTGATATATTGAATACCATCTTCAACAACAAGGTCACTTAAAAGAATGACATTACCGCCATCATTTAAGATTGGTAGTGATTCTATTTCACTCAGATTACTTGGCTTATTCCCTAAATAAAGCATACGCAATTCACCTGAATCAAGTGCTACACCAATGAGCCCACCAATATTTTGATCTTCAATAATGGATAATACCTCTTCGTGTGTAATACCATAAGCGTCAATGATATCATTATCTAAATTGACTTCTAATACAACATCAGCTGCACCAGAAACTGTGACATCAGCAACCCCAGGAATACTTTGTAAATCAAGGAGGATATCTCTATTGATCCATTCTGTATTTCTGATTAATGCTTCTTCATCAGTGATATCTTCACCATATGTTTTATATAATGTTACCGTCATGACTGGTAACATATCTGGGCTAATTCTTAAAATTCTTGTTGTTCCAACACCATCTGCAAAACTGATATTATTGATGAGTTCTCTTAACTCAATAACAACAGAATCCATGTTTGCACCATCAGCAAATGTAACGATGCTGATTCCAAAGTGCTCATTAGACATTGAAGAAACTTCTTTAAAGTTACCAATCGTAGAAACAGCTGATTCGATTTGAGTAGCAATTTCAAATTCAACTTCTTCTGGTGATGCACCTTCATAGGTTGTAATTGTTACAACATAAGGCAGATTAATATCTGGAAATAATGTTAAGGGTAATTTCGTAACCGAAAATAAACCCAATACGATAATGATTAATATACCCATCAATACGGTTATGGGTCTTCTAACGCTGTGTGAACTCATTTTATTCTCCTTGTGTGTCATTCTCTAGCCGACCGAACGGTCGGTCGGACATAGATGATTATATCAAAGAGCTTTGAACAAGTCAATCAAAAGGCAATCATTTATTGCATATTTTACTATATATAAAGATGACATGATGTGAGCGTTAATCTTGTCTTCTCCACTTTCGCAGTATATGATAGATATATAACATAAGGAGGAAATCATAATGACAAATCAATTAAACATAGGTATTATTCTAGGAAGTACGAGAGAAGGACGCGTAAGTCCACAAGTAGGAAAATGGGTTAAAGAGCTTGCTGACAAAAAAGGGAATGCAAACTATCAAATTGTAGATATCAAATCGTATCATTTACCTTTATTAGGTGAATCAACAGATACCGAAGGCATAATGAAATGGAATGCTAAGCTTGCTGAATTAGATGGATTCATCTTTGTAACTGCTGAATATAATCATGGTATGCCAGCATCACTTAAAAATGCACTTGATCTTGCAAAAGATGCTTGGAATAATAAAGCTGCTGGAATTATTAGTTATGGTTCAGCAGGAGGAGCAAGAGCTGCAGAACATTTAAAAGGTGTTTTAGGTGAATTACAAATAGCTGATGTAAGAGCACAAGTGCTTCTATCTTTATTTACAGATTTTGAAAATTATTCTAATTTCAAGCCTCAAGCACTTCATCAAGCTAATATGGATGCGTTACTAGATCAGGTTGTCTCATGGTCTACAACATTAAAGCAAATTAGAAAATAGTAATTCAAAATAACTCAATATAAACAAAAAACACATATGCTCATCTTATGATGAATTCATATGTGTTTTTTTATCATTGATTAGATATTGTTATCCAATATTTATTTCTCCTGAAAGTGTGCTTTTTTTGACAATTTCAATATAGCGCTTTTCCTGATTCTTAATGTTAACATCTCCACTGACTGATTTCAATGTAACTTTTTTAGGATAGAACTCTTTACCATCAACATCTCCACTGACTGCATGCATTTCAAAATCTTCGCAAGTAACATCATTGAGTTCAACATCACCACTGACAGTATTCGCTTTAAAATTACCACTTATTGTTACATGATCAAGTTCAGTATCTCCACTAACTTGTGATAAATTGAATTCAACAATTTTCGAGTCTTCAATTGAACAATCGCCACTAACTGAATTTAACTTGAACTTTTCAATTTGATTATGCGTAATGACTAAGTCTCCACTTGTTGTGTTTACTTTTAAATCATTCACTTTTAAGTTTTTAAATGTTGAATCTGAACTGATAGTCACATGCTTTAATTCTTTGACAACAACATGCTTTGGGAGCTCGACCACAAATCGAAGATCATCACCTTTGCCAAATGAGAAGTTGAATCCCAAGCGTTTAGGTGCGGACAATCTAAACTCATTCTTTTCGTACGATATTTCATATTTTTCTACCTTAGCCTTTCCTTCATAATAAACCTTAATTTCTGAACTATCACTTAATTGATAAGTTATGTCCTCAGAAATTAGATTTACATCTACACTGAGTGAATCATGTTCAACTTGATATGTTTTCCATAATACTAGATCATCATTGTCATCTTGCTCAGCTACAACATCTTCATTATTATCAGCAAGTTCTTCAGCAACCTGTTTAGGTTGACCGAATTTAGCTTTAATCTGTTCTTCTGATAATCCTTCTTCCATTGCTGTACGAATCATTTCTTCGTGATCAGCTATAATTTCTTCAATTTCTTTACTTGTTAGCTTTTGTTTCTGTAATTCTTGTCTTAAATCTTCTAAATATTTCTTCATTCTTCTTTCCTCCTTGATTAATGATTTGATATACACCACCGATAAAGGCATCCCATTCTTCTCTTAATCTCAAATAATAGATAAAGCCTTTTTCAGTCATCTTGTAATATTTTCTTGGTGCGCCTTCGTTTGATTCTTCAAGATAAGTCTCGAAGTAATCCTCTTTTGTTAGTCTTCTTAAAATAGGATAAATGGTATTTTCGTTTACATCAATGAAATCGGAGAGTTGATTGATGATGAGATAGCCATACATATCTTTTTCCACTAGAACTGACAAGACACAAAGTTCAATAATACCTCTTTTAAATTGTGCGTTCATGTAATCCCTCCTATGCACTAATTATAGCACACTACTGTTTGTCACACAATACCTAATGACACATTTTGTGTATTTTTGTTGTTATTACATTAAAAAAAGGAGTATTTTTAACAATTCTCCTTAGTTTTTTGCTTTAAATCTCAGAAATAATATTTTTTATCAGATTTCTGAATTTTACTTGAACACTTTGAGCGACATCTAAAACCTCTTGATGTGAAAGCTTTTGATCTAAAATGCCACTTGCCATATTGGTTAGACATGAGATACCCAAAACCTTCATATCCATGTGAGATGCTACTAAAGCTTCTGGTACTGTTGACATACCCACAGCATCCGCACCTAGTATTCGAATCATTTTAATTTCAGCTGGTGTCTCATATGATGGACCTGTCCACCACGCGTAGACACCATCTCTTAAACTAAATCCCAGGTTTTTCGCAGTTTGATGTGCGATTGTTCTTAATGATTTTGTATATATTTCACTAGAGTCAGGAAATCTCGGACCGAATTCATCAATATTTTTTCCCATCAGTGGATTATTTGATACAAGGTTCAGGTGGTCATTAATCACCATTAAATCACCAGGTTTGAAATCTTTATTGATCGCGCCACACGCGTTCGTTAAAATTAAGGTTGAAACACCTAGAAGCTTCATGACTCGAATTGGGAAAGTAACAACAGATAAATCGTAGCCTTCATAAAAGTGATATCTTCCAGAAAGTGCTACAATTAATATCTTATTCAATTTACCAATAACAAGCTTACCTGAATGTCCTTGTGTTGTAGACACTTCAAAATGTGGTAGCTCTTCAAAACTAAAAACTTTGGTCTCAGTCATTTCATCAATCAAACTACCTAAACCAGAACCTAGGATTAAACCAATTTTAGGATGTTGATTGGAATAGTGTTTATTAATGTATTCTATTGTTTGTTGTGCCTGTTGATAAATATTCATGATATCCTCTTTAAGCGTAATGATGATTAAGCTTATTATTTCTTTTTATTTCGTACATTCTTTCATCTGCTATTTTAACCATTTCTTCAATCGACTTAACTTTATCCTTGACTGAGCAGCACCATCCAATGGAAACTGAAACCGTAAATCCACACGATTGACATAGATGCGTTAAGTTTTCTTCTATTTTTTCTGTATATCTTAGTACATTCTCACCATCTAGACCATCAAGTATAAGAACGAATTCATCTCCACCAATTCGGTAAATCTTGTGATGTTCAGAAAATGTCTGTTTCATTGCTTTTGCGAGTGCAATCAACGCCCTATCTCCCATTTGATGACCATGCTGGTCATTAATAAGTTTGAGATCATTGATATCAATAGTCATTAATAAAACTTTATCTGTAATTTTTTTTATTTTTTCTTCTTCAAATGCTCTTCGATTCTTAAGCATTGTCATTGCATCTTCATACGCGTATCTATAATAGATATCCTTGAGTTCCATTTGACTCTTATGGTACTTACTATCCAATTCAAGCATTGCTAATTCTCTTTTCTCATTATACATCTCTACATCTTTTGAAATAAGGCGGAAAATAATGATATATGTAATACCTATAAAAAAAGTGACTAAAATAAATACTGGAGCATCTTCTAGTCTTTCGCTTATCTTTGTCGGATAGATAGACATAATCGATAATAACACATATGCAGTTAAGGAAAATCCTGAAATCAATACCCAACCTGTTTGAATCTGATTTTGAAGATTGATGTAATGTGTTCTAAATCTCTTGAGAGCATAAATCGTTACTGAATAAAATACGATAGCAGCACCAATAATCAAAAAAACTTGATTATCAAATAGAATAGAAACAAATCTTGAGTAAGTATAAATGATATAGCCAATTGTCGTTGCAGTAAAGAAGCTAAAAACAAATTGGAAATCTCTTTTTTTGACAATAAAAGCAGAAAAGATAAATGCAGGAATAGCTAATATCGTCGTGGGTATTACACTTTGAAATATCCCACTTTCATTGATTACGAGAAGTAACCCAAAGGATGAAAAAATGAATACAATAAAAGTAATCAAAGATGCTTTTAATGTATACTTGAGATCAGCGATAAGTACAAACATAATACCAATGGTAGCATAAGATAAAAAGTTAATGATATTTAGAGTAGTGAACATAATTTATCCCCCAAGTCAATGATAAATATCTTATCCCCCTATGTCATTATACTGCTAAACCAACAAATACACACATTTATATTTCCTATCCAATCGCTTATCAAATAAATATATACAAATAAATATGTTATTAAAATACGAGTTGTTTATTTTTATGGCTGCTAGGACTTATAAGTACTTAATTTGCATCAATATGTTTATATGAATCACATATATTTACATAATGGCAAATAATTGACTCAAAGTGACTGATATTTTGACATGTTCTATACTGTAATGTTATGCTTAAACTGAATTGATGTATCAATTGGTTACACACGAATATAAATGATATGGAGAAAAATTAAAATGAAAGTAGCAATCATTACAGACTCAGCAGCAAATCTGCTGCCTGAAACACTTAAAAAATATTCAAATTTGTTTGTTGTCCCATTAATGATCGTCGTTGATGAAAAAAGCTATCGCGATCAAGTTGAGATTTCAGCAGATGAAGTCTATCAGTTGTTAGATGATCATCATGTGTCAACAAGTCTTCCAAGTATGGATGACCTAAATGCTTTATTAGATAAACTTAAAAAAGAAGGTTATACAGACGCTTTAGTCATCAACCTATCTTCTGGTCTTAGTGGAACCTACAATGCCTTTAGATTGGCATTTGAACACGTTGAGGGCATTCATATTACTCACATCGACTCAAGAACACTAGGTGGCGGATTATCAATTCTTGTTGAAGAAGCATGCGAAATGGTTAAACAAAATAAACCAATTCCAGAAATTGTAGAAAAAATTAAAAAAATAAGATATGAAGATAGCATCGCTCTTTATACAATCAACACTTTAAAGTATTTGCGTAAAGGTGGTAGAATTGGTAAAGTTGAAGGAACTATTGGTAACATCCTTCATATTAAACCTGTCATTACCGTCAATGATGATGGTGTCTATGTCACAGTTTCAAAAGGATTTGGCATCCAACGTTCCTTTCTTGCCATGAAAGATTTATTAGTTGAAAAATTTAAAGCGGCAGCAATCGATCTCATCGTTCATTTCGGTGATGATTTAGAAAAAGCTAGACAACTTGGTGAGTCTTTAAAGAAGGTATTGAACATTAGAAACATTTCATTGTCAAAGCTAACACCTGTTCTAGGTATTCATACAGGACCAATGATGTTTGCTTATGTAGCAAGAACAGTTTAATAATAATCTAAAATAAGATGAGCATCGTGCTCATCTTTTTATTTACTCGCTTATCTTATGGTATATTATAATTAATAACGAGGTGAAATTATGGTCAGATTTGGAGTGATTGGTGCAGGAAGCATAGCAAATACTTTTTGTACAGCAGTAAATAGTATTAAAGGTAATCTTTATGCAGTCGCATCAAGAGATTTAAAGAAAGCAGAATCACTTAAGGAAACATATGGCTTTGAAAAAGCTTATGGCAATTATGAAGATCTTTTAAATGATCCAAATGTTGATTGTGTCTATGTTGCAACACCACATGCACTTCATTATGAACAAATGATGATGATTCTTGAACACAAGAAACATATCCTTTGTGAAAAATCATTTACTCTGAATGCTAAACAAGCTGAAACTATATTGTATAAAGCAAAAGAAAATAATTTATTTGTCATGGAAGCCATGTGGACAAGATTTCTTCCTATAATCCAACAAGCAGTTCAATTGGTCCAAGATGGTATCATTGGAAATATTACTCACGTTGAATCTAGCTTTGGATTTTTCGCACCAATTGGATCAAAAAATAGATTATTTGATCTCAAACTAGGTGCAGGTGCTCTTCTTGATGTAGGCATTTATACTCTTAATTTTGCTCACTTATTTTTGGGTAATCCTACTCATTTTGAATCTGAAGTCATCATGGATCCAAATGGATTCGATTTATCTGAATCCATCACATTCCATTACCCAAATGCTTTCGCTAAAATGTCTAGCTCGATTCATCATACCTTAGATAACGTTGGTATCGTTTATGGAGATCAGGGTTATTTAAAGATTCCTGACTTTTGGAAAGCTGAACGTGCATTTTTCTATGATTTAAATGATCAACTTATCAAAGCAATTGCTCACCCTCATCTATCCAATGGCTTTGAATATGAAATCCAAGAAGTCATTCAATGTATTGAATCGGGTTTAACTGAAAGCAAAATCATGCCCCATTCAACTACATTAGAGATTATGAAACAAATGGATGGCTTAAGATATGCATGGGGATTAAAATACCCACAAGAATAAACAGGTGGCAACCTGTTTTTTTTATATATAAAACCAGATTCCCTATTTACTAAGGAATCTGGTTTGGAGGAGAAAATTAATCCGGTATAATCAATGAAAATCTTTGGATAGTTTTATTTATCCTTTGATAGCTCCTGAAGTTAATCCTTTTATAAAATATTTTTGGAGTAACAAGTAGAAAATGACTACAGGTATCATCGCCATCACTGACATCGCAAATACATAACCCCAATCGGTACGATTATGAGCTTGGAAAAACATTGTAATTGCTACTGGTAATGTTCTGATAATATCAGTCTTTAGGATTGCTTGTGACCAACCTAATTCCTCAAAAGGAAATAGGAAGTTCAAAATACTAACTGCAGCAATCGCTGGAGCTGTCATTGGAATAATGATGTAACGGTATACAGAAAAGACACTACCTCCATCAATAAAAATGGACTCATCTAACTCATAGGGTACATTATCTTCAATATAACCTTTGAGTAAGAATGTTGAAAAAGGAATAACCCATGCTGAATAAAATAGAATAACGCCCCATGTTTTATTAATAAGCCCAAAATAAGCAGCTAATTCAAATTGAGGAACAATCATTGCCAATCCAGGAATCAACATGATTGAAATGATGAAACCATAAATAATCTTTTTCCCAGGTATATCTAGTCTAGCAAAAGAATATGCGAGCAATGATGAAACAAGAGCGGAAATCAGCACCGTCATACTTGCAACAAATATCGTGTTAAATAAATATCTAAAGAATATAACATTATCTAATATATACTTGTAGTTCTCAAAAGTAATTGCACTAAATTTAGGAAACAAAACTGGCGGATAAATAAACGTTGTCGCATTATCTTTTAATGATGATACAACCATATAAAACATTGGTATGACCATAATCATTACGCCTAAAATTAGAAGCACATATCTAATGATCATAAAGGTATCCATATTTTTTGCTTTATGGTGATTCTTTTGATACTTTAGATTAGATAGCATTTTCATCACCACCTCTTCTCATAAACTTAAACATGACTAAAGTGATGATCATGATAATCATGGCTATAATAACTGAAAGAGCTGCAGAATAACCCATATTAAGAGCATCAAATGTTTGAAAATACATCCAAGTTAAAACAACTTCAGTTTGATGGAATGGATTTCCTCCAGTAAGAATAGCAATTGGTGTATATGTATTAAATCCACCAATTGTTAACATAATTAATGCGAACAAAATTGTCCCTCTGATACTTGGCAGTGTGATGCGGAAAAACTTTTGACTTCTATTAGCTCCGTCGATATCTGCGGCTTCATACTGATCTTTAGGAACAGCTTGAAGTGCAGCTAGAAAGATAATCATATTCCAGCCAATACCCTTCCAAATTCCTAAAAGCATTGCTGCAAATAAAGCTGAAAATCTTGTACTCAACCAACCAATAGGTTCACCAGTTAGATGCAACGTATCAGATATAAAATAATTAAGTAGACCATAATTACTAAATATATATCTAAAAAGTAAAGCAACAACAACCCATGATGTAATCACCGGTAAATAATAAGCAAGTTTAAAATGAACACTTAATTTTGTAATGCCATTGATTAATACGGCAATAGATAGCCCAATAACCATTTGCAAAGGTACTGTCACAATCACATAAAGTAAAGTATTTGTTATAGCAATAATAGCAATAGGATCTCCTAAGACATCTGTATAATTGACCAAGCCTACAAAAGGAGATGTTTGTTGATATCCAATTTGCCAATCAAAGAAACTCATAATAATCATCTTTAGCATCGGATAGAAAGTAAATAATGAAACGAAAAATAAGCCTGGTAAAAATATAGCCCATATCCGCCAATCCATCTTTTTGATTTTCTTTTTTAGATTATTCATCTTATCGCTCACTTAAATACTCCATTCATATTAAAAATAAGGGTAGTCCGATGTTTGATGTATATACTCAGACTACCCTAATTCTAATCCATTACATGCTAATTAACTCCCAAGAAGTGCATCAATTTCTGTAGCAGCTTCATCTAAGGCAACTTGAACTGTCTTTTCACCAGTAATAGCTAGTGCGACTTTAGTTGCAATAATATTTTCTACTTCGCTCCATTCAGGAATAACTGGTCTAGCTTTAGCAGTCAATAATGCTTCTGCAAATATAGGAAGTAAAGGCATAGCAGCAAAAGCTTCTGCATTGGTAATTGCATCTAAATTAACTGGCATTTGACCAACTTTTGCCATTTCAACTTGTGCATGTTCATCAGTCATAAACTTAACAAATTCCCAGGTTGCATTACGATGAGCTTCATCTGAAGTCTTGAATTGCATAAAGTTTTCACCACCAAGAACACTTATTGATCCAGCACTACCTGCAGGAAGTGGCATAGCACCATATTCAATACCAGCAGTATCATTTGAGGCAGCTCTCCATGGTCCATCAAGTTCTAAAGCATATGTTCCAGCAGCCCAACCATCAGTATCGCCTACAGCACCTGGATCCATTGATGGGCCAGCAAGTGAACCTTCAGCATATAAATCAGCGAGTTGTTGAATGACATCGACAACGATTTGGCTATTGATATATCCATCAGCTGTTGTGTTATCTGGTGATAAAACATCTCCACCTTCACTCCAAATGTATGGTCCAACATTCCAAATACCTGTCCAAGGTTCAACCATTCCAATAACTGTTTCATCAGTTAATGAACTAGCTGCTTGCCATACTTGGTCTAAAGTTGTAGGAACACTTACTCCAGCTGCAGTTAATAAAGTTTCATTATAGAATAAAATCTTAGTGTTTGTATTTGCAGCGATTCCATAATATTCATCACCCATCATATTAGAACTATTAGGTTGAGCTAAAACTTTAGCAGCTTGCGTTTCATAGTCTGAGAACTCACTCATAGCATAAAGTGTATTCAAACTTTGAAATTGAGGAACAAATGCAATATCACCACGTAATAAATCTGGCAATACGCCTGTTGATGCTCCCAAAACAACACTATTTTTTAGTGCTGACCAATCCATAAAGACTTGGTTGACTTTGATATTTGGATTTGCTTCTTCAAATTCAGAAATTAAAGTTTCCAATACTGCAACCTGTCCATCTCCAGCAGAATAATTGTGCCAAAATTCTATTGTTACAACTTCTTCATCTTTAGCACACCCAACAAGTAATGCTGATCCAAAAACTAATAGCATTACGATTAAAATCATCTTTTTTCTCATTTTTCTCTCCTAATGAATATATTTTTTTACTACTTGATTCTCATCATGTTAAGCAAGTATTTCAAATTTCATTTCGTTATCCTTTTCGATAACTTTTATGATTCTAAATGTGTTTTCACTGATATGAAATTTCACCTTATATCCTTTGCCTGCATCAACTACTTGTTGATTAAAAATTGAAATGTCAAAATTTACATTTTTCCCTTGAGTTCCGTTATTGAATAATACAACAATTGATTCATCTTCAAAAGTTCTCACAAATCCATACACATCATCTTCGATATCAAAATGTTTGAAATCACCATACTTCAATCCTTTTTGTGTTGACCTCATTTGAATCATTTGTTGATAAAAGGAAAAGATTTCCTTATTTTGTTTTTCCCATTTCATTGTTGCTCTACAATCAGGATCTGTATTACCTTCTATACCGATTTCATCACCATAATAAATGATTGGCATTCCTGGATAAGTCATTTGAAATGCAACTACCATTTTAAGTAAATCTATCTCATGATTTGCTATCGTGAGTAATCTTGGAGTATCATGGCTACCAAGCAAGTTATATAATATATCTTTTGTTTGTACGGGATATTGAAACATTAATTCTTCGATTTTAAATTTGAAGGATTCTTTATCCAATTTTTGTCTGATAAAGTAATCTAAAACATATTCTCTAAATCTATAATTCATTATAGAATCTAATTGATCTCCACGAATTAAATCTCTCGCATCATGCCATGTTTCACCTATAAGTAATGCATCAGGCTTAACCGATTTAATTGATTTTCTGAATTCTTGCCAGAAGGTGTAGTCTATTTCATCAGCAACATCTAAACGCCATCCGTCAATGTTAGCTTCTTTGATCCAGTAAGTTCCAACATTAAGAATATATAATCTAAGTTCTTTACTTGAATAACGTAACTTAGGCATCAGTTTGTAATCTCCAACACATTCAAAATTCATGTTTTCGACATCAACTGTATCTCCTTTGATATAAAACCAGTTCCAATATGGAGAGTTCTTACCCTTTTCAATAACATCTTGAAATTGTTTTGAATAGAATCCTATATGATTGAATACACCGTCTAAGACAATTTTAATATTGACTTGATGCGCTTTACTTACAAGTTCTTTTAAGTCTTCTATACTACCAAAAGCTGGATCAATCTCAAAATAATCGATTGTATCATATTTGTGATTAGAAGATGAGGTAAAGATAGGAGTTAAAAAGATTGCGTCAATTCCAAATGTCTTTAAATAGTCTATTTTGTTTATAATGCCTCGAATATCACCTCCAAAGAAATTGATTCTACTTGGTTTGTTATCCCAATCTTCAATATTCTTTCGATCGAGATGAACGTTCCCGCGATGAAATCTATCTGGGAATATGTGATAACCTGTAATACCTTTTGCCCAACTTGGTGTTTTAAATATATCATTTTCATTCGTACTTTGATATTCGAAAAACCGGTTTGTGTTTTCTTGTGAGATTCCATATGGAGTATAATAGAAAACTTCATCCTGATCAATAATCTCAAAATAGTAATTTAAGTACCTTACTGATTCTGAAAAATCTAGCTCAACTTGATAGAAATGGCTGAATCCTGAAAAATTAAAATTTTTTAGGGTCACTTTTTTCGATTTATTCTGGTTGAATCGCTTCCAATAAACAAGATTAATGATTAATTCTTTATCAACAAGGCATTCAAGTTTAATGACAACTGAATTTCTACTTGTTGGATAAATGTACTCTTTGGTTTCGTTATGTCTTACTATAAATTGATTCATAGTTATTGTATAAATAGCATACCAAATGTTATTTATTGTGCCCCTTCCTAAGTAATTTTATCTTGCGACTCGCTTTTTATATGTAAACTACTTTGTTGTCTGTCTATTCTCAAGACTTGTTGATATTAATAAACCTTGATCTCTTGTTTCTGGATCCTCAATCATTTCAAATAATAATTTTGCTGCTTGATACCCCATTTCATATAAATCAACATGAACTGTTGTTATGGTTGGATACGATAATTCTGCTATTTGCTGATTATCAAAACTGATTAAACCTATATTTTCAGGAATTACTAATCCTGCTTCTTGTATTGCTTTAATTGCTCCTATGCTAAGGATGTTATCTGCACAAATAACTGCATCTGGAACGTTCTTCTCATTCAATAATTTTTTCATTTGAGTATATCCTTCATCTTTTGTATTTCCACATTCGATGACAAGATCAGGGACTACTGCAATTCCACTGCTAGTTAATGCGTTTGAATATCCTTCATATCTTCTATTACTAAAATTTTTAGTGTGGTCATAACCAAGAAAAGCAATATTTTTATATCCTTTATCGAGTAACTCATAAGTTGCAATCTCTGCACCTTTTTTATTATCAACGTCCACCCAACTCACAGATTCTTTTAATTGGGTTGTCTCACCAATCGAAACAAACGGTACATGATCTCTTTTAAGTTCTTCAACAATAGCTGAAGTTAAAATCGAAGATGGCAATATAACACCCTCTGTTCTTTTACCCTTGACTAACCATTCTAAAACACTTTGTTTTTTGAGTGTGGTATTTAAATTTGCAACTATTAAAGAAAACTCTTTATGATAGACAAGTTTTTCTATACCATGCATAATTTCATAAAAGAATGGATTCTGGAATGATTTTTCATCTTCTACATCAACAAGTAAGGTAACTGTATAAGATTTACTATTGGTCAAAGCTTTCGCAATACTATTTGGTGAATAATTCATTTCTTTGATGATGCTAAAAATTCTATCTTTGGTTTCCTTTGAGATAGATGAACTATTGTTAATTGTTCTTGAAACGGTTGAAGTTGATACACCAGCAGCTTTAGCGACATCTTTGATATTTGACATAAAAATTCACCCTACTTTCTGTTCTTCATTATTTTATGCAATCGGTTGCATTGTTTTTTATTAATATATAGCGCTTACATTTCTATATTTAAGCGCTATTTTTAGTTTTTGAAATATTAGTCGTGCAATCGGTTGCATTATTCACTTGTAGTCTATCATTTGTAAGTGTATCTGTCAAGAGTATTTTTATACTTTTGCTCGATTTTTTTTACATAGGCTTTTTATAACATGAATGTTATATTGACTAATGGTTAAGCTATAAAAAAACTTCCCAAAGATATTGGTATGAGCGATAAACTCATTCTTTGGGAAGTTTATATTGCTAAATGAATGAACTATTATAAGATGAGACCGGAAATCGAATAACCTAAAGCTGCTAATATAATGATGATCAAAAAGACGATGTTAATCCAACTCTTAACGATTGATTTTTTATTATCGGTTTTTTCCTTAAGCTTCATATGATAACTTCTTAGAATAAAGAACGATCCGATTGCTACCAAGAAAAAGAGTACACCTGAAACCAAATAAGTTGAAAGTCCGAATATTGTTGAACCTAGATATTTAGTGAGTGCCCAAGGAATAACTCCACCAGCAGTAAGACCTATCGCCGCAAATGCTAAACCCAATAAGATTGCTCTAAGTAATCCTTTTACTAATCCTTTGCCTTCAATGATTGATTGGACAATAAATGCGAGTAGGAAGGCTCCAATAACGATATATCCACCTAGATCTTTCATAAAGAGCCAGAAAGTCCATGCAGTACCTCTACCATCATATGCACCATCTCCACCAAAGAACGTTCTAATGTTGCTTTCCATGAATGCGAAAGCAACCACGATGATGACAATCACTGAACGCATGAATAAATTGCTTGTTCTTGCTTGTTCATCTTTGACGAGAACTTCAATTTCTTTTTTGATTTCAGGAACGATGGTTTCTATAAATGTATGGATATCAGCATCTGCGCACTTTTCTTCTAAATAATCATAGTGCTTATTTGCCATCTTTCTAAATTTTCTGCTTTCAGGAACTGGTTGTTTGAGTTGATCATGTAACTCATAAAACTTAATGTAATCACCAGGATTATTCGTCGAATTGATGGTATGTGCAAAATCAGGATATTCCATTAAATCTTTCTTCCCATACATTAACACATCGAAATTCGTGTTAGCTCCAAGAGCTATCTTAAGCTTATTCCAATGTGCTTCAGATAGTAATGGATCTTTTTCTATTAATTGATCAACGTATTTTTCAGCTTCTTTATATCTTTCCTTATAAATCAAGTGATTTGAAAAATCAATGAGTGATTCGCTTAATACTGCATCTTGTTTTTTAGGTAAATGCGTGATAAAGAGATCAATTAACTGAATGGCTTGTTTGAAGTTGTTTTGATCAATCAAATCACCAGCAGCAAGTCTTAGTTCATTAAAGACATCCATATTTGAATATCCACTTGTTACTAAGTCCTCAAAGACTTTAATCTGTTTAAGGTCTTTTAATGCTGTATGTAATTCTGAGATTTGAGGAACCTTATAGGTCGTGCATAGTTGAATGAGCAATGCATCTTGGTTCTTGCTGTTTTCTAATAAAACAACTTCAGCAAGCTTCAAAGCATCCTTATATAATTCTAATATATTCAAATCTTGAGCGATTTCAATGTATCTAGAAATATATTGTTCTTTATCATCTTCAAGGTCAAACTTGGTAGCAAAAGCAAGTGCTTCATGTAACCAACTCACATCTGCTATCTTTTCATTTTCAAGCAAGCCTTTAATTTTAGTGAAAAGATGATTAGCGAATGTTTTTTGTTCACCCTTCTTTTTCCAACTCATGATGTAATCATAAAGTTCTTGATCAAAATGATAGATACTTTCCAATTTCTTAAAGAAATAAGTTTCAAGTGTCTTTAAATAAGGATTTTCATCAGCCTTACTCAAACACTCCATCACTTCTTCAAATAAAGGGAAGATGGTGTTGATTTTAATGTTAAATCCCAATAAATCAAAATCACTAACTTGAAGTTTACATAGAAGTTCTCCCCATATTGCTCTTTTAGCGCATGGGTCAACTTCTAAGACTTCTTCAAATATTTTATTTGCACGACTAAACTTACCAGTCTTTAAATATAGGACTTCAGCATTCTTGATCTTGTTTTCTAATATAGGATCAATCTTATACCCTTCAACAAGCTTTGAGGCTCTCTTTTGCATAAGTGCACTTTCAGTAGATATTTCGACTGGTGCTTTTTCTACAACTTCAACCTTTTTACTCAACTTACTCTTTTCAGCTTTTTTAAGTGCAGGTTTTGAATCTCTCCAAAAACGGTCGATAACCTCACCCTCAGAAACAAAATGTTTATGTTTATACTTATCATTAACTAATTCTAAAACCTTGAGATAATGTCTATTTTGTGTTGGTGTATCATCACTATATCGATACATCACTGGCATATATCGGTTTTGATTATCACCATCTGTATATAAAATGCCATAGCTACACAAAAACATACCCCAATGTGGTTCAATTAATTCAGGGTGTTCTTTTGAGATTGCTTCATATTCATCAAATGCTTCATTAAATTGTTTAGCATTCTTCTTAATGTCAGCAGCAGACAATGCTGACATAATCTTTTGATCATATGAAACATCTACATAGTGCTCATTCTTACACTTTGGACATTGTACTAAACCAGGTAACAATTCGTTCTTTTTTTCCAGTCTTTCTCCACAATACGAGCAATCTGGATATATTCTGGCTTTGAGTTTTTGCATATTATCACCTCGAGCCTTCCTTGATAGATATTTAATATCTAATCTTTGACTTCATTATATCATATCCTATTGTTGATTGTTAAATATCGAATATCAAGATAAATTATAAATGAATACGCATTCAAGGACACAATCTTAACATAATGTCGATTATGTGTTGACTTTATTAAAAATAGACACTAAAATGTAAGTATAAACTACGGAGGAAAAAATATGCCAAGAAGAATTACTGAAGATTGTACTTGCGATGGTTCATGTGTTGAAGTGTGTCCTGTTGATTGTATCAGCGAAGGATCACCTATATTTATAATCGATGAAGATACTTGTATAGATTGTGGCGCTTGCCAAGCTGTATGTCCATCAGACGCAATTATTGAAGTTTAAAAAAACTAAAAACATTCAAAAGAATAAAAAAACATGATTCTATCATAAGAGTCATGTTTTTTTATGCAAAAGAAAAAGGCAAGACTTGCCTTTTTTAGTTTTTTACTTTTTCTTGAGTGCTAAAATCAAATGATACATATCTTCAGCTTGTTTAGCATCTAAAACTTCTTGAGCTTTCTTATTTTTTAAAACTTGGCTGAAAGCTAGTGGATATTCCACTGGAACATGTACAGTCTTAACAGCGAGGCTGCCTCTGCCTGTAAAAACAATGTATGAAAAGAATGGAACATCTGTATTAAGTACTTTCTTTAAAGAATAGATGTGTCCAGAGTTTTGTTTAATTGGACTATAGAACTTTTTCTTGAGCTTTCCATGTTCTAAAGTTTGTTCCCATTCGGTATCAGATTCTTTACCATAAATGATACCTGCTAAGTTTTGTGTTTCAATGACATGAATACCTTGTTTGTTAATCACGATGTGATCAACATGTACTTCTTGGATGCCATCATTGAATTCAAGATCACTGATAACAAATTTACCCTTTTTTGAACTGTTGCCACCAATCAAGGTACGAATGACAAATTCACCTGTTAAACCTTTACCAACTGGGGATACAAAAAATATAGCGACTGCTATTACGATAAATACTGGAACGAAAAACCACATTTAATTCGCCTTCTTTGCTAGATATATTTTTTACGTGCTATTAGTATTTTAACATAATTTTTAACTAAATAAACAACTTTTATATATGTAATCTATATAAATCTATATTTCTTTAGTGATTAAAAGTGTGATAGTCATAACTAAACTTTCCTAATCACCATAAAGATATAAACCATCCATCCAATTAAACCAAGATGAAGGATGTCATTGGCTGAAAAAAAGAATGCATATGTCTCGTAAAGATATTCGGGTAATCCACTAAAAAAGTATATGAAATAAATAATGTTAATCAAGAGCATTGATAACCAAACAATGATTAACCCGCGATCTAATTTATTTTTACTCTTTTTATAACCTTTTAGGTTCATCATAAAAAACGAAATGAAATACGGTAAGAAAAACAATAAGAAATATTCGTAAGTAATTAAAAATTTAATTTCAACAATCACACCGAATAAGAGGGACAGACTGTAGAGAACTAAGCCAATGGTTGCTACTTTTAAGTAAAGCTTTCTTGTCGTTTCATTTAAGGCTTCAATAGATACAGCATAAGCCATGAAAGTAATGCTGATTGCAGTAACAAGCAGATAACTTAACTCAAACCAACTTGTAAATAAGCAATATACCTGATCTTCACACTTCAGCTCATAACCAAGTCCTTGATAACTGGTTCCTGCAAGTAAAGTTCCGATACCCCATAAAATGAGTGTTAATCCCCATAACTTCTTCGTTTCATTTTCTTCTTTGAAAGCAAGTTTAATCCCAAATAATAGAGTTATGATCCCAAGTAGATAAACAATGATTGTAGATGAAGGCGTAATGATTGTTATATTGCCTATTTCAAGATAGGGTATATTGCTTAAATAATAACAAGGAGTAACCATAGGATCAGCTAGAATTGACACAGGAAAAACAGCAAATAATACCAATATTACAACTATTCCGATCAATGCTATTATTTTTTTGTTCATGTTCAATTCTTCCTATTCTTCCAATTGTTTTTTGAACAACTCATAAATATCCGCATGATCTTTATAAATATTTAGTGGTTTCAAGTCTTTACCTAACCATACAAGTTTGGTTTCACCTTGATTAATCATTTCATTGGCATCATTATAGACTTCATATTTAAAAGTCATTCTAACTTTAGAAAATTCAGTTAATCTCGTCTCAATTCTAACAAATTCTCCAAAACGAGCTGGTTTCAAATAGGTTAAAGCCATGTGAACCATGACTAATCCAACGCCTCTTTGTTCGATATGTTGAAAAGGTAATCCAATATCGAAACAAAACTTAACTCTAGCCATCTCATACCATACTGGATAGACTGAATGGTGAATAATCCCCATTTGATCTGTTTCTGCATATCTTGGTTCAATTATAATTTCTGATTTCATAAACACCTCAATAAAATTTGATTATACATAGTATAACATAATAAAAAGGAAGATTGCTCTTCCTTTATGGTTCAAACAAAGATTACCAACCAATCATCAAATCATCATATGCTTCTTGCAGTGCAGCACTGACGTTGCCGTCGCCTAGCATGATACGCTCTAAAGCGATTGTCATAGGATCATTGATTCTTGAAGCATGCATGAATGCTGGTGCAAAGAACATAACATCAAGTTGACTATAAGTTGCTTGAGCAACAAGTGACATATAATATTGTTCAACTGATGGACTATTCAATAGTTCTTGATACAAGATGCTATCATAAGCACTAGTTCTAACAGGTAAGAAACCTGTATTTAAAGCCCAATCGGTTGTATTTTCAGTATTGGTTAAATACTTTAAGAATAACCAAGAAGCTAATTGTTGTTGCTCAGTTCCAGTATTCATTAATGAGATGTTTGTTCCTTCTTGAATCACGGCATTTGATTCAAGAACATCTAGGTTATAAGGTACTGGAGCAACTCCTATTTGAAAAATGGGTAAACCGGTTAATTGATCAATTGGGGGAACATTATATCTGACTGATAAGGATGAGGTCACAATAGCAAACGTCTTTTGTTGAATAAAAGGTGTTGAAGCATAAGATTCATCCCAAAAATCAGGCAATGTGATGTATGCTTTATTATCTTCAAGAAAGTTCATTGCTGCTATTGTGTTTGGACTACTGTTAAATAAGTAATTGCCTAACATGGTATCGTAATTAATGGATGTAAAAGATCCATGATATTGTTTAGCAAAGGTTAAAGCTGCATTGCCAGCTGATTCGTAGGCTGCAACAGTCATTTGATTGAGATTCGTAAATTGTTCTGCATATATTCTCATCAATCCATCTACAGATTGAAAATCTTGCCAGACTTCTGGTGCTCCATATCCAATTTCATCATAAGCTGTCTTATTATAAATCAATATTTCAGTACTTTTAGCAAAAGGTAATGCATAATAGGATCCCGCTTCATCAAATTGACTGCATTCATCTCTAAATGATGGTAAGAAATCAGAAAGCACATCTGAATCATTTAAACCATAATTATCATTTTCAATATAATAATCTAAATTGATGACTGAATCACTATAATAGTATTCTGCTGTATGTTCAGGAAGTGCTTGAACTAGATTTGGTAGAGTGCCTCCACCAATTGCAGATGTCACATTTGATTTGAGTGCATCTAAACTGTAACTGCTATCAGGAATATTAACTGTAATATTAGGGTATAAATCCATAAACCCATTTGCATATTTTTGAAGTAATGCTTTCTGAACAGTGCCTAAAGCATGCCACATGGTGATCTCAATTGGATCAGTTGTCAGTGTAAGTGTAGGTTGTTCTTGGTCTTGTAAATACCACTTTGCGTAAACTGTCATGATGTTTGCTACATATGCTTCTGGTATCGCATCTGTAGTTAGAGGTATTTCAAATGTTTTATCATCCCAAAACCATCCACCAAATGAATAACCATCTCTTGTTGGTTCAGTAGGTAATGTGATTGATTTACCATCTGTTAATTGTGGTGCTACTGATGACCCACCATTTGAATCAAACTCCAAAGAAATCTCAAGAGGTTGAGTACATGAGGATAAGACTACTCCTAGTAAAAAGACTAGCAAGACCAAATAAAATTTTTTATAAACTTTCATTACTCTTCCTCCAATTAAATAGAATATTATTTTATGATAATTTCACTGATACTTTCAAATCCTCTAATTGTATTCCATACTGGATTTGAAGTTGATAAATCAAGGATTGTTAATTTCATCGAATCGACACCCCATCTTTTTCCACCCGAATAATCAACAAATCCACCCATTGGAATTCCTACAGGAGATTCCTCTAGAGCGGCAATGTACGATTGCCAGTTTAATTCACTAGAACCCACTCTAAGTAACCCTTCAATGAATACAGATGCAGCAATATAACCTGCTATCGCATATGAATTGGTCGTATATTCAGAATAACCCGCATCAGTCATATCACTCATGAAATCATTACAGTCATCGGAAAATCCACCAACACCATCAGGATCCATAAAATCAAGCCATGCATTGAAATACATGTTAAATCCATAATCGATATTCATATCAATAGCTGATGGAGTTGCATTCATGTAAGATGTAAAAACAGGAGCTTCCATATGTTGAGAATTTAAAGATTCAATAGCTACCATAAATGGAACAGCATTTGAAGCAATAATCACCGCACCTACGTTTGCGGATTTCAATTCGAGAATTGAGCTATTAAGTGATGAAAGGTTATCTGGATCAAATGCTCGATAAATGAATGATGATGTTCTATCTTCTTCAAGTGCTTGTAATTCTATGCCTTGCTTCATGGATAGTCCAATGCTATCACTTGTATATAACACACCAATTTGAGTGCTTAATCCTAGTTTTTGATCTAAATTAACTCCAAATAAAGATTCATTTAATACTCGTGCTGTCATGACACGACCTTCGGTCATGTAGATGGGTTGAACTGGCATGATGGGATTTCCAGATGATTCATGAAAATATAATTCATTAATATTGGTTGCAGCATAAACCATTGGAATGCCAGATTCTTGAATATAATCCAATGTTGCACTGACTGTTGGAGTCCCAAAGTGACCTACGAGAGCAAACACTTGATCTTCTTCAACCAACTTTTGTGTATATGTCATACCTAATGTTGAATCATATGCGTCATCATAATGTATAAAACTAATGGTTCGTCCATTGATGCCTCCAGCTTGATTGATCTGAAAAAAGTATGCTTCAATACCAGCATTAAAAGGCACACCTATTACAGCAAAATAACTTGATGTAGCCGCTGTATTGCCTACTAAAATTTGTGTGTCTGTAACCCCTTGAACAAAACTTTCTGCCCATTTAGCATATAAGATGATATCAGATGACGGCATCAAATCAAATATAAATGGCTCAGTATAGGCCTGGTCAGTAAACCATCCTACAAAAAATGAACCATCATCATTTGTTGGATTTTCTGGTTTTTCAATGGCTGAATTGAAAACTTGAGTTATTGAATCAACAAACGATCCGCCCATTGATTCAAATGTAATTGTATATTCGTTAATAATATATTGTGCAGTAATAGTGACTTTGTGTGCGGGCATTGACGACGGAATTGAAATATCCCATTCAACAAAATCATACCCATCAAAAGCAGCTATAGGATAGGAGACATTATCTAATGTTTCTCCAAATTGATAATCTGTAGTCTGCAAGATCGTACCATCTCTATTTAAAAATTCAAGTGTATATCTACCGATTTCCCATTGTGCATACAATGTTACATCAGATGCTGGCATTGTTATGGGGATATCGATGTCCCACCCTAAAAAAACATATCCCTCTTTTATTGGTATTGGAACTTCTAAGTCACTCAAGTCCACACTATATTCATATAAAGACGATTCAATAACTGATTCATCTAAATCAAGAAATTGCAAGGTATATGAATTGATATTCCATTTAGCATAAAGAGTAATGTTATCTTTTGGCAGTGATGCAAAACTATAAGGTGATGTCATGGCTTCATCAAAATAAAATGCATCAAATGTATATCCTTCTTTGTTTGGATCCGTGATACTTAGTGATGATGATTCAACATTAAATGTTGTTGGATTATCAGAAATAACAATTCCACCATCCAACTCATAGGTAATTGTATAATTGATCAAATCCCATTTCGCATAAACAACCATGATATCTTGGATGTATGTATCTTCTATTGCTGACTCTATTAGAGGTTCAGAAAATATACCATTATCCCAAAACCATCCTTCGAATGAATACCCTTCTTTTGTCGGCTCAGCGGGTAATGTTAATGATTTACCATCTGTTAAGAGTGATGAAACTGATGAACCTCCATTTGAATCAAACTCTAATGAAATCTCAACAGGTTGAGTACATGCCGTAAGTGATAAGCTCATCAATAGATAAAATATGAATAGATAAAGATATTTATGTTTTTTCATTTTTCCTCCCATAAATAAAGTTATATTTCGTTAATTAACTTTAACTTATGTATTCATTAATATGCCAATAAACATTCCATACACTAAGGCAAAACCACATAAAGTTAATCCTATAATTGATAAAATATTTCCAACTGTAGAAAATTCTCCACTATTTTGTTTATCCTTTTTAATTAATATGAGTGCTGCGATAGCAAGACCAATGCCTAAGAGATGAACAAACATAATGCCTAAAACATTCATGAGAAAACAAAATATAGAAAATACCCCTAAAATGATCGTTGCATTTTCATATATAGGAGAACTATTTGCATTGCTTATTTTTTCACCGATTTTAGTACCTGTTAACCATTCATCTTGTCGTGTTTCAAATTTGTACTCTTGTTCTATCTTTTGACCACAAGCAGGACAAAAATTATCATCTGCTTTCACTTCTTTACCACATTTTGAGCAATACATAGAAACCCCCTAAAGTTATTGTGTATGATGATATATTTGCTTTGGAAAAACTACATATTAAATTTTAGATATTTCCCCCAAAAGCAATGTAAACATCTATATCCCTATTATACATTTTAGAACAAAAATAAACAAGATACTGAATGACAAAAAGAAATCAGTGTCTTGTTCTAATATTAACGAGATTTATATAAATTTGTTCTTTTATTTTTTCATTTGACACTTTATGATAGCTGAACTAATTACTTTCACAACATCTTCGTTAAATACATCTGGAATAATATAATCTTCATGCAATTCTTGGTCTGATACAAGACTAGCTAACGCTTTGCAAGCTGCAATTTCCATATCTGTATCGATTTGTTTGACTCTTGCTTTTAATAACCCTTTAAATAAACCAGGAAAGACAAGTGCATTATTGATTTGGTTCGGTATATTGGATATACCAGCACCATAAACACGTGCTCCACCTTCAAGTGCTTTATCTCTTGATATTTCAGGCGTTGGATTTGCAAGTGCAAATACAATCGCATCTTGATTCATTGATTGAACCATCGAAACATTAACAACATTACCAGCACTGACACCAATAAATGCATCAGCTCCAGCAAGAGCAACACTTAAACTACCCTTAATGTTTTCTTTATTAGATAGATGAGCCATTTCTATTTGTGCTGAATTTAAATGCTTATCTTCAGGATCTAAGATTCCAGCTTTATCACAGACAACTAAATTTTGTGCTCCCAGTCCTAATAGGAATGTTGAGATAGCAATACCTGCACTACCCGCACCATTGATGACAATCTTCGAAGTTGCTAAATCTTTTTTAACAAGCTTTAATGCATTTAAAAGTGCTGCACTACATGCGATTGCTGTCCCGTGTTGATCATCATGAAAAACAGGAATATCAAGCATACTTCTTAATCTCTTTTCAACTTCAAAACATCGAGGTGCACTAATATCTTCTAAATTAATCCCACCAAAAGAAGGCGCTAAATAGTAAATCGTTTGAACTAATTCATCAACATCTTTTGTATTAAGTACAATCGGAATGGCATCAATACCAGCAAATCTTTTAAAGATTGCACATTTACCTTCCATCACTGGAATTGCCGCTAGTGGGCCAATATCACCCAATCCTAATACTGCTGTGCCATCACTGATGACAGCAACAGTATTATTTTTAGATGTTAATTGATAAGCCTCTTCTGGGTGATCTTTAATCGCTAGGCAGCTGCTTGCAACACCTGGTGTATATACAAGTGATAAATCCTTCTTGTTCTTAATATCAAATTTGCTCTCTACAGATATTTTTCCTTTGAGCATTCTATGTAATGCTAATGATTCATCCATTATATCCATCTCATCAGTGCCTTTCTAAATAGTATAATCGTATATTTTATTGCTTTCATTCCCTAAATAAAATCATTTAAATTGTACTCAACTGTGAATGCATAAAGAATTGATTTTGTTTTTTGTTAGCAAAATTCACCATCTTAAGTTCAAATCATGGTGCTCTTTTTCTTTCCCTTTGATGATCCTTTTGGTTGAACTGCTTCAATTTTTGCTATTTGGCTTTCTTGTTTTTTTCTTTGCTCTTCAAGTTCACCAAAATATTCTAGAAATGCACGAATAGTTCCTGCTAAAGGTACAGCAAGTAAGACGCCAACAAATCCAAAGACACCACCAAAGAAAATCAAACTTGAAAGAACAGCAAGTGGATGGATATGTACTTGTTTGCCAATGACATTAGGTTGTATGACACTCATTTCAAGTGCTTGTTCAACCAGGTGAATAATTAACACAATCAACATTGCTATTAAGTAAATATTGTCATATCCTGGTACACTTTGATTTTCTAAATGAAGCGTAAATAAAAAGATCATAGGAGCAAACAATCCCAACCATGCACCAACATAAGGTATCAAATTGAATAATCCCATCAAAAGAGCGAAAATCACAACATGATATAGACTGAATCCATCAATGAAAAAAGATAATATGCCCAAGGTTATAGAAAAATATACAAAGATGATCATCATCATGATACCTTGGCCTTTAAAGTATTTTCTAATGACAGAATCACTTCTTCTGCCCAATTCAACAACGTGATGTCTAATACTTTTAGGTGCAACTTTAGAAATACTCGTAAAAATGAGGGTCTTTTCTTTCATTAAGTAATACATAAATACTGGTGTTAATGCCAAAACAACAATCATTGAAATAATACTGGATGCAAATCCAGTGATTGTAGCAATCAATGAGCCTAATAAAATAAACACTCTTTCTATGGACGATCCATTTTGCATGATTTCATCAATGATTGAGGATATATTGTTATTTGCTAAGTAAGTTCCAATCATTTGGCTTAATTCTAAGAACATACTATTTAAAGATGCATTATCAATGAGACCTACCAAACTCACTAAAATCGTATTGAGTTGAGTGATGATAAATAAAATTGAAACCAATAAGATACCTAATATGAAGATGATTCCAAGAAGGATAGCTAATATGATACTGACCGTTTGATTCATCTTAAGTTTTTTCTCAAACCAAGTAGCAATAGATCCAACGATGAAACTTAAAAAAAATGCAATCACAAAGGGTATCAAGACCGCACGAATGGCACCAAACAAACGGTTTAGAATGCTTGATGAGATCACCCCCAAATAATAAAGCCCAATTAAAGTGATTGTAACTATTGATACAATCAATAAGTAATTCAGTAACTTTTCTTTTGTAAACAAATTTCTATTCATTTATTTTCTCCATCATTTGACATATCTCTATTATATCATGATTAAATACTGATGAAATCATCATTAAGTTAGATATAAAAGAGGTATTCAGATAAAATCCTGAATACCTCTGATATTTGATTATGATATCTTTATGTGAAGTTAATCGATAAACGTTACTTCAACATTGCCTTTGATTGCTTTTGAGTAAGGACAGAAATCATAAGCTTTTTTGATATATTCTTTTTCAATAGCTTTAGATACACCTAAAACCCGAGCATTGACATTGATGGCAAATTGAAATCCCGTTTTTTCATCCATCATGAGTAATGTATCTGCTTTAACAAAAAGTGATTCATAAGCGATATGCTGCGTGACCAATAAATATTCTAATGAACTAGCAAGGCATGCACTATATCCCATCGAGAACAATTCTTCAGGATTAGTTCCTATGGAATTTTTACCTCCCATTTCCATTGGTTTACTCAATTTAACGCTATATCCAGACAAAGTGTCTTTAATTTCTCCATCTCTACCACCATATGTGGTTGCAGTTCTTTCTAAAATCTTTTTCATAATGTATATCCTCCTTATGATATGTTTATTATACCAGTGAGAAGGGTTATAACAAATTAGATTGCTTGATGCATCGATGGATAGTTTGTGATTATTTGATCTAGTTAGATGATAGAAATCTACAATATTTATTTATGTAAAAAAGACTGAATCAACACCCGTTGACTCAGCCTTTTTTTCATTTTTAGTTCCATGTTATTTTTCAACTATATAGTCTTTAAAATCTATTTTTTCAGGTCGATGATAATAATATCCTTGATGCAAGAAACAGTCATACATGAGCAATTGATCACTCATAGTTTTTGTTTCTACTCCCTCAGCAATCACACGTCTTCCATCTAACTTTGCAATTTTGATAATCATTTGAACAATCAGATTATTTTTCTCAGAATCCATATTAGAGATGAACGATCCATCAATTTTGATGAGATCATAATCAATTACATCCAAGATAGAAAGTGATGAGTAGTGACTTCCAAAATCGTCAATAGCAATCATGTATCCATATTTCTTATAATTTTTTATATACTCATTACATTGATCAAAACCATGAACAAAGGTGTTTTCCGATACCTCGATGACAATATCATTTGTCTTCAATTGATTTTTTTCGATTTGAGCATTGAGAATAAAAATAAAATCATCACGTAAAAATGTGCCAGAAGAAAGATTAAGAGCTAATTTTGCATGCTTATATGGTTCGTTTTTACAAATTTGTGCATAAGAATCAATCGCTTTTTTAACTAGATATTCATCAAGTTGATCGATTAGATTAGATTGTATGGCAATATCGAAAAAGTGATCAGGTGAGATTTGTCCTTTGTTAACATCATTCCATCTCGCAAGTGCTTCAATATAGACGACTTGGTTCGATCTCACATCCACTATTTTTTGGAAAAACACTTCGATTTCTGATTTACTGATTGCTTGATATAATTCATATGCTAATGAAACATTTTGAATCAATCGCATGCTCATTGGCTTTTCATATTTGATGACAATGTTGTGGACTTGAATTGAAGATTCACGCATCGCAAGAATCGCATAAGCGATGAGTTCAGTTAAGTTATTTGTATCGTCTGGGTATTGTGCATATCCGATATTCTTCTTGGTTTGAACTGCAACTTGATGCACATCATAGACTGTAAATACACTTTCTTGAAATCTCATTAATATTGCTTGAGTTTCACTCTTTGTGGGGTTGATTGCAATGTAGACAAATTGATTGCTTGAATATCTTGCAATCAAATGATTATTAATATTCATGATAATAAGTTCTTCTGCTACTTGTTTGATCAGTGTATCTGAAATTTCATTTCCGTAATAACTTGCAATGAGTGAGTAGTTGCTGATTTCTATGAAAAAAGCAATTGCTTTTGTAATTCCATTTTGCATACTAATCATATTATATAGTCCCTTATAATCAAGTAAACCTGTCAAGGTATCATGTTTACTCTGAAAATCGAGTTTTTGATTGAGTTCAACTATTTCTGTAATATCTTGACCTACAGAGACTACAAATTCAACTTTATCAAACGCATCAAACAACACATCATTCTTCCAAAAAATGTATCTTTTTTCATGATTGATTGTCAAAATGCTTTGATCAGAAGATGCGTATTCCTTGATTGCTTGATAGAACCATTGCCGATCATTCCGATTCTTCAGTGGATACAGTTTGAATATGTTTTCACCAACAACTCTTCTTTGACCTTCACCAAAAGCCTTAATGAAACTTTCAGAAGCAAATACAACTTTGCCATTTAAATCCATCTTGACAATTAAACTTTGCGTATTGGCAATGATTTTCTTGCTTTCGATTTCTAATAAATCATATTGAACTTTTTGATCTTCTAAAGATTTTTGAGTGTTTTCATAATCAGTCACATCAAATCCAATGAAGATATAACGTTGTTCTAGTGTGAAAGATCCCCGAATATATAGAAATACATAAGCATCCATTGAAGGAAACTTCAATCTAAATTTAGCACCATTTATTTTCGTATTTTGATTGATATTCTCAAAATATGGGAATATATACTGATCCTCTTCATGAACAAATGATTTAAATTCTTTGAATTCTGTTACATAAGCTTTGTAGGAAAGTGCATGTGTATGCTGAAACTGCTGAGAAAATTCAATCTTTATTTTTCCTGTTTTTTTGAAATATTCTATGAAAATAGCTTCATTTTGATCGTAAGATGCACTGGTAATTTGCGAGATTTTTTGATGCTTAAATATCTCGGAATAAACTGCAAATGCCACAACAGCTAAGGACATTGAATTGACAAAATGAAATGCGATATCAAACGGTTTACTGATGATGATGCCATCTTCATATAATCCAAATTGATGCTGAAGAAACTCAAAAACTGCAAACATCATCAAGATGAATGCAGCTAAATATAATTTCTTATTATTGAGTTCTACACCAAATAGCATGATTAAAAATGACAACATGAAAAGTGATCCAAGATTCATGTTATCGTGGAAGTCATGTAGTGGACTTGTAAATCTCAAATACAAATAATAAACTGCATACATGACGACTACAGTGATTAAAATAATAAGAATAGCCTTTTTTCTCATTTAATTCATCCCCTATGATATACCGCGAATTTACGCCTTAAGTATATCAAATATAAGGCAAGAAGATAGAAGAAACGCTTAAATTTAATAAATACTTAAGGAATTTCTGAGTAGATCACGAACAAATCAATTCATTGATATCGGTTTCGAATAGCATAAGGATAAATATATACATGAAAGAACTGTTACTCATGTATGATGAAAGATAATTGTAAGTTGATTCATTCACCAGTTCTTATGCACGAAAACAAATGTCTTGTTATGATCGCCGGAAACAGAAATCGAACCTTCTTTCCAATCAATGAAACAATCAGAGTGATTATCCATATAATGATATCTGCCCTGTACTCCATAAAGTATAACTGTCAATGTATCGTTATCTAACTGATTTCCAACATCACTTGGAAACATTTGATTTTCTCCTAAATTTAACACCAAAGCACTACCTTTTTTAGCAAATACTTGAATATCATTCAAAGTAGTTTTAAGATGATGAATTTTATTTCCTGAATATGTTTGGTCATTTAAGAGATGCTTCCATTCGCCTGCTGGAAAATAGATGTCTTGTTCATATTGATTTTCTTCTATCACAGGTGCAACCAACAAATGTCCAAACAGATACTGATGATGGTACTCATAAGCAAGAGGATCATCAGGATATTCAATCATCAAATGCTTCATCAGTGTTGTTTTATATCTCACAGCTTTGATGGATTCACTATAAATATATGGAAGCAAATTCATTCTCATCCAATAGTATGATTGAAATATGTGCAATAAGTCTTCACGATTGTAATGTTTCATCATATTCCATGGTGTACGTTCGTTATTCATGATCTTTGATGCATCTAAAAGTGCAAATTGCCCACCAATAGGTTCTGAATGAAATTGCATGATAGGAGTAAAAACAGCAAATTCTGTGCCACGCAGATAAAGTTCCATGCTCGGAAGATCTCCAGCAAAACCTCCAATATCAAATCCCCAAAAAGTTTGTCCACTTAAGCTCGCATTGATACCTGCCTGATAGACTGCTTGAAATTCTTTCCAAGTTGATTTTTGATCTCCAGCCCATTGAATCGTGTTAGATTGTTGACCCAAGTAGCCAGCACGAGAAAATAGGACTCGATTATGACCGGAAAATTCATGATATGCTTTGATATAGTCTTTTGAATATTGATTAATCATATCCCTACCCATAAGATTTGAAGAAAAAACAATATCATCAGAGTAAATAAATTCCCCACCATCTGTCTTAAATCCATCAACACCCATATCTAAAAGATATTGTCTTTTATTAAACCACCAATTTTTCATCGATTGATTGCTAAAATCTGGAATCATCGAACCTGGAAACCAACGACCTTCTGGAATGGTATATATGGATTGATCTTGTTTTTTGCAGATGAGATCGTGCTCTATGACATATTGTTGATCGAGTTCATGTTGTGCATTCATGGGCTCATGAGACTCTAGAGCTTTGATGACTGGAGTTTGCCACAAAATGAGTTTAATGCCCTGTTGGTGAATCATATCAATCATCTTTTGAGGATCGTACCAAGGATCCTCTTTATCATATAAAATATCAGAAGATTTTAACCCCTCTTTTTTTGGAGCATATTTGGATTGATTAAAAGCATAAAATGTTGCTTCATCACTCCACTGTTCAATAACAAGTGTTGTCATAGGTAGCCGATATTGAATACTATAGGTTAATTGTTCTTCTATCATCGCTTGTTTGTTCCATCGATGTGCTGACATCCATGGACCAAAAGCCCATTTTGGAGGTAGAAGTGTTTCTCCAGTTAACTCCATGAAGTCACTGATCATGTCCTTGGGTTTTCCAGTAAACACATAAATCACGAGGTCATCTTCTAACTTACTGAAGTCAACATCAATATCATTTTCAAGACTAAACTCAAATACTCTTCTCGTATGAATCAATATACCTAATCCTTCCTTTAAGAAGAAAAATGGGAGAGGAAAATAAGTTTTTTCATTCTGATTGCAAAACTGGTCACTTACCTTATTTTCAATATGGTGACCTTTTTGATTAATTGCATTATATTTTTCACCAAAACCAAAAATATAATTGAATTGACCAGAAATCTTTAATTGATCTTTGTTGATGGTAAGTTTGATGAGATCCAAATCAAGTTGATAATTCTTAATCTCAGATCTTAACAGTTTTGCTAGAATCATGATCTTTTCTCCTTAAATTTTCGATTTCTTTAATATATGCTGCAGTGATAAATTCTGCATTCGCCCACATGAGTGGATTGATAAATGGTATATTCTCATCAGTTGCCTGAATAGCCTCAGGTAACAAACCATAATGATTGCGGTGTGCAATCATCCATAGCATCAAATGATGATAATTACTCATGTCGTTTGTCAAAAAAGCGACTTCTGCAGCTGCTGCAGTATTAAATATCCACGGTCCGTTATGATACTCTTGCTCACTATAACCAATACCATAATTAAAATAATTCGAAATGTTGAGTAATGTCTGATAGTTTTTAATATAATGCTCGGTCATAGGATATCCTAGTGATAATGATAGTAATTGTGGTGTATCATATCTTTTGATAACTTCATTGTGATAACTGACATATCCATAGGGATAATATTGTTCTTCAAGAAAGGTTTGTTCAATATTTGACTGAATATTTTCTGCTATGTTTTTCCAAGTATCCGCATCATCTGCATGGTTTAGTTCATTTGCTAGATATGACGCACCATATAAACCTCCAACAATGAACATGTTTGTAGAAATAATATATGCTGGTCCATAAACACCTTCGTTAACGCCACCTTCTGGTCCAAATAATCCATTCTTTTTTGATATATGCTTTAATGAATTGATCATAGACTGATAATATGAATAAGGAACAATCATCTGTTTTGTTAACGCATAATCATCGGCAATGATCCTAGCAAAATACCCAATTGCATCTATTTGCGATGAGACATTGTTGTTTGCACCTTCATCTGGCATTTGATTAGCATTATAACGTTGAAAAAACTCTCCATTCTCTTTGAGTTGACATCCTGTCAAAAAATGAATAATAGATTTATATTCGTCATAGAATCCTGAATATAAAAATGCTCTAGCACCCATTAAGGCATCTCTAACATAAAAGCATGCTTTGCCATTAGCAAAATAGTGCCCTGTCAAATCTGCAGGCAAAAATCCATTGAGTAATGCTCCTCTTAGAGCAACAAGCATGGTATGGGATTCCTCTTGATAATGAGGTGTTTTTTTAGCATTATAAAGCCACTTTTTCCAATATGATTTTATGGATTCTAATTGATCCTCAAAACTATAATCATCGACTAGTCTCCGGATTTCTGTTTCATCGGTTGCAACTAAAATAGCCCACCTGATAGTCTTTTTTTCATCGGGCTTTAAATCAACATTTTGATTTATTGACATTGCAATCGGTAAATGAGAATTGATTTGTCCTTCAAAATGATTTTTATTGTACAAGATATCTTCAATACCGTGGTATGCAAATCCACTAGGTGCATCTAAAGAAACACGCATATCAAAACCATTTTGTTGGATCACTGCAAAATATTTGTTTACTAAAGCATAAATCAATGATTGTCTATACGAAGTCACACATGCGTGATTACCGTGACTAGAAATGACAAGTGATGAAACTTGAAACTGTTGATAATCTTTTGTCGTGTTTTTGATTTCCGTTTCAAATGTTAAGTGATTCTTTCCAGCACCAACACGGTCAATCTTGATAAACTTTGGATAGCTAAACACATCGACCGTCACAGAATGATCTTCAATATATGTCTTGCTTGATGTCACTCTTTGAGCATGACCAATTCTCGGTTTTATGCGATCTCCAAAATATGCTTTTTCTTGATGTGTGACAACGGTACATGCACTATGAATCAAATCTTCTTTAAAATCATTAATATAAAGATGTTGTACACCTATGGCTTTTTGATCAATGATGCACTCATTCAGTCCATAAGATGTGGTAAATTGGCTTGATCCTAAATATGTTAGTCCACGATACATTATTTGATGCCACCTTCCTGAATACCCCTAATGAAATACTTCTGAGCAATTGCATAAATGATTAATATTGGTAGCATCGATATTAATGAACCGGCCATCAATGTGTTATACTCTGTGCCATATTGTGCATTAAGTTTACTCAATAAAACAGGGAGTGTTATCTTGTTGGGATCCGTTAAAATGATCAGTGGCCAAAAATAATCATTCCAATAGCTCATGAAATTGATGATGAATAATGTTGTCATTGGAACGATGCTCATTGGGACGATAATTTTCAAGTAAATTTGAAACATATTCGCACCATCTATCACAGCAGCTTCTATATATTCATTAGATATTTTTTTCATGTATTGTCTAAGTAAAAAGATAGCAAATACATTAAATATCGATGGTATGATGACTCCAAAGTATGAATTTGTCAAACCGAGTTTCATTAAAATGATAAATATAGGTATGCCTGTAACCTGAAGAGGCACCATCATACTTGCTAAAAATAGAACAAAAATGGTATTTTTGAACTTAAAGTCGAATTTTGCAAAAACAAATGCTGCAAGACTCGATGAAATAAGTGTCAGTATCGTTGAGCTCAACGATACAATAAGACTGTTAAAAAAGGATTTAATAAATGGTAGTTGAGTGAGCACTTTGATATATGAATCAAAGGACACATGCTCTGGAATCCATTCAATTGGAATTGCCATTAAAGCGCCAGCATTTTTTAAAGATGTTGAAATCATCCAAAAAAATGGAACAAGACTTAAGAGAGTGATTATAAATAATACGATAAATACTGTATAGTTGGTTAATTTCTGATTGTTATTCATAGAACACCCACTTCTTTTGTAATTTCAATTGGATGAGGGTAATTGTAATAATAATCACCAGTAAAATAATCGATAATGCGGTTGCATATCCCATATTGAAATATCTGAATCCATAAGTATAGATTCTTTCAACAATCACTTGTGTTGAACCGACTGGTCCCCCACCTGTCATAACCATCACTTGTGGAAATAATTGAAATGAGTTGATCATGGTTGTAATTAAAACAAAAAATAGGGTTGGTGTAACTAACGGAAATGTGATTTTAGCTAAGATTTGTCTACTGTTTGCTCCATCAATTTTCGCAGCTTCATAAAGCGTATAGTCAACACTTCGCAAACCTCCAAAAATGATTAAAGAAAAAAAGCCTAAATCTTTCCAGACACTGACCATCACAATGGAAACCATAGCCCATTTGGGATCTGTCAACCAGGCTGGACCTTCAATGCCAATTAAAGCTAAAGCATTATTGAGTAAACCATATTGTCCATTTAAAACCGATTTCCATATAACAGCACCTGCAACCCAGGATGTCAAAACAGGAATAAATAATAACGTACGATATGCGCCTGCACTTTTTGCTTTTGAATCAAACAACAAAGCTATGACAAATGATGAAATCATAATTGCAGGTATATAGAGAACTATAAACTTCAAAGTGTTCGTCATGACTCTATAAAACTCATCGCCTTTGAAAATATCAATATAGTTCTTAAATCCAATAAACTCCGGACTGCCTCCAATGACACTCCACGATGTAAAACTTAAATAAAACGCTGAAATAATTGGAAGCAAAGAAAAGACGATGAATCCAATAAGACTTGGAACAAGAAGGAGAAGAATTACTACTTTTGCTTTTTTTTGGATGTTGATCATCGTCTATCCTCACTTTCACTATTTATCTATATCATACCTCAAAAATCAATTATATTTATCTTCGATAAACGCTTGTGCTTGATCTAATGCTTGTTGTGCAGTCAATTCACCATTAATAGCTCTTGAAAGATAAAGTTGTAAATCATCAGCAACTTCTCCAAATCTTTCTAAGGATGGTGGCATTACTAAATAATTAAGCGATTCAAATACTGCATCTTTATTCGCAGGAGGTGTAACAGCCTTATATGCTGTGACAACAGCATCTGTCAATGCAACTGGTAAGTCCCAGTTAGCATTTGCACGAAGCAATGCAGCTTCTTCACTACCCGATAGGAATGCAGCAAATCGAGTTGCTGCTTCTTTTTCATCTGAGTTTTCACTTACAACAACAGCATCAGAAAAGAAATGTGTAGCTTTTTGAGTAATACCTGGTTCAACAGCGATGTCCCATGCAAAATCAGCTTGTTCTGCAAATGTTCCAAATGCCCATATACCTGTAACGATCATTCCAAGTCTGCCAGAAAGGAATAAGTCCCAGTCACCCATGCCACCTAATTGATCAACAGTTGGTGTGACATTTGTACCATTGACACGATCAATCATCATGGTCAATGCTTCGACATTTTGCGTTGAATTCAAAGTGAATGCTGATTGATCAGCATTCATCATGCTTCCACCATTTTGAGCAACAGTTTTGTAGAATTCCCATGTTTGAATCGGTCTATAGACACCATAAATGTCATCGCCTAATGCACGAATTGCTTGAGCTGCAGCAAGTTCATCAGCCCATGTCCATGTATTGGTAGGATAATCCACTTCAGCTTGATCAAATAAGTCTTTGTTATAAATTAAGACAACATTTGAGAACTTTGTTGGTAAACCATATTGGTCGCCATCAATTTGAAATGCAGTTAGTGTTGTTGCATTGATTTCACTGATATCAATGGTTGTTGTATCAATTTCAGCAATCGCGCCTTTATCTGCATAAGCTCTGAAATTTTCGATATTGAGTTCGAATACATCAGGTGCTTGACCACCAGCAACACGGATAGCAAGTTGAGTGAAATAATCAGTATAGCCGAGTGTTTCAACAGTGACATTGACATCTGGATTTGCAACTTCAAATGCATCCACCATGGCTTCAAGTGTTGCTTCCTGCCCACCATTTGATGAATAATTTAAAAATGTGATATCTGTAATACCATCATCTTCTGCTGCGCAAGCAGTAACGAAGAATAACAATGCAATTACAGCAATTAAAACCTTAATCTTTGACATAATTTGTATTTCTCCTTTTTCTATTTTTTTGATACACGATGAATTTGTTTTATTGGTTGCTAAATAAAACAATCGATTCATAGGGTCTCAAGTTTAAACCTTTAGTCATGTTTGAATCTTTGTAATTGGACAATAGAAGTCTTTCATGTGAAACAAAATCTGGTAATGAAATACGCGTATTGTGAAAATTACATAATACAGTTAAACACTTACCTTGATAAGATCTTTGATATGCGAACAAATCCGGATGATCTTGATATATCAATTTAAAAGTTCCTCTAGCAATCACATCTGAATATAGACTTTTCCTTCTAAACCAGATCAAAGTCTTATAATGTTCCAGTATCGAATCAGGATCATTCTTTTGCGATTCCATATTGATTGTGACATAATTGGGATTACACTTTATCCATGGTTTTTCTTCACTAAATCCAGCATACACCTTATTGTTCCACTGATAGGGTGTTCTTGCATTATCTCTACCTTTAGCATGAATGGATTTCATAATGGAGGGTAGATCATATCCCAATTTAAGTCTTTGCTTGATCATATTTAAGGATTCAATATCCCTTAAATCCTCTAAGTTTTCAAACTTCATATTGGTCATGCCGATTTCTTCACCCTGATAAATATAAGGGGTACCTTGCATGAAGTGTAATAACGTCGCAAGCATTTTTGCTGATTCTACTCTATATTCTTGATCGTTTCCCCATCTAGAGACAATTCTAGGTAAATCGTGGTTATTCCAAAACAGAGAATTCCATCCTGCTTGATATAATTCTTGTTGTTGCTCATTCAATGTTTGTTTCAATTTGATTAAGTCAAGAGGATATAAATCCCATTTTTCTTTGCCTTCTTCTTGATCCAACAAGATATGTGCAAAATTGAATATCATGGAAAATTCACTGTGATCAGGATTTGAATACATCTTCGCTTTTTCTACTGTCGCACCCCAAGTTTCACCCACGGTGATCAAGTCTTTATCCTTGAATGTGTTTTTTGCCATTTCCTTGATATAAGGATGCAGTAACGGACCGTCACCGATGATGTCATGATCCATATCTTTGGCAATCAGATCAATCACATCGAATCTAAAACCTTTAATGCCTTTATCTATCCAAAAATTTAATATATCATAAATGCTTTTTCTTACGGGTTCATGGTGCCAATTCAAATCAGGTTGACCTTTAGCAAACAGATGAAGGTAATATTCATTTGTAGCTGGATTCAGCTCCCAAGCTGAATCTAGGAAAACCGATTGAAGGTCTGAAGGGAGAACACCATTGTTATCTTTGAATACATAATATTCATGATATAGATTATTTTCATCTGATGAAGCTTCTATAAACCATCTGTGTTCTTTAGATGTATGATTGGCAACGATGTCCATCATCAAGAAAATGTCTCTTTTTTTTGCTTCAAAGATCAGTTCTTCCATATCTTTCATAGAACCATATTCTTTTGATAGATCGTAGTAATCGCTGATGTCATATCCATTATCCTCATTAGGGGATGCATAAACCGGACATAACCAAATCACATTGATGCCTAAATACTTCAAATAATCCAATCTAGATATGATGCCTTGAATATCACCGATGCTATCTTGATTGGTATCCATGAAACTTCTAGGATATATTTGATACACTACTGCTTTCTTCCACCATTCCATGAGCGCTTCTCCTTGGTATAACGGTAAACCTTTATAAACATACTTAATGCTTCACAAGTGATAGCATTAAGTAGATTCTTTAATCAATAATTCAACAGGTAGTTTTAACTGTTCAACGGTTGTTGATTCACCGCTTAATTTTCTCATTAAGAGATTGACACTCATTTCACCTTTAACTGTAATATCTTGTTTGATTGTTGTCAATTTGGGTTCCGATAATTCACCAATATAGAGTCCATCAAAGCCAACAACTGCAATATCTTCAGGAACTCTAAGACCATATGTCTTTAAACCCTTGATGACTCCTAATGCTAAGATATCTGAGTAAACGAACAATGCATCATATTGATCTTTATGCGAGCTGATATATTTTCCAATTTGATCACCGAATTCAAATGAGGGGAATCCTTCAAATAACCATGATGCTTGAAAGTCAATATGACTTGAGGCAAGTGCTTGACGGTATCCGTCATAGCGCTTGCTCGCTACACCGACTTCTTTGATAGAACTGACAACAATTCCTATTTTTCTTCTACCTGTTTGGTATAGATAATCAGTAGCCAGAAATCCACCTTTCTCATCATCAGTAATGATCATATCATTTTTTGCTATATCAATATAAGTATCTAGATAGACGGTAGGCACATTCACTTCTTTAAACATGACGTCCATTTCTTTTTCAATAGCCCCTAAGATAATGACACCGTCGATATTCCAATTGATCACCAAATTAGATAATATTTCATTTTCATTGATAAATCTAAACATCAAGTAATATCCATGTTTACGCAAATTGTATTCAACGCTGTTGATGAGTTCTCCATAAAAAGGATTATTAAACGCCTTATTCTTATAGGGATCATTTTCAATGGTCTGAGGAATAGCGAGTAAAACGATTTTGGAAGTATTTGATTTCAAACTTCTCGCAAATAAATTAGGTGTATAATTGGTTTCAGCTATGATGCGTTCGATTTTATCAATCGTTTCTTTAGAAACCTTGGAATACTTTTTATTGATGACATTGGAAACAGTCATTTTACTTACTTTAGCTAGTCTTGCAATCTCAATTATAGATGACATAATTTCCTCCGTTTACCGTTATACCTAAAATATATAACAAACGCTTACATAAGTCAAGCATATTTATTCATTTTTATTTTTTGTTGATGGGAAAAGAGCTAAAGAGACAGAAAAAGCAATCGTTATAACGATTGCTTGAATCGTGTAAAATAATAAATATTTAAAGTAATTCATAAAGTCATGAAAGATGAAAAAACTCCTTTGAGTGCTCATTTACTAATCATGATCCTAGACTGAATGGACATGGTAAACTCAGTAAATAAAAGATGATGACAATTTAATAACGGCTTATATGAATATATGTTAAGAAATTAATATGTGCTATGATATAATCTTTTCAATTGGAAGTTTTAAATACAGCAAGATTGCTAAGACATAAAATAACAACACCATCATAAATGCGATTAACATGCCATATTGCATGTAGAAATTAATTGTTCCTTGTGGCGCTATTATTTGTGCGACTACACGGGTAAACCATAAAATAATGTTAACCAAGAGTATTGTGGTGATGGTATGCTTTGATGTATGTTTGCTTGAGATAATGATGATGTTCATTGTTCCCAAAAGAACCATGATGAGTGAAAAAAATAGATTTGTTGCTCTAACAGCAAAAACCAATTCTTGAGCGTTGGTATCCATATATGAATACCACTCAAAGATGGTTGGAATGAAAAAATGCCATACTCCAAAGCAAATAGATAGAGCACTTCCCAAGTATGTTGATAGTTTATAATTCACCATTTTCCTCCAAGGACTTGATTAATCTGATTCATCCAAATATGAAATGCTAGATAATTAAAAAAATAAAACTCAATTTTCACTAATCAAAAATGATCTACTTATTACAACTGTAGCTAAACTTATATATTTAAATTCCCAATTTGTTTTGTCCGTTTTACTTCATTTTTTAATCAATATGTTCCCACATACATGTTGCGTGGAGTATATCTGATTGCTCGAAAATTTGTCGGTTCGTGTACGTCGGAAACATATTTTTAGCCATTTTATGTTCCCCCATTCCAGACTTTTTCCAGTGTGGAAACATATTTTTCTTTTGTTTATCTTTATTTGAGAAGAGTTAACATAAGGTTTAACGCTTGAGATTTCTAATGAATAAATTGAAGCAAATACAGTGCAATAAGACCTAAACCTACCGAAGCCAGTATGCACATGAAATCACCGCAACTATTTTCAAATTTATAAGCAATTCCGAAATTGACAATTTGTACTTTGTTCAATGGGTCATCTTTAAATATCAATCCACATTCAGCAATAGTGATCAGATAGTATTAGAACAATATCCCTCGAGTTCTTCCAGTTGATGGGAAGAAAGTTATTGACCCATGTGATGACCAGTTCTTTATCTGTCACTTCGCCAAGTATATCTGTTTGAGTGTGTTATCTTACAACAGGATTACCTTTGCCAAAGAGCGATTGTATTACAGTTTTAATACCCTTCTTCATTCAACCTCCCCATACCTCTGAGATATAGCATATTCAAAATCGCTCCATTGCCTTTCCACCAGTTCTTACTGATAGACCACTCTTCGGGGTAACCGTTCCAACCCCACGGTATATTCCAAGAGCCGTCATCAAGTTGCGATTTGATGATAAAATCACATTCATAGTAGGCAATATCTCTGTTATCAGTATAGAAAATACTGCATAAAGTATTGAAAAACTGCGACGGTTTGCAGATATAACCCGTTTCCCATTCGTCGATATTTTTTGTAATGCTATGTTTCACTTGCTCCCGCAGGCGTTCTTTCAACGCAGTTAGGTCAATGAAATCAACCATACCTATGTCGTCGCAATACTGCCAAAGTCTGATATAGCATGTTGCTGTATGCATATCGCCAAGTAAATCTTGTGAGAAATAAGCATTGTAGGCTTCTTTGGCAATACGACAGCCAAGCTGATACAAATCGCTATCCCTGTCAGCAAATCGAACTATAAATCCAGCAAGACAAGCTGTCGGATTGTAGGAGTGATGACAAGTGCTATTGTTATCGGTGTGCCACCACGGCGCATGGGGATAATCATTATTGCTTAGTACAGTGTTGTACCAGAACTTGCTCTCAAAATCTTTACCGCTTGCTAAATAACTCAGAATGCCTTGAATAATTGGATGAGTGTTGTCGGTAAAATCAATCTCACGTAAGATCTCTGTTGCTGTCCATGTCTGAATAGGCGATGAGTTGGGATTCCAAGAGTCCGGCTCGAGTGCGTGACCAAAGCCACCATCCTCGTTTTGGTAAGCGGAAAGTGCAGTCAGGACTGCTTCCTTCGAGCCGTTCTCAAAGTGGTATTGCCACCTCGCCAAGTCGAGCGGACGGGCATTGCGGTATATAAATTGGCGAGATTGTTTATAAATGCAAGTCATTGCTGTATCTCCTTTAATTTTTTACGAGTTCAGTTAAATAATGTCTTTATCATCTAAGATAATGACTTTAAACTGTTTCTTAAGATATAATCATATCAATTGTCATTAAGTATACAGTTATCTTCGAAAAATCTCAATTTGTCAATTTTATTCATAGTGAACTTTGTATCTATATCAAAATGTGCTAAAAGTAACGAATATGCTTAAATTATCGATAAAGACAACAATAGTTTTCATAATTTTTTAATGCAAACATTCTCATACCATTTGCTGCATTGTAATAAGGATAAATACTTCTGTATTCATTTTCGGCATCAATAAATTTTATTGATTTCAGATGACCAATAGAAGCAAGATATAATAAACCTATAGTAGGAGATCTGGACTCCCCTTTATTACAATGAACTAACACTTTCATATTAGCATGGAGTTTCTCATGAATAAACTTTATGCTTTCATCAATTATGTTTTTCGGAATGTACATTAGGTCATTGGCATCAACAAGATTAAGATATAATCTATTACCCCTATTTGCAAAATAATAATCCGGATGTTCTTTTGGTGCACCTTGTGTTCGGTATCCTAACAATTGTCTATGATATGGTTCTTTACAAGCATGTACTATCGCCCAACCAGACTCATATTTGACAGTATATTCATAATCATCCTGATTACCGACAAATAAATTTTTTAATACCTCAATCACTTTAACGCCTCCATTTTAGCATAATCAATCAATAGTTTCATTAACTGCTTCAATCAACAAAGAAAATGAATGTTTTCTCAAATCTTTAGACAAACTTTGCTGAGATTCTCTTTTCCCTTTATAAATTGATCTTAGTTTTTTCCATTGTTCAACACCAGAAATCATGTTGTATTTATTTGCAAAATCAGATGCTTTAGGTACTTCAACAAAATGATAGGGACCGTTTCCATTATTATCGGTCTTTTCATTTTTCAATATTAAATATTCATCATTCTTATTTTTTCTCATTATAGCAACATCATAAGCATAAATGAGCTTTTTGTTTTCTAGTCTCTTCGTTGTTAAAACATGCGTTGAGTCCTCACATGGAGTTAGATTATATGTTTCAATAATATTATCAAGTTCAGATTTAAATTTCAGTTTTATATCCTTATCGCTCAGATTAGGCGATTTTTGTAAATATATATGATAGTCAAGATCGTACCCTTCATTTCCAACTAGAACGAGATTTCTTTTAGCACTCCCAACTAATCGATAACTTATACTCCATTCATTACCTAGTTTTTTCGTTAATTTATCAAAAAAATTTTTAAACTCTTGACGGTTAACTTTGGTTTCATTCTTAGATAAATACTCCATGACTAAACCTCCTTAAGCAATATCTATTCAAGTTAGGCAATTGATTTTTAAAATCTCCACCTTTGTAATTTCCAATATTAATTGCCTTCTCAAAAGAGTACTTCATCTCATCATCTAGCAATTTCCATAATAGAGATATTTTTGATTCTAAGCTCTCTATTTCATGATTAACATCTTCCACAGTGGTTTTATATGAAAATAATATCAAATTATGATGCATAACACTATTTCTGAGAATTTTTATTGATTGATACATTTCGTCAGTTATATTCATATCTATTGTATGTCTATTAGCTTTAAAAACGTCTATCAACTTATTTAGTGTAAATGACCTGTTGTATGAAGCCCAATAAAAAGTTGAATCGGAAAAATGCTTCTTAATTATAATCTTTGTTATGTCAATTTCTGCTTTGACTACTTCGATCTTACCTAACTCATATTCAAAATTATCGAATGCTACTGCTCTCCATTGTTCTTCTAGAGCTGAGAGATACTTGTATAGCGTATCTCGAATATATTTGTCGTATCGGATAATCCTTGAAATTTCGCTATATTTCGCTTTTTCATCAGTTAATAATAAAGTTTCATAGACTTGTTTGTGTAAAAATCTACCTTTGAGTCTGATGTAATTTAAAAATGTATCTTTTTCATTATCCTCAATATCCATTTTAGGGAATAGCTCAAATATATCATTCATGACTTATTTGCTCCTTCATAAGATTTAGAATAGCTTGTAATAACACTTCTCTCTAGATTCGAGATAACATTATCATAATCAATATTCATTTTGGTAGAAATGCGATCAAAATGCTTTTCCGATTGAAAATACTTGTGTATTTCTTCTTTTGAAAGCATCTTCATAACTTGTTCACTCTGGTAAAAAGGATAGTAGTTCCCCGTTTTTGTGTTGTAGGCTATTGCTTTCAGTTTAATTATCTCTTGTATTTCAATTAGTCTTTTATCAAGAGTACAGAACAATACCAAATTGACATCAATACCTTTAACCGGCTTAACACTCAAAAGAAACTCTTGATATCTAAGATGGAAAATATCCCATGATAAGTTCTTGATAATATCAACGATATCCTTCTTTCCTTTCTGTAATTTTCCGAAGAATGAAAGATTCTGCTTTTTCACAAAGTAAACAGCAGCAATTTCTAATAGACAAATATCCATCGCTTTAATGTCGTTTGCCATAAAATCAATCAGTTTAATAATTTTATCTTTCTTGTTTGAATTGCTTAAGTTAAGTAGGGCGATCATCAACACTGAACTATAGATTATTTTAAATTGCTGCTTAAATATGTCGGCTAAAGGACTGTTTAGCAGAAACTCCTGATTTTTAATAATCATCTCAGTTGATTTTTTGGACTTTCTTTTAGCTATGAAACTCCATCTATGGTGAAACTTGTTAAGATAATAAAAGAAATTGTAAATTGTTTCCTTATAGTGAGGATTAATTTGTCCTTCAAAAAGACAATTTTCGTTAAGATAAGGAGATAGATTGATTGTACTAGCAATTTGTCTATGTTTTCCTAATCTTTTCACCATTTCTAAAGGTTTACCATCTAAATCAGTACCTCTCTGAAATCGATCAATATAACTTACAATATTTGTATCTAGTGATATATCAAAAAAGTATAGCATTGGTGATAAACTGGAAACAAATTCTTCATTTAGAGTATAAAGTTTGTTTGAATGAAATGGGGAAAAAATATATTGAGAATCGATTTGTAAAACATCAAGCATATATTTATAGTTATTCTTGCCAACTTTATCATCTACAAAAGTTATTGCATAGTCTTTTATAACATCAAAATAGTTTTGATATAATACGAATTTATCGTCGTAATCAGCATCAATAATTGATTGCAAAACGTTGATTTCTTTAAAATACACATCCATCATAATCTATACCCCCAAAAATCAAATCAGTTACGAAAATCGGTCTAAATTGACAATACTTTTTTAAGAATACCCTTTGGAATCACAGTCTTGACACCAAAGAACTCATAAATCTTATCATGCGTAAATGATATTGCATCAATCTCGATTAATTGATTTAAGTAATCATGATCATCAACTTCATTATTCTTTCCAGTAGGACGAATATAATTCAGCGTTTCATATTCCCATTTGTCTAGAGTATCTTTTGACTCTAGTGACCTAGTTCTTATACAATATCCTTGATATGCATGTCTTGTTTCATGAAAGGCAGTAACTATAACCTCAATCCATTGAGATTTTGCTACCCATTCGTCATTGAATATAATTTCGTCAGATTCGAACAGATACATACCTGTAATCTCATTATTAGATATTTTTGAGGGGTCAAAGAAGCTGATGAGCGGTACAGGTAAATTTAATATTTTAGCTATAATTTTTACGCCATTAATTGCTACTTCGTGATTATTCATTATGACACCAACTTTCACTTATTAAAATTATATGCTATCTAGATTTTGGAACTCACATTAATCACTGTATTTATTGAACAACGCAAGACAGGCACCTTCAATTGCTCCACCAATGATAGTTGGAATAATTAAAAAGAGAATAATCCACACTAGAGCTGGTAAGGGTACTGACAATGTTTTGAGTGGTTCATATAACTCTGTTAGAATTGGCAATAAGAAAATTGCTGTAAAAATCTCTCCGATTATGAATGCTAGGAAAACAAATAATGCTTTATTCACAATTCTTTTCCCCCAGTCTAGTAAATATGTATAGTTTAATTATAACATCACACTTAATAGAATAAAAATAAAAAATGACCATACCC